>JAUZRG010000033.1 GCA_030950585.1 Mariprofundaceae bacterium | reverse complement strand
CTACTTCGGCTACTTCGGCTACTTCGGCTACTTCGGCTACTTCGGCTACTTCGGCTACTTCGGCTACTTCGGCTACTTCGGCTACTTCGGCTACTTCGGCTACTTCGGCTACTTCGGCTACTTCAGCTACTTCGGCTACTTCGGCTACTTCGGCTACTTCGGCTACTTCGGCTACTTCGGACTCGCCTTGATCACGTAGGGCTAATAATAATTCTTCAGGATCTTCAGAAATCGCTTTCTCTTCCTGTACAAAAGCTGCTTCTGTATCGTCAACAATACTTTCACTGTTTTCTAATATCGTATCACCAGCCAATAATGACTCAGTCAGTGCGATACTCTCATCCTCATGCATAGCAGATAAATCCAAGTCCTCACCCACTGATATTTGCTCAGTAAATAAACGTTCATCTTGCTCTTCCATAAAACTCATCAACTCTTGAGCACTGTTAATATCAGGTACACCCAAAGGAACTTTACCAAGATCAAATAGTGATTGTGTTCGAAACAAAGCCAAACGAACACCTGCAACAAAAGATTCTCTGACACCATCACCATTCACAGCCTGAGAAGGAATCATAGGCTGATCTTTAGCGGCATCACCCAAGGATTCTCTAAGCTCATCCATTGAGACAATATTAGGCAGGTCTCGCTTATTGGCTTGAATCACCCAAGGTATAGGAGCCTCATCTTGATTAAGCCAAGGTAGCATTTCTTGTAAGAACTCAATGTTTCTTTGTTGATTATCTTTTTGGGAATTGGCCATGAAAATAACCGAATCAGCTGATTCGATAATATGTTGTCGACGTGTTGTTAGTGCCCGTTGACCCGGTACACTAACAATTTGACAACGAACTTTATAAGTATGAAATAACCCACCTGTATATTCCATCCAATCAAAATATAGGGTACGTCCATGTGCTTCTTCAGGAGAAATGACTAAATTTTTTGTTTTCCCACCCATTAAAAGGCCAGCTAAGGATTGAATGCTTACGGTTTTACCTGAAAGAGGTGCGCCTGCAAAAACAACTCTAATAACAACATGCCCTTTTTCTTGATCCAGAATAGCCATGAATATCCCCTTAACTTTTTTAAAAACTTATATCAATTTAATCTTCTAAGCATGTATATTTATCACATATATAGAATATCCGCACGATGACAAAGTAGCTCTCTGATTGCAATCCATTTCACTTGAATTTCATAGAAATATTTTAATATGCCATGCTCATTATTTATTTATCTAAAACAAAAGACTAGATTTCTCCGCACAGGAGAAAAAAATGTCTTTAACCTTAACAGAAAGTGCCGCTAATCGAATTCAAAACTTATTAGAACAAGAGCAAAACTCTAAGCTAGGTTTACGTATTTTTGTCAATGGAGGCGGTTGCTCTGGCTTTCAATATGGCTTTAGCTTTGATGAAGAAAAGAACAATGAAGACATCAAAATAGACTCACATGGTGTACATTTATTAGTGGATCCTATGAGCTTAAAATTACTTGATGGCTCCGAAGTGGATTACAAAGAAACAACGCAAGGTGCCTCCTTTGTGATTAAAAACCCCAATGCTGGCTCTACATGTGGTTGTGGTAAGTCATTCACGCCAGCAGAAAGTGGCGCAGGGTGTGGTCATACTAGTAATTATCAATGATCAATGACAATTCAATAGCCCTTCAAATATCAAACCTTTTCAAAGTTTATGGTAATCAAAAAAAAGCCCTTGATGATGTGAGCCTTTGTATTCCCGAAGGAAGTTTTTACGCATTACTTGGCCCTAATGGTGCTGGAAAGAGTAGCTTGATCAATATTTTGTCTGACACGAGTACAGCCACTAAGGGTCAAATCACATTCTTTGGAAAAAATCTATTTACAGATAAAATGTGGTGCAAACGACGCTTAGGTATCGTTCCACAAGAAGCGGCTTTTGATCCCTTTTTTAAAGTAAAAGAAATTCTGCATATTACCGCAGGTTTATATGGTCAAAAACTTGAAACTAAATGGCTAGATGAATTACTATCACGTCTCCAGCTCGATGAACATGCAGATAAAAATGCACGCCAGTTGTCTGGAGGTATGCGGCGCAGATTACTCATTGCACAAGCATTGGTTCACAAACCCCCATTCATCGTATTAGACGAACCTACTGCTGGCGTGGATGCTGAACTAAGGCGACAGCTATGGTCGTTTGTGCAAGAGTTAAACCAACAAGGTAGCACTATCTTACTCACCACCCACTACCTTGAAGAAGCACAAATGCTTTGCAATAAAGTCGCTATTTTAAATCAAGGAAAGATTATTTGTGAACAAAACATGCAAGATATGATCAATGTTTTTGCTCAACGTGAACTTGTTTTACAGTTTAACAAGCCTATTTTAGAACCCCAACTTGCAGATTTCAAAATACAAAGTGATCAAAAAACCATGCGCATCACATTAAATACAGAGATGTCCTTTCATGCTGCTTATAGCCAAGCAGTGCAACATTATGGCGAGCCTTGTCAGGTGGATATTCAACAAGAAAATTTAGAAGATATTTTTTTAAGGGTTACCCAATGAATAATGCACGCGGTACGTGGACATTGTTTACCAAAGAATGCTCACGCTTTATGAAAGTAAAAACCCAGACCGTCCTTGCACCCGCACTCACGGCTCTCTTATATATGCTGGTGTTTCGTTATGCGATGAATGATCGTACTGTGGTGGGCTTCAATGTTGACTACATCACTTTTCTTGCTCCTGGCTTGATCATGATGTCGATTTTGCAAAATGCTTTTGCCAATACAGCAAGTTCTTTGCTCACATCTAAAATCATGCATGTACATGTGTATTTATTAATGGCTCCCCTTACTGCTTTTGAAGTTGCTTTAGCCTTCTTAACCGCAGCATGCTTACGATCCATGCTCATTGCCTTAGTTTTATGGCTTGTCTTTCTACAGTTTATGGATGTATGGCCACAACACCTATTCTTAAGTCTCTATTTCATGATCATGGGTAGCCTAATCATGGGTAGCTTAGGTTTTTGCTGTGGTATTTGGGCGCAAAAATTTGATGATATGTCACTCATCACTAATTTTGTTGTGCTTCCTCTCACCTTTCTTTCTGGTGTTTTTTACTCCACACAACAGTTGCCCGAACTGTGGCAAACCCTCAATAGCTACAACCCGTTTTATTATCTCATTGATGGCTTCAGATACAGCGTACTTGGTATCAGTGAGAGTGACCCACAACAAGCCATCATGATTAGCTCGATAAGTAGTATTGTTGCTGTATGCTTAAGTTGGTTCTTATGGAAAAAAGGTTGGAAATTAAAAACCTAAAACTGATAATGATCGATGGTCTTATATATTTTTTTAAATTTTTCACGAACATCAGCAGGTAAGTTATCCAGTGTTTCAATATCATAAACTGCTTCATTTAGAAGTCGAATAACCGCACGTTTATCTTTCACAATTTGATTGATTGAATCGGCAAGGTCTTGATACTCATCACCTTTTCTAAACTTAATATCCACAGTCAGATCGCCAGCTTGAACCAGAGCAAGCTTTTGTTTTAAATTATAAACAGGACCAATCACTTTTTGGGTAATCAAAAAACCACCAATCAATGTGATTAAACCAACAACACCCGCTAAAGAACCAACCCAAAGTATCAAGATGTCGTGTAGACCCGGTATAGAAATATCTACCATTTCATCAGGCATCAGCGCAAAGGGAGAGTCCACAGACAACAACACATTCATTAACTCTTGATAAAACATTGTCAGCGCGACCGCCGAAATAACAACATTAAAAAGAGATAACATCAGGAGCCGAACAATATGACGCAAGCGAAACTGACGTTCGATAAAAAGACCATTTAACCAACTTCTTTTAAAACCCATAAACCCCTCTCACAAGGTAATTACACTTAATAATATATCGATACGCTAGCAGTAACTTAAAAAGAAACACAATAACGCCATAACCTTAAAGCTCTGGCCTCACACTAAAAAGGTGACTTGCTTTAGCGATGTGCACCTTCAAATAAGTCCTCAAACAATTGATGATTTTCAATAAAAACATTTAAAATATTTGGGTCAAACTGAAAAGCATCAGACTGACTGGTTTGCTGCGACAACATCGACATAACGGTATCATGATCCATTAATTCTTTATAAGGTCGTTTACTACGCAAAGCATCATAGACATCACAAACTTGCATAATACGTGCCTCTATAGGAATACCCTCGCCTTCTAAACCATGAGGGTAACCGCCACCATCCCAACGCTCATGATGAGAAAGAGCGATTCTTCTGCCCATTTGAAGGTAAGGAGATGTGACGTTTTCAAGGATCTTTGCACCAATAATCGTATGACTTTGCATGATCTTCCACTCTTCGGGCGTGAAGGAGCCAGGCTTTAATAAAATATGATCTGGAATACCGATCTTTCCAATATCATGCATTGGACTCGCATAAAAAATATCATCACAAAAGTGCTTATCCATGCCTAAAATTTTTGATAAATGCTTACAGTAGTGACTAATTCTAGCCACATGTGCACCCGTATCATCATCACGAAATTCAGCCGCACGCATCAATACAAAAATACTTTCAGAAAACGAGACTTCTAACGCTTGCGTTCTCTTTGCAACTAATTTTTCAAGCGTCTGATTGCTTCGCCGTAACTCGTCATGCATTTGCTTTAATTTAATGAGGTTACGCACACGGATTTTTAAGTCCAAACGATCCACTGGTTTTGATAAAAACTCTTCGGCTCCCGCTTCCAAACCACGCAAGCGCGAGTCCCTATCACTCAGTGCTGTCACCATAATAATAGGAATACTCAGTGTTTCTGGAATACGTTTTAGCTCCTGAGCAACTTGGTAACCGTCCATCACAGGCATCATCACATCTAACAAAATTAAATCAGGCTGCTCACTCACCGCTTTGAGAAGGCTTTCTGCACCATTGCTAGCTTCGCATGTATCATACTTTTCATTTTTTAAAATAGCAGATAATAGCGTTCTATTTCTTGACTCATCATCAACAATTAGAATCTTCGATTTAGCTTCTCTCATACGTGCCTACCTATAATTTACACTATCTATCAAAATAAATTTAAAAACATTGGATATACCCGCATTAAGCACTTACAAATGTGTCATAGTTGAAGATAAAACATCGTTTACGATAGAATACCTTGATCTAAAAAAGACTGGGGGAACGTCACAAAACAACTCTAAAGTCTGCAAGAACCTTCTAAAGCAACGCTTAACTGTACTAAATCTGAGGGTAAAGGTGCGCTAACTTGAATATGTTTTTTAGATACTGGATGAATAAAACCCAAAACCTCTGCATGCAAAGCTTGACGGTTTAAAGCTCCGATTGCGATCTGTAACCCAACACCCAAAGATGCTGCTGGCTGAAAACGTCTTGCGTACGTTTCATCACCCAGTAACGGAAATCTTTCATGGCTTAAGTGAACCCGTATTTGATGGGTTCTTCCTGTATGTAATCTCAAACGAATCTTAGAAAAACCTGAGTATAACTTTTCAACACAAGCATCCGTGATGGCATGTTTACCTTGTAAGCCAACGGCCATTTTTTTACGGTGATGAGGATGACGTGCAAGATAAGATTCTATTCTTTTATCTTTCCAACAAGGCATACCACGACACCACGCAACATATTCTCTTTGAATACTGTGTGTTGCAAACAAACCACTTAAACCGCGATGTGCAGCCTCTGTTTTTGCAACCACCAAGCTACCAGAAGTTCCTTTATCAATACGATGTACAATGCCAGGACGTTCTACACCATTAATACCAGGTAAAGAGGGGCAATGATGTAGTAATGCATGCACTAACGTACCTGTATCATGACCATGTGAGGGATGAACAACCATATAAGGCGCTTTATTCACAATCAATAATTCATCATCTTCATACAAAATATCAAGGGCAATATTTTCAGGCTTAAGCTGTAACGGCTCTATTTTGGGGATTGTCATGCCATACATCATGCCAACCACGACTTTAGCGGAAGGTTTTAAAGAACCTTTTCCTTCCACCTGTCCATCACGCAATAGCTGCTGAATGCGTTGACGTGATAAATCACAATGATGCCCCAAGAAAACATCAAGCCTCAACCCATGCTGCTGAGCTTCAACCTTAAATACTAACATCGTTTAAAACGCTTTAAAAACATTACTTTCAAAGCTTAAACTTCAATACTTTTAACAGTCTTGTCATTCACAACATGATTATCTACTAACATACTAGGTTTATCCTGCTTGGGTTTATCCTGCTTGGGTTTATCCTGCTTGGGTTTATCCTGCTTGGGTTTATCCTGCTTGGGTTTATCCTGCTTGGGTTTATCCTGCTTGGGTTTATCCTGCTTGGGTTTATCCTGTGTAGGTTTATCCTGTGTAGGTTTATCCTGTGTAGGTTTATCCTGTGTAGGTTTATCCTGCTTAGGTTTATCCTGCTTAGGTTTATCCTGCTTAGGTTTATCCTGTGTAGGTTTATCCTGCGTAGGTTTATCCTGTGTAGGTTTATCCTGCTTAGGTTTATCCTGAGTTGTATTTTGATCAGAGTTTATGGTATCTGCTTGTGGGGTATTCACACCACTTTCATCTTTACGAGGCGAGCGACGACGTCTTCTACGACGACGAGATGGCGTGCCTTCGACTTCACCCTCGCTACTTTTTTCCTTTTTTTCTTCCTTAGGTTGTTCTTTCTTTTCTTGCTTAGCTTGTTCCTTCTTGACTGCTACCGCTGGCTTTTTATTTTGCCTCCTTTCGATAACTTTAGTCTTTTTGGGCTTCACTTCTTCCATAGCAGTGACTGGTGAACCAAATAAGCGATCCAACAATAAAGCCCACCAAGTTTTTACTTCTTCTTTTTTAGGGGTAGCATCTTCTGCTGTGGGTACACCAACAACAGGCTTTTGGTTTTGCTTCAACTTACGTCGACTTCGGATAACCTTCTTACCCTTTGCCGTATCTTCAAGCACTTCAATACGTGCTTGGCCACTATCATCTTGCCATTGACGCTCAATGCGATAATGCGGATGATGAATCTCTGTGCGTGTCTGTAAGTAAACGGGTATTTTATAAACATCTTCAATGTGCAGTAAACTTTGACGCTTGTGATTCGATAAATAATCAACCGCCTCTGCGGCCATCTGGATCGTTAACGTATCCCCTTCTCTCAAGCATTTTGCTTCGTCATCAATGCGGTTTAACAAATGAAGTGCAATTGACTCAACTGTACGAATACTTCCCAAGCCCTGACAACGCGGACACACTTCTGATGTGCTTTCCCGAATAGACAAGTGAAGTCTCTGACGAGACATTTCCAATAAACCAAAACGTGAAATTCTTGCAAATTGAATACGCGCTTTGTCACCTTTGCAGGCTTTACGCAATTCTTCTTCAACCAACTGAGCATGCTTGCGAGAACTCATATCAATAAAATCGATGACAATTAAGCCACCAATATCACGTATTCGGAGTTGTCTTGCAATTTCTCGTGCTGATTCTAAATTTGTTTCAAGAGCCGTCTCATCAATATGCTTGGCAGAAGTCGAACGACCTGAATTAATATCAATTGATGTTAATGCTTCGGTTGGGTCAAACACCAATTGAGCACCTGATTTCATATTAATTTCGCGTGCATAAATCTCTGCACACTGTTCTTCAATACCAAATTTTGTAAATAAGGGCACTTTATCACGGTACAGTTTTACAATTTTTTCCTTACCTGGAAGGACAGCATGCACAAACTGTTTTGTACGTTGATAAAGCTCATACTGATCAACCCAAATCTCTTCAATATCATCACTAAAGTGATCCCGAATCGTTCGCGTTGCCAAATCACCATCTAAATAAATAAATGATGGCACTTTCGCACCGTCAGCTTTGATACGAATTTCTTCCCATAAACGAAGCAAATAAGAGAAGTCTCTTTGTAAAGATTCTAATTCTTGATCTTTACCTGCTGTGCGTACAATGATCCCCATGTTTGGTGGAACATCTAAATGCTCAATCAATTGCTTCACAGTACGACGATCTTCATCATTTAACTTACGAGAGATCCCTGCTCTAGCCGTATTAGGACTCAAGACAAGGTATCTTCCCGCTAAAGAAATAAAAGTTGTTAAAGCTGCGCCTTTATTGCCACGCTCTTCCTTAACCACCTGCACTAAAATGTGCTGGCGACCTTCTATCACATCTTGAATATGCGCTTTGCGCACATCAGCATCAGCGTGCTTGCCGTCTCTCCAGTAGTCGGAGTGAATTTCATTCAACGGAAGAAAGCCCTGTTTAGCAGAGCCATACTCGACAAAAGCGGCTTGCAAGCTTGGCTCTACTCTTGTAATAATACCTTTATAGATATTGCTCTTTACCTGAACTTTTTCCGCTGCTTCAACTTCAAGTTCTTGAAGATAACCACGATCTGCAATTGCCACCCGACTCTCTTCAGGGTGTACTGCATTAATTAAAATACATTTCTTTTCCACAAGTCATTCCTGTATTCTCGACTGGGAAATTGCACATAGAAAAAACGATCAAAAACGTTCTTTGACTGACCACTAAATAACAATAGAAACAAACCCTACACCATGTTTTTTTGGTATCTATTGAATGGTTATAGAGTGCAAAATCCTCAGACGAATAAATTTCGTCAGCAGGCTCAACGCATTGCTGTATCAACAAAAAACGTCGTGCAAATTTCACAACGTGCAAACACTGTGAACTCTGTGCAGAGTGCGGAGCCTGTAAATTAACGCAGGCACTCTAACGGTAGGATAGGAATCTTGGCAAGTCATCAGTACGACAACACAGACCTTCTAATCACACAAGATGAAGAAGGTAGTCGCTTAGATCGAGCGATATTTAGATCTTTTCCTCATAGCTCACGCACATTAATTATGCGTTTGATACGAAAAGGCAACTTAAGGGTCAATGGCAAACGAGCCAAGCCAAACCAACACTTAGACCTCAATGATAAGATCTTTATTCCTGCTAGTTTACGTGAACAAGATGCAGTTAAACTCATAGCAAAGCCCATCAAAAAACTTGATGTCCTTCCTTCTATTTTATACGAAGATGCTGATATCCTTGTTTTGAATAAAGTCGGCGGAACTGTCGTGCATGCAGGTAGTGGCTATGAATATGGTCTAATCGAACAATTGCGCGAAAGTATGGAGTTACCTCAATTGGGTTTAGCTCACAGGCTAGACCGTGACACAAGTGGGTGTTTACTCCTAGCCAAACACCTTGCATCATTGCGCAAGCTCACACAAAGCTTTCGCGAAAAGGAAGCTCAAAAAACTTACCTTGCTTGGGTTGATGGCCAGCCTTTTCCAACGGCTTCCCAAATTAATCATAAATTAAGCAAAGGCCAGCTAAAAGGAGGTGAACGAATGGTCATTAGTGATGAAGATGGTGTCGAAGCTTTAACTGATTACCAACTCATATCTCGTGCTCAGTACCACAAATACGCCTATGGCTTAGTGGCTTTAAAACCCCATACAGGCCGCACACATCAGCTACGTGTTCACTTGCAATCACAAGGTCATGCTATTTTAGGTGACAACAAGTATGGGCAACAAAAAAACAATCAGCTATTTAAAAAAATAGGTGGAAAAGGCATGGCACTGCATGCGTGGCAACTACAGTTTTCACACCCCATTACCCACAAGACCATTCAAGTTCGCGCCCCTTATCCAAACTGGTGGAACAACATTTCAAACTATCACCCCGTAACAAACAAAGGAGAAAACACATGAATTATCAACTAGGCTTAACCCTTTTGTTAGCCCTTATGCTATCTGCTTGTATGAGTAACAAAGAAAGCAAGAATGAACTTGACGGCATGAAAAACGAATCTCAATATGTCAATAATTTACAAAGTGACAATCAAGATTTAAACCTACAAATTCGTAATATTGAATCCGCATATCAAGACCTTGAACATCGCCTAGAGACAGAAATTGCCAACAAACAAGTCACTGTTGACTACATTAAAGATGCCTCAGTTGCACTTACCTTGTCTCAAGCTGTTCTATTTCGCAGTGGTTCAGACGGCTTAAGCCAACATGGTAAAGTGGTTCTGAAAAAAGTATCGAATGTATTAAAGACATTACCTAGAGGTGAAAATATTCGTATTGTCGGCCATAGCGATAACGTCCCTATTGGCGGCCCATTGCGCCATAAGTATAGTGATAACTGGGATCTATCAGCCAAAAGAGCCGCTGTTGTTGCACGCTATTTCATATGGAGTCACCGCATTCCACAAGATCGCTTCCGCATTGAAGGCAGAGCACACACCAACCCAGTCGCCACAAACAAAACAAGTCAAGGTCGTCAAAAAAACAGACGAATTGAAATCTTCATTGAACACTGATGCTTGCTGTGTATGCTTCGCTACTTAGTTAATACTTTTTAACAATAAGAAAAATATGTCGTTTTTTAGACAGGGAGAGTCATTTATGAAGAAAAGCTTTATTGCTATCCTTCTAGCAACCATACTAATGTTTAGCTTCAATGCACAAGCAGGTTCAGAAAGCACAGGGTACTCAGAAGATATTGAGCATGCATTAAAAGTGCTTAAAAATGCTACAAACACATCTAAAAAAGCAAGTTCTAACAAATATTATCAACAACGTATCGTGATGTTGATAAAAGAAATTGGTTATTCGCATGTGCAGTTAAAGTCTAAAAACAAAGCTATTACTTTCGATGCTGATGGACGTAAGCTTGTTCTATTCATCAAGAAAAATGGTGACTTACAATTATTCTTTGCTATATCAGGTGGCAAATGGAATCACCGTACAATCAATGAATGGAACCGTAAAAACCGTCTATCAAGAGCTTATTTAGATAAAGATAGCGAACCTGTACTTGAAAGTGACCTTATGTCTGCACCTGGCCTAAGCGATGAACAAATCACCGCATTTGTACATTACTTCACACAGTCTAGCATGAATAACTTTCGTCGTTTCTTAATCGAACAAAGTCGCCAATATGAAAAACGTTATAGCGGTGATAGCTACCAAAAAGAAACAACAGAAAGAAAAAAAGTACCTAGCCGTCGTTACGAAAATGATCGCTATACCGACGAAACAGGTTATTAATCAATGATATTCAGCCCTCTAATATTCAGCGTATGAGGGCTGTTTTTTTTCTTGTTTTTTTTCAACTTTTATTCAGTCATGCCATAGCAAGCGAAAGCTATCCCGATCAAATTTATTTTAACGGTATGCTTTGGAATCAACATGAGTACAAGCCTCTTAAACGAGGCTTTTCTCATTACCCCTATAGTTGGTGCTATAGCTATGAATCCGATGTCTTTTTAAACTGCACGGAAGGCGTTCCCCTCAAGAAAGAATCTGGCCCAGACCAAGGAAGTGTTTTACACCTTAAAGGTGAACACCAAACAGGTGGATGGCGCGCTGCTATCACATTAGCAGGCTGGGTTACTGGCGATATCAAACGTCTATTACCAAGTGCGCAACTCATCCTTCATGCCAAAGCAGCACACAATACCCCTATTCACATTGGTATTAGTGACCGTTCTTTTCAACGGCATGAACCCTTAAAGTTGGAGGCTATTTGGCCAAAAACGCTCACTCTCACACCAAACTGGCAAACATTTTCTATCCCACTAGCAGAACTTAGCCAACTTCATCCTCAATGGGATACGGCCAACACCTTTACTCTTTTTATAGAAAACACACCTCAAGATGAGGCCAATCATTTTGACATTGAAATCAGTGACATTCGTATTACTGGTCGTGAAAAAGAAAAAGTGCCCATCATTCGCGTCAATCAACATGCTTATGCAAATCATGCAAAAAAACAGGCTGTTATTCAAGCCAGTATCGCAACTTCAGCGCAATTAATTGATGTTCAAACATCAGAAGTCGCTCTTGATAAGGTTTTGTCACAAGCACGCTATGAAACAGCATCACAAGAGTGGGTTCAAACATTTGATTTCTCAGAAGTAAAACAAGCAGGCTCATACTTTGTGCGTGTTGCAACACACCACTCTGAATCCTTTAAGATAACAAAACGCCCGATGCAACAACTCGCAAAAGATAGTTTAGATTTCTTTTATTTACAGCGCGCAGGCATAGATATTAGTCATGAACGTTGGCACCACAAAGCAGCACACCTTAAAAAAGCACAGCTTTTAAGCAATCCAAGTACTCATATTGATGTTAGCGGAGGCTGGTATGATGCGGGTGACTTTGGTCGTTATGCCACAACAACGGCTTTAAGCACGGGCGTATTGCTTTTACTCTCAGAAGTCGGCCAACATGATGCAGCCCTACAGGAAGCAAAGGTTGGTCTTGATTGGCTCATCAAGATGCAAGCAAAAGATGGCGGTGTTTACCATAAGGTTGCCAGTGAAAGTGGCAATAAACAACAGAGCTCTTCTGGCCCAGAACAAAACACACATCAACTTTATGTGATTGACCGCATGCTCGGTAGCACAGGCTCCGCAAAGACCACATCAGATACCGCGCTTGCCGCAGCCGTATGGGCCACGGCAGCTCGCCTATGGAAAAGAAAAAACCTTGTTTTTTCTGAAAAATACAAAAAATCTGCATTCAAAGCATGGGCTTATTTAAAAAAGCACCCCCGCATGTATCCAGCCAGAGGTTTTTATGATCCACCCAATAGTCACGGAGGCTCTTATGGCCCAGATATCAGTGACTACGATGAACGCTTATGGGCAGCTGCAAGCCTTTGGCACCTCACAGGGCAAGAAAAATATCAACACGCCATGTCCGCACAATTTAATCATGTACAGGCAGGCATTCCTCATAACAAACGCCATCCTTGGGTAGAGGTTGATAACTTTGCCATCTACGCCACTTTGATGGCTGAAAAAGATCAACAGCAATCCTTTTCACCTTACCCAGCCCAGTTAGAGAGATACCAAAAAGAACTACAACATCGCCTTGATGGCTCTCCTCACGCATGGCCATTGGACAAAAAGGATGTGGTTTGGGCATCTAATAGTCTTTTGGCTTATTTGGCATTGGATCTTCTCATGATCGACCACCTTTTAAAACAAAATACAGCTCAAGAAGGCGCACGGCGTATCATGGATTATTTACTGGGTATGAATCCTATGGCCTATTCTTATATTAGTGGTTATGGCACCCGCAGCGTTAAAAAATTCTTCCACAGTTGGTTTCATCATGATGGTATTGATGCTGTACCAAGTGGTTTCTTAGCAGGTGGCCCCAATGCAGAGCAAGGACATTGGCTTTCTCATGCGCCTTTACGCTGCTACCGTGATGAAAAGTCCGATTGGTTCTCCAATGAAGTTGCCATTAATTGGAATGCTGCCTTGGCTTTTGTCAGCCATATGCTTGACCATTCAGATCAAAGATTTGCATCAACAGGCTTATAAAACTGCCATTGCTGCAATTGCAAGCGATCAAACTGCATGACATAGGGTGCATGGGCAGTACCTAGAGATAATTTACGCACCTTTTTCCAATTAAATGCAGGCTTATGATCAGACAGTGCCGCCCGTTGAACAAAGTCATTCAAAGGAATATGAATACGCTGCCATTGACCTGCCGCTGTGTCAGGATGAACATAGGCTCCAGCATTCACATGAATTTTAATGCCATTCTCATCCTGTATGCCAATCCTCAACCCTTCAGCACCATGCTTATCCAAACGAAAATCCATGCTGATCACAGACTCAGCCAACACCTTTTCAACATTCAATGTTTTTTTACCTGCCAAGCGAATCACAATACCCGAAGAAATTGTATTAAACTCTAATTGCATGGCCAAAGCCCGCTTGGATTTTTCAGCAACCAGCAAGGCGTCACCCCAAGCAAAAACCGTTTCATTTTGAATCAACTCAACAGCATGCATACCTTTAAGCGTCGGAATATTCTTTAGCTGCACTACAGATGCAGTTCTTTGTGCTAAGCGCTTTCCATTTACGTTGTAAGCAGCAAGTTCAATCACAATTTCTTCGTTTTTAAAAAAGCCAATATCAGAGATACCATTCCACGCTGCATGCACATGATGACCCGCACCATAAGTCCGCCAAATAGCATGAGACTCCTTCCCCACTACCCGTAACGCCCACCTTGCCCATTGATCAAAATCAGCTTCAATCAATAAGTGAGAATCCTTAGCAAAATCCATGTCATGCCTATTAATTGAAATAGACTTTTCCAACACTAGCTCGGATGTGTTTTGCACACGGATATCAGTTTCTAACTCTTTCCAAACCGCAGCAGCAGGCTTTTCCTTACCATCAACCTTAAGTAATCCAAAGTGATATTCAGCTTCAGAGAACCAACCATGATGCTCTCGGTCATCAAAAAGAGAAAAATAACCAATACCAAAGACACCTAAAGCTGCATAAATCGGCATGTTTTTTTTAATTTGATGCAAAAAAGAAGCTTGTTTTTCACCCCAGCCTCGATAACTAGAAAAAGCCAAATAACCAATATACAATGGTTTATGAAAGGCTTCTGATAAACTTTTCGCCAGTTGAATACTACGCTGAGCAGGGTCATGAGCTGGATCAAACATAATAGGAGACTCAAAAGTAGAAACCATATCTTGAAAGCCAACAAAATCGGAAATCTCCACAACGGGACGAATGAAATCATGAAATTTTTCACTGTCAGCACCTGACCAATTTCCTAACACCAAGCCTATATGCACACCAGGCACAGCCTCTTTAATCATCTGAATGGCTTTAGATGCAACATTAGACCACTCAGGCCAACTTTCAATCCCATTTTTATTAAATTCAGGCTCTAAAAGAACAATCACTTCTGGCACTGATTGTAAATAAGGAATGAGGTGTGTGCGGATGTCTTCAAAATATTTTTCTTTATTTTCTTGTACATATTGCGGTGTAATTTCATCGCCAAAATACCAATACGAGATAACTGGGGTAAAGCCCGCACGATGGCACGCTTGCAAGCGTTGAGGTGACTCCCACTTCCACCGCGTGGAGCGGGTAATCCAATGCGTGAGCGATGTAGATTTAAAACCATAGTCAGGGACAATCTTCCATAGGTCACGCATGTGTTCACGATCATCATAAAGTTGATATTGAAAGCGATCGCCAATACTGGTTAATATCGTATGATTTGCTAATATTTGTTTGCCTTGCTGATATAACTTGGCATGTTCTTGCAAATAGACCAAACGATCTGATGCTCTCTTATGCCAATAACGGGATTGAAAACTATCTTTAACCAATGCTAAGCTACCAAATAACTTGATGTTTAAATGACGATCTCTTAATTTTCCATAGCTTAACTTTGCTTTTTCAAATTGATTCGCACCTTCTAAAGCCATCCCCAAACCAAATTCAGCATGATCCCGATAATTACTATATGGGTAACGCTCAATCAACTCTTGGTAAGCTGCAATGGCTGCATTTTCATCCCGCTGATCCATCAACATAATATTGGCAATCATGTGCAAGGCATCATCTGCCAGGCGATTTTTAGGATCCTCTTGTACCAATTGACGGCAAATCTTAATGGCACGCTTCATACGACCTTTATTTCGCTCTTCCAGAGCTGCCAAAAAATGCGTCAGAGCCTTTGTATTGTCATGCTTAATAGCGGATCGAATCATTTTTCTTTTTCGTGAAGCGTGGATACTAAACACCGCTTTTTTTCGATAAGCTAAAAAGAGGTCGTAATGCTCTAAGGCACGTTTAAAATCCGACTCCCTTTCATAGATACGTGCTAAAATATAATATGCATTTGCAATTTCAACACCTGTTTTTTGTTGAATAATCTTTTTAGCGAGTTCTTTTGCCTGCCCATAGTCATCTTGATAGAAAACACGCCACACTTCGGCATATTGCTTATCAGGGTTATAGTTTAGATTTCCCACAGCATCAGCTGTATGCATGCCCAGAAGCAGCAACATAAAAACTAAAGGAAAGCCATGCAAAAGGGATGCTATTTTAAACATTCATAACATCCCTTTTTATCAAGTTCAACAATTTATTCCTATACTTAGAAACAAGTTACTTCTTTTGACCTAACATTTCTTCTTTGCTCAAAAGGCCATCTTTATTGAGGTCATGACGCTCAAACATCTTATCCACTTTTTTCGCTGACATCTGACGATCCGCTTTTGATAGCACGCCATCACCATTTTTATCTTTCTTGGCAAATCGCTCTTTGGCCTTCTTTTCTGAGCCAGCCATAAACTCTTCTAATGTGACTTGGCCATCTTTATTGCTATCCATAGCCTTCATTCCATGTCCACCAAACTGACATGTTTTTTTAGCATGTGAGCCTTTATGATGATCATAGACATCTTCATTGGCCCATGCAGCTGGTGCAAGCACAAGGCTTAAAAACATTGCAATACCTATCATTTTCTTATTCATTTTTATTCCTCACTTTTTATCTGGAACCTTAAAGTCTAAGGTATTTATACATTAGTTTCAACGATAAACAACGCGGTGTTAAGCACTGAATGACAAATAATAATTTATGCCGCCAGCCTGGAATGCAATATCCCCCACCCTGCTCTAAACATTGCAAAGCTTGAGAAACCACTTCGCCTGCGGAAGTACGAAAAAATGAGCCTTTACCCGCTACCATACCAGAGCGATCTCTAAAACCCGTTGGTGATGGGCCTGGTGCCAAGGTCACAACTCTCAATTTTTCAGCCAACTCCGTACGCAGAGCTTCACTCCAAAACGTTAAACCAGCTTTGGCAGCGGCATAACTTGCCAAACAAGGTAAAGGTGTCTCTGCGGCCAAAGAGGAAACATTAATCATAAAGCCTTTTCTTTTTAATAATGCAGGCAAAAGCGCGTGACTCATATGCATAGGAGCCATCAAATCTGTTTGCAATACTTCTTGCTGCAATACGGATTCCCGTTCCACAAAGCGTCCCCAAACGCCAAAACCTGCATTATTCACTAAAGCAATCAACTCATCTTCTTGCCTTAAGCGCGAAATCAACTGCTCAACCTCTTCTGGTATTGCTAAGTCAGCGATAAGGCACAGATGTTTTTTTGGATGTTGCAATGCATCTAAGGTGAGTTGTAAACGAACTCTATCTCGACCATGCAAGATTAAATCATAACCCATCGCTTCAAGCTGTATGGCAAACTCACGTCCAAATCCACCTGATGCCCCACTAATAAAGACTTTAGCCATGTTTCACCTCAGAGACAGCAAACAACGCTGACGTTTTTCAAAAGAATGAATTGCTGATACACCACAGGCATCCAACATTTGCACACAGTCTTGCATCGCATAACCCACCTCACCGGGGGCATGAGCATCTGAGCCAAAACAAAAAGGAATACCTAATTCCGCCGCACGCGCCAGTATTCTAGCATGTGGGTAAACCTCTGCAACAGGTTTTCTTAAACCCGCAGAACTAATTTCTAAAGCAATATTCGCCTGCTTCACCGCTTGCAACATTCGCTCTTCAGCTGCATGCACAGCAGGATCATTTGCAGTTGCACGATGCCCAAACTTTTTAATTAAATCAGGGTGACCAATCACATCAAAAAAACCACTTTTTGCTGATTCAGCCACAACATCATAATAAGAAACATAAGCTTCATTGATATTCTTATGCTGCCAATCATCTAAATGGTCTTCGTTATCAAAAGCCCAATCACCTATAAAATGCACCGAGCCTATCAAATAGTCCCAATCATAATAATCACTTAGTTTTTGTAACCACGCTTCATGATGTGGCACATAATCAAGCTCTAAACCCACACGAATCTTTAAGTCGGCGGCAAAGTGTGCTCGCGCAGCTTCAATTTCAGATAAATAAGCATCGAGCTGTTCATAACTCATTCGCCACTGCGCATCAAAACCATTGGGCATAGGGCAATGATCTGAAAAACCTATTTCTTTGATGCCAAGCTGCACAGCTACTTGTGCATACTCGATCACATCACCAATCGCATGGTTACAACGAGGTGTGTGCATATGATAGTCGGGAACAGTGGTTAATAACATGCCTCAACGATAGCCAAGTAAGCATCAAAAAAAAAGAACCCTTGACAATTTTTATTCTCACCATAAAGTTCGGCCTCAAGTTTGAGGGCCGATAGCTCAGTTGGTAGAGCAGCAGACTTTTAATCTGCGGGTCGCTGGTTCGAGCCCAGCTCGGCTCACCATTTACCTTCAAGCCTTAAAAGGCTACGTATTTATTACGTAGCCTTTTTTTATGATCTGAAGTCTATTTTTATCGTTGAATCATCAAATTAATTTTTATTCATCACCGCTTCATATCTTATTCGCAGCATATTTATAGCTTTGTCGCATTCACTAAAAATAGGAGAGTTGGGGTGCGTTGTCAACAATGTAAATCATATGCCGTCATGCCTAAATCAAAAAGTTGCCTATGCTGTGGTTTTCGTAATATCCCTATTGCAACCATAGAACCCTTGGCTCAAAAAGATGAAAGTATCGAGTTAGCACAACAAAAATACCTTAATAAATTAAAGCAAATTAGTTTATTAGCTACAAAAGGACAAATCAACCTTGCCCTCCATTATTGCCACCGCTTAAATACAGACGATCAACAATTAAAAATAAAACACACCCTGCTTGAATCTCGCTTATGGCAATATAAAGATAACCCTGAACGGGCACTTAAATTGCTTAAAAAGGTCAAACATCAACTCCCCTTCCATGCTAATAACTTGCATTACTATTACAGGCTTGCTTGCCTATTACAGCAACAAGGTGAACAAGAAGAAGCAGAGCATATCTTTGAACAATTTATTGAGTATCAGCAAGAAAATTTCCATAATGATATTGAGTCACGTTATCAAGAGCTACAAAATAGGCCGCATAAATTAGCGCTCAATGTCATCGAAGGTGGACGTAAAAACTATGCATAATACAACCTTTAAACACACAATAGCACAAAGTCATGCTGCCTATGACTCACAGGTTTTTCAAAGTAACCATGATCTTTTTTGCACAGACTGTGGTGATCATGTTGCACGAAGCCAGCAACGCCATTCAACACATTACTGTGCAGGTTCAGGCAAAGCTATTCACCCACATGATCACTATTTTAAGTGCCTAGAGTGCCAAGAAGTCTATTTAGAGCCTTTTCACTTTGAAGACACAGCCATTTGTAATCAATGCGCACATGCGAGCGGTATGGCTGATGTATTGGTTTGGGAACGCCTCAAAGACACTTATGACCAAGAAGGTAAAACGCCACTTATTCTTGCCATTGAAGATGATGACCTACAAGAGGTTCATGATTTATTAGATCAAGGTGTTGACCCCAACAAAACATACCAAGGCAAAGCCCTCTGCACACCTTTACGCACAAGTATTGAACACAATGCCACAGGCATTGCTCAACTACTGATTGAATATGGGGCAACGATTGAAACCTTTGAACACCCACACCTATTAGATGATGCTATTTTATTACCTTCAACTGAAATGGCGGTATTGTTATTGCAATTAGGGGCGAATGTTTCACCATCATGGCTTAACGAGGCGATTTTATCATTATCTGCAAAAAAATTATTTAGCCTATTACCGTATATCGACAACAGCATGCTAACATTTAATGATTATGCCACAGCCATGCTCAGTCACCACACCAGTAAACTCAAAGTTTTATTAAACTTTGGCACTTATCAACATCTGTCAGAGCTTATTTCTTCAACGGGGCAAAACTTACTTCACTTCAATAGCGACAACCAAAGACACTACCGCATGACCGCTTATTTACTGCAAGAAGGGGTCTCTGCAAGCCAACAAGATCAAGATGGCAATAGCCCACTGCACTTGGCAGCAACACAAGGAAATGTGAAAAAAGCAAGACTTTTAATCAAGGCAGGCGCAAAGGTCAATCAAAAAAATAGCTTGGGATCCAGCCCCTTAGAAGGAGCCGCTGCCAACAATCATGAACAAATGATTCTCTGCTTAATCAAACAAGGTGCAGCCGCACAAAGCCGCAACCATCATGGCTGGTCAGCCCTTGATATTGCCATTCAAAATCATCATTTAGAAGCTGCTGATGTACTACTTAGCACAGGCATAATTCCCAATCGCGAGAATCAAGGTTGGACACCGCTTGCACGCGCCGTGGCGGATAAACAACCACGACTTGTCAGCAAGCTCATTGCCGCTGGGGCAGATCCCAACCACGCTTGCGTGTTATTGCAAATCAACCAACAAAATAACAATCCATCTTTTTTTGTCGGCCGATAAATAAAGTTAAAGTCTTTCTTCCACAGCACTAAATAATTCATTGCTTACTTTGCGCTGAATTTGACGATTAACCCAATGACGATTGGTAAAGACTTGTCCTAAAGTACGAACTTGCAATAATGTTTTGGCTTTATCATTTTTCAACACCCGAATCACATAACGATAGCGCACAGAATTCTTACCACCACCAATCATGGTGCTCACAGCAGCCTGCAAAGTTCCTGCATCTTGGCGAATCCAATCTGAAGTCAAAACACCGCTTGGTGAATCGACACTTTGTACTGGAATATTGAGTGATGTCATCGCATCGACGACCGATGAAAAAACTGTCGCAGTACTTTGATCATACATGCGAGTATCTAGCGTGAAGTGCTTGCCTACCACTGCTTCTTTATCAGCAGCAATGGGTTCACCAATCGCTTGATTGACACGCTTAACAGCAACAGCATCTGGCGCGCTGGCAATTTTTTCAGGTGTAGGTACAGATACTTTACCACGCAATTCAGGTGGTACTTCCAAAGCCTGACGACTTGGTTCTTGGCCAACGTTTGTTTCTGTGGCTGTGGCTTTTTTCTGACCATCTTCATGAGACATGAAGATCGGTGGTAAATCAGCACAACCAACAAGTAATAAGGGGAAAAGAAAGGTTATAGGACGCATGCGACGCATTTAATCGACTGCCTGTTCAGAAATCAAGAGGGGGGATGACGTTAGGCCTATTTTCTGTAAAAGTGCGCCCACTTGTCTTATATAGAAAGGTAGAAACCATGCTCATTCTCATCTCACCCGCAAAAACCCTTGATGAATCGCCGCTGCAACACCCGCACCGTTGCACCCAGCCTGCATTGCTTGAGCATGCGCAAGTGCTCATTGAGCAACTGAAACAACTCAATCCCGATGCAGTGGGGCAGCTCATGAAGATCAGTCCTAAACTGGCCTTACTCAATCAACAACGCTTTTCCATATGGCAACAGCCTTTCAATGCAGCCAATGCCAAAGCGGCCTTGTATATGTTTAAAGGTGATGTTTACCAAGGCTTAGATGCCCCAAGCCTAAGCCCTGAAGACATGGCGTTTTCCCAAGATCATTTGCGTATTTTATCGGGTTTATACGGTGTATTGCGCCCCTTGGACTTGATGCAAGCCTATCGTTTAGAAATGGGCACACGCCTAAAAAATGAGCGTGGCAATAACCTTTACGCCTTTTGGGGTGGCTTGATTGCCGAACAACTGCAAAGCCATCAACACATTATTAATTTAGCCTCCAACGAATACTACAAAGCCGTTAAGGGTCAATTAAGCAACGTCATCACCCCTGTTTTTAAAGATGAAAAAAATGGCAAATTAAAAGTCATTGGCATTCATGCCAAGAAAGCACGCGGCTTGATGACACGCTTTATCATTCAACAGCGCTTGAGTGAACCCTCTGCGATGACCGCCTTCACAGGCATGAACTACGAATATGCCGATGCCTTATCATCGGCCAATGAATGGGTATTTATACGATGAATCCACACTTATTACTTGTCGATGGCTCCAACTATGCCTTTCGGGCTTTTCACGGCATTCGACCTTTTTATAGCTCCAAGGGCGAGCCAACCAGTGCCATTTTTGGCTTTATCAACATGCTGCGATCCATGCAAGAAAAGTTGAAACCCACCCACATGGCGGTGATGTTTGATCCCAGAGGCGGTACTTTTCGCCACAAAGAATACACCCCCTACAAAGCCAATCGCTCAGCCATGCCCGAAGAATTATCCCAGCAATGGCCACATATCATGGCAGTCACCCAACATTTAGGCATGCATATGTTATGTGTGGATAACTTTGAGGCTGATGATGTCATTGCGACCTTAGCCGTACAGGCACAACAAAAATATTGGCGCGTCAGCATCGCCTCAGCCGACAAAGATTTAATGCAACTCGTCAACACACAAGTTCAAATGTACGATAGTTTTAAAGAAAAATTTATTGATGAAGACGCGGTGTTGGCCAAATGGGGTGTTGCGCCCAATCGCATTCGTGACTTATTAGCCCTTGCTGGGGATAGCTCAGATAATATTCCGGGTGTGCCCAGTATTGGCCCCAAAACAGCAGCCACCTTATTGCATGAATATGGTGAGATGGAACAAGTGCTGCAACAAGCAAGCAACATCAAACAAAAGAAACGCCGTGAAACCTTGTTGGCACATCAAGAGGATGCCCGCTTATCCTATTACCTTGTGACCTTACGCTACGATGTGCCTTTGCCTTGTGATTTGGATGCCCTTGCCGTCGCCCAAGCAAACCAAGATGAAATGATCACTTTTTGCCAAAAGTTTGAGCTGAACCGCTTGGCACAGCAATTCCAAGCCACCGACCAAAAATCTGAAGATAGCACGCAAGCTTGTCAGTATCACAACATTGAAGATCAAGCCCAGCTACAACAGCTCAGCATGGACTTAAATCAACAAAGTATTGGTCTGCATGTGCATAGACAAGACAACAACATTCAAGCCTTTGCCTTTGCCACCGACACAGATGCATGGATGGTGTCACTCCAACATGGCTTAGAAGCAGAAGCATCGCTAAAACACATTCACAGTATTCTGGCAGCAGCAAAAGACATCTTTGTGTTTGATGCCAAGCTGATGCACATCACACTGCAAAACTTGCCAGCTTCCAAAACCATTTGGGATACCATGTTGCTGGCCTATTGCTTGCATCCCGCCAAATATGCACCCAGCCTAAAAAACATCGCCCATGATCACTTAGGCTTTTCATGCATCAATGCTGAAACCATCTTAGGTAAGGGACGAAAGAAACAAGCTTTTGCCGATGTCGATGCAGCCAGTCTTGTCCCCATGATGGCAGAAACAGCATGGCTTCAACGTCAGCTTGGCCAAAAAATCAAAGCAAGCTTAGAAGAAGAGCAGCGTTTAGAGCGTTACACCGAGATTGAATACCCCGTCATGCAAGTGCTAAGCCACATACAGCACACAGGGGCAAAACTTGATATTGCCATGTTGAACCAACTTTCTGAAGGTTTTATTGCCCGCATCACAACCTTAGAAAAAGACATTCAAGACCTTGCAGGCTGCACCTTCAACGTGCATTCACCCGCCCAACTCGGTGATGTGTTGTTCAACCGTTTAGGCTTAAAAGGTGGCAAGAAAACCAAAACAGGCGCGTGGTCTACAGGCCAAGAAATCCTTGAAAACTTGGCAGAAGAACACCTTATTGCCCAAAAAGTCATCGAAGTACGCCAACTCAGTAAGCTTAATTCGACCTACACCAGTGCATTACCCAAGTTATGCGATGTCCAAGACCATGTTCACACCTCATTCAACCAAGCCATTACTAGCACAGGCCGTTTGTCTTCATCTGAACCCAATTTGCAAAACATTCCGATCCGCAGCCAAGATGGTCGCCAAATTCGCAAAGCCTTTATTGCGGATAAAGGCAAGTTATTACTTGCTGCCGATTACTCACAAATTGAACTGCGCTTGATGGCTCACTATTCCCAAGATGCCGCTTTGCTTGAATCCTTCAGCCAAGGTTTGGATATTCACCGTGCCACAGCAGCGAGCATTCATGGCATTGCCTTAGATCAAGTCAGTGGCGAACAGCGTCGCGCCGCCAAAGCCGTCAATTTTGGTATATTATATGGCATGAGTGCCTTTGGTCTTGCCAAGCAACTCAAAGTACCACGCGCAGAAGCCCAACACTTCATTGATGCTTATTTTGCCCGTTATCCCGCTGTGCAAGCCTTCATGGATGAAACGCTCGAGCAAGCCAGAGCACAAGGTTATGTGCAAACCTTGCATGGTCACCGTGTCTATGTCGCTGACATCAATTCCAAAAACAAAATGCTGCAAAAGTATGCCCAACGCACAGCCATCAATGCCCCACTCCAAGGTTCAGCCGCAGACATCATCAAAGTCGCCATGATTCACTTGCAGCAAAAACTTCAAAATGAGCCAGCCAAGTGCATTCTGCAAGTACATGATGAATTGGTCATTGAAGCAGACGAAGCCCACGTTGAACACATCAAAAACATTGTGGTACAAGCCATGCAAAACGCCATTCAACTGCGTGTGCCACTTGTCGTCGATGTGGGCATTGGTCGCACATGGTTTGATGCACACCAACTATGAAAAGCATCCTCATTCTATGCCTCAGCCTTCTGTTACTCAGTGCCTGTGATAAAGACGAAAAGAAAAAAACCAAGCTTCATGAAGCGGATTATCAGAATTACTGGTGTGAGCAACAAGATGGTGAAACCGAACAAGTCTTATCAGACCGAACCCGCTGTGACTGCATCACCGACAGTCACGCCATCGAAGTCGATTTTGCCAAAAAATGGGCTGAAGCCATTGGTCAGTCCATCCATTACGCCCGCTTAACCGATAAAAAAGCGGGTATTCTCTTGATCATGAAGAGTAAGAAGGATCAAAAGCATTATAAAAAACTCATGGATAATATTGAATTTTATCAACTACCTATTCAAGTTTGGACGATTCATAAGGATGAATTATCAACTGAGTGATGCAACCATAGCTAAGCCCGTTTTTCTCGCGAAAAAGGGAATCTGTTTTTGTAAAAACGATGCATCTAAGTTGAGACAACATCGCTAAAAGAATGGGTTTCAATCATGATTGCTAAGGTTTTAAAAAAAGCATTTATGCAATAAGGAGTATCTATCCATGACAAATAAAACAGAATTGGAAGTAATGAATTTAGTATCTCAACAGACAAGTGGTATTCAAAAATTAAAAGTATTATTTGAACTTTCACCTGAAAAGGCGTTTATCCCATCATATTTACAAGAAATATCTGGAATAAGAGACTGGACTAGAACTATCCGAGAGATAAGAAGCAAGTATGGAATTAACATAAAATGGGTTCAACCAACATCTAAATACCCTTATGGGTATTACATGAATAAAATTTTAAAATAAAAGGCAACAATGAAAGAATGAGTCATTTTAAATTTATAGATTTATTTGCTGGTATTGGTGGTTTTCACATTGCCATGGAATCACTTGGTGGTGAATGTGCGTTTGCTTCTGAAATAGACCCTTTTGCCCGGAAAACATATGAACATAATTTCAAAAAATCTAACCCTAGCTTGTTTTCTAATGGGATGTTCAATGATGATATCAGAAAAATAAACCCTATAGATTTACCTGATTTTGATATTTTATGTGCAGGTTTTCCGTGTCAGCCCTTTAGCCAAGCTGGTCAGAAAAGAGGTTTTAATGATACCCATAAATCAGAAAGAGGTAACTTGTTTTTTAATATTGTCGAAATATTGGAAGCAAAGAAGCCTCAAGCATTTTTTTTAGAAAATGTACGAGGTATTGTGAATCATGATAACGGTAATACCTTTAAAGTCATTCGGGATATTATTGAGAATGAACTAGGTTATAGCTTTCACCATCAAGTCGTAAAAGCATCTGACTATGGCTTACCTCAACTAAGACCGAGAGTCTTTATGATTGGGTTTAAAAATGAAGGTGTATTATCAAGCTTTTCATTTCCTCCCAAAATTCCCTTGAAATTTAATATGTCTGATGTTTGGGGAGGTGAATGTTCAAGAGAAATTGGATTTACGTTAAGAGTGGGTGGACGAGGCTCAAAGATTACGGATCGCAGAAACTGGGACTCATATCTTGTTGATGGCGAAGTCAAAAAAATCATGCCCGAACAGGCAAGAAAGATGCAAGGTTTTCCTGAAACCTTTGAATTTCCAGTTGCAAATACGCAAGCAATGAAACAGCTAGGCAATAGCGTTGCTATTAATGCCATTAAGGCATGCAGTGAAACCATAATCACCCATTTAAAAACATTGAAAAACACTGGTGAGGATGTGGTAAACACTAAAAACAAAGGCGAGTGGACAGAGCTATATTCATTCTTGAAAATCATCAATGATAAAAAACTAATACTTTCGGATAAAAACCTTAATATTAACCATAGTATGGATCATTTCAACGTCACAAAAGTAACGACTCTAAATATTGTAGAGTCTTGTTATTTACAAGATGATCATATGGTTTTAGTAAAGAATAAAGCAACAGGTTTTGAAGATAATATTAAAGTATCTGACTTTTTAAATAATCATGTTCTACAAAATCTAGCTGATGGAATAAAATCTGGAAGCAAAACTTTTAATATGCCTGAGTTTGATTTAATACAAAACAAATTAGGCATTTCTATTATAAAAGGTGGAAATAGTAATCAAAAAGCAAATATCGTTTTAGGTATAAACAACAATAAAATATCAAAAGAAAATGAAGGCTTTGGCATAAAATCCTATTTAGGCAGTAAGCCAACTCTACTTAATGCGTCTGGAAATACTAATTTCATTTTTGAAATTGTAAATTTACAACCCAGCGCAATCGATATTGTGAACTCAATTAACACAAGAACAAAATTAAAAGATAGAATTGAAAAAATTCATACACTCGGCGGTACATTTAGATTTAGTAAAATTGAAACTGAATCAATGGCATATAACCTTGCAATGGTGGATAGCTCAATCCCAGAAATAGTGTCAACAATGTTGTTGGAATTTTATTTAAATAGAACGAATGCGATAGATTCTAATTTGGAAAATATTTTTAATCATGTGAATACCTTTGGAACGGATTTAATTTCATTACAGGTAAAAGTAAAACGGTTATTAGTTGCGATATTATTAGGTTTTTTTGCTGGCAAGAAATGGGATGGTGATTATGTATCAAACGGAACTATCATTGTAAAAGAAACAGGTGAACAAGTAGGGTTTCATATTATAGATAAAGCTTCATTAGAAAATTACTTGTTTGAAAACATTAAATTTGATACGCCATCAACGACTAGGCACAGGTTTGGTCATTTAATTTTAGAAAATAATGGAAAAATTTATTTTAAACTTAATATGCAACTAAGATTTTAAAACAAAATCACAAACAAAATCAGCGGATGCAAAAAATACGCCGCTGATTTTGGCGAACAATTTAAAGCCTATTCTAAAACATCCCCAGCCAAACCACTGTGACGCAACAAGGCATCGAGTTCAGGTTTACGGCCACGGAAAGCCACAAAGTTATCCATCATGTCACGGCTACCACCCGCACTTAAGATGCTATCACGGAAACGCTGTGCCACATCTTGATTGAAGATACCCTCTTCTTCAAAAGCGGCAAATACGTCTGAAGACAACACTTCAGCCCATTTATAGCTGAAGTAACCCGCTGCATAACCACCTGCAAAGATATGGCTAAAGCTGTTTTGAAATTGATTAAAGGCTGGCGGACAAAGCACAGCCACTTCAGCACGCACGGCATCCAAGACTTCTTGCACGCTTTGCGTGGCTTCAGCTTGGCTATGCAACAAGACATCAAACAGTGAAAATTCAATTTGACGTAACATTTGCAAGGCACTGTGAAAGTCTTTGGCTGCAAACATGCGTTTGAGCAATGCTTGAGGCAGGGATTCACCTGTTTCATGGTGTGAAGACAAAAAGGCAAGCACATCTTGCTGCCAACAAAAGTTTTCCATGAACTGGCTAGGTAGTTCGACCGCATCCCAAGGCACGCCACGAATGCCTGATACAGGTAAAATATCTTGTTCTGTGAGCATATGATGTAAACCATGCCCAAACTCATGAAATAAGGTAATGACCTCATCATGACTCCAACATGCATCCTTTCCATCTAAGGGTGCGGAAAAATTACACACCAAATACGCCACAGGAATTTGCAAATCACCGTTGGGCTTTTGCCAACGAATCATGCATTCATCCATCCAAGCACCACCACGTTTGGCTTCACGGGCAAAGGCATCCAAATAAAAGCCTGCCACGACATCGCCTTGAGCATTGAGAATATCAAAATACTGTACATCTTCATGCCAAACAGGGGCTTTTGCAGGCCGCACATCAATGGCGTAAAGTTTTTCAACCAATTGAAACAAACCAGCCAATACTTTTTGGCGTGGAAAATATTGCCGAACTTCTTCTTGTGAAAAGGAAAACTGATGCTCACGCAACTTTTCTGAAGCATAAGGCACATCCCACGCTTCAAACTCATCCATGTGCAAGTGGGTCGCGGCAAATTCGCGTAAGTCTTGAAACTCTTTTTCTGCAAAAGGTCGGCTTTTCTGTGCCAACTCACGCAAGAAAGACACCACCTGTTCCGTGCTTTCCGCCATCTTGGTGGCAAGAGATAAGGCTGTATAATGTGGAAAACCAAGTAATTGTGCTTTTTCTTGACGTAACTTTAAGGTCTCTTCAATCAAAGGGGTATTATCCAAGTCCCCAGATGAAGCACGACTCACATAAGCACGGTACATTTGTTCACGTAAATCACGGCGATGGGCATATTCCATAAACGGCATATAAGAAGGCGCATCCAAGGTAAACACATAACCATCTAAATCTTTTTTCTTGGCCAAGGCGCGTGCTGCACTCAGGGCAAACTCAGGTAAACCATTCACATCTTCCTCAGCTTCTAAGTGCAGGCTAAAGGCTTGCGTGGCATCCAAGACATGCTGCGAAAATTCATTGCTCAATTGGGTTAAACGCATTTGAATCTTTTTGTATGTTTGCTGATCGGCATCGTTTAAATCAGCACCAGCCAAGGTAAAAGCACGCAATTCATCTTCAATCGCTTTTTGACGGGCTTTTGGTAAATCAGCAAAGGCCGCGCTCTGTTGCACATCTTTCATAGCTTTAAACAAAGCTTTGTTTTGTGCCACTTCCGAAGCATAAGCAGACACTAGCATCGCGGCCTTGCTATAGACCTCACGCAATTCAGGCGTATCTGCCACTGATTGCATATGAGAAACAGGACTCCAAACTTTATGCAAACGCTCATCAAGTGTGTCCAACATAGCCAAAAAAGTCTGTACATCATCACAAGCCAAAGCTTTTTCAATGTCTTTTTTGTTTTCTGCAATCACATGCTCCAAAGCTGGCAACACATAATCTGCTTTGATTTCAGGGAATAATGGCAAAGGAGAGTCGATGCCTGTTAAAAGTGGATTTGTCATGGGCGGCATGGTGAAAGAATCGGGAGTGTGATGCAAACACCAGCCTCATAGGTTAACTAACACTAAATGCAAATCGTTAAAAAATTACACTTATGACTTGAATTCAGTTAACGACCAAAACATATTATTTCCTATTAGCATCCTTGATTTTTTAAAGCTTCACAGAAAGAGTATCTGTATGAAGTTTCTTTGTAGGCAAAATAAACTGCTCGGTTGGAGGAAACAAACTACCTTGCACTCCTTCTTTAACATGTCCATTTTCACAATATTCTAAAATACTCTTGGCTACAAATTCAGCTAACTTAACAGGTACCGCATTGCCAATCATCTGTTCTAGGTTTGTTTTAGTTCCGTTCCACTTAAACGTCTCTGGAAATGTTTGAAGATAACTTCTTTCAATTGTCGTTAATGGACGGATATCAGATAAATTAATGTGAATAGGGTCACCTGAATGTTTTTTATACCCTGGAGGCAAAGGTCTATTAACACCTCTCACTGTCGGGCTTGGCTCATCAATGGAAAAAACACCTCTACGGCTATAGTTCCTTGGATGACGATAATAGTAATCTAAACCTAAAGAACTCCCCAAATAATCACGTACTGTCATTGGTTTATGATCTAGCCTACTTTTTAAAGAGGGAATTAAAACATTATGGTTTACACCTAAACAACCTATAAGAAAAAATCTTTTGCGTGCTTGAGGAGTATTGCAATACTCAGCACTAAGGATAACCGCTGTTAAACCATAGCCAGCACGCTTATATTGATGCACGACATCTTTAAGGATTTAACTTTTCTTAATCCGCTCCACATTTTCCATGAGAAACCATTTTGGTTTGTACGAGCAAACAATATTAGCAAAGTGATATGTCATATCCGCACGGCCTAAAGATTCATCTCTTTTCCCTGCTGAAGAAAAATCTTGGCGTGGCGGACCACCTGCGATGATATCAGGCTTATATTTATTGATTATTTGTAATGCACTAACTTCATCTTTTAGATCATGTAAATAACAAGGGTGTGAAAAATTATCATTATAGACATCAACTGATTTATCCCAAGAGTCAATAGCTGCTACTACGTCTATACCTGCATTTTCAAATCCTAAGCTAAGACCACCACAGCCTGAAAACAAATCAACACATCTCATTTAAATAGCTCTGGTGAATTAAATACAATAGCATCAAAACGACGTTCAGGACTTAGTAAATTTTGGCCGCCGCCCAAAATGATGTTTTTTATTTCCGTTTTAGAAATAATTGGTCTCTTTAACCTTTCACAAGACATGTAGCTATTGGTAACCTTACCAGAAGATGCAAATGCTTTATCATTTCTTGTATTATAAGAAAGCTGATCAATAATATCTTTATGATCAAATCTTCCTTCACGACAAAAGTCAGACAACATTTTATATAGCCAAATAGCCGTTCTTGTTTGTCTAGTAACACTATTAGCCTTAGGGCTTCTATTTGCAATTTTAGAGATAAAATTTGCAAAACCTGCATCACTCCATACAAATATATCCAAACATTGATCGGCTAGAGATGGAGATTTACCTAACGTTTTCCATATAGGTTGTAGCAAAAAAGGTTTTTGTTTATTTTCAGCAACTAATGATAGTGTCTCAATAGTCTCAACAATACTTTTTATGTTTGGCAGTACAGCTTGAGCATCAGACCAGTCACTAATGTGAACCTTTCCAAAGTACTTAGAGATATTCTCCCCTATACTTAATATTAAGCTACAAGCTAAATAAACGATAGTATCTGGTCGAACTACTATTTCACTGCCATATAAGTCCTCGCCTAAAGTACAGGTTTCATTATCAGGTAATGCTGTTAATTTAACCTCTAAGCCAGAGATACAGTCGCTTGTACTGTCTCTTCGAATCACCACATCAGTCCGAGGTAAAGAACCTATAACAAACTTTTGGAAAGGCGTATACTCTGCTTCAAAAGCAAAGTATGCATCAGAATCTTGGGTGGAAATACCAAAAATAGCCTCAATTTCAATTGTACTTGGCGTATACTTTCCGTTTTGTATAGCAAGGTAGTTAGCGCTCATGTTTTTTGATTCTAAATAGCAACGAAGCAGGAAATGAAGAGTTAAACTTATTCTTACCCCAATCTTCCTTTTTAGAAAAACACCTATTTGTTTTTGAGAGACCAAATAAACGAGGCTCTTCTTCTTTTTCAGAATTCATTTTATTTTCCTTCTTCCACACTTCAAACATTGACAAAAGATATTCTTTATCTTTAGTTACCTCATACTCGCTAACATTATACTTATGCATAAATTTATACATAGGAAGATTAAACAAGTCATTAAATTTTTTCAACGTCATCAAAGTAATACAACGTAAAAGAAAAAAGGTACGTTAAACTGGTTCTTCCTCATAATGTTCTTTTTTTAAAGTTTCTGCTGCTCATTTTGAAATCAAAAGAACGTAGTTGTTTTTTAGGCACACATCACTCCATCGGTGGCCAAGATTGGCCATGCAAAAAACTTTAAGCAACACATAAAAAAAGCCAAGGTTTTAAGCTTGGCTTTTACTATCTTACTGTGATGAATGACTTAATTCAAACCCAACACATCACGCATATCGTAAAGACCAGCCTCTTGATCACCGACCCAAAGGGCGGCACGCAAAGCACCACGCGCAAAGGTCATGCGGTCTGTGGCGGTATGTTGAATTTCTAGGCTTTCACCCAAGCCTGCAAAAAGAACTTGGTGTTTACCCACAATATCGCCACCACGTACCACTGAAAAACCGATTGAGCCTGATTCACGCGCGCCCACAATCCCTTCACGGCTATAAACTGCCACATCGTCCAAAGCCACTTGACGACCTGTTGCCAAAGCCTCACCCATCGACAAAGCTGTGCCTGAAGGGGCATCCACTTTATGGCGATGATGTGCTTCGATGATTTCAGCATCATAATCAGCTTCCAGCACTGCGGCAGCTTGTTCGATCAACTGTAAGGCCAAGGTAACACCCACAGAGAAGTTAGATGCCTTCACTGTCGCACTGGCTGCTAAAATAGCAGATAATGTTTGCAGTTCATTTTTATCCAAGCCAGTCGTACCGATCACCATCTGAATACCACGTTGTGCAGCCAGCTTTGCATGCGCAAGGGTGGCTTTTGGTGTGGTGAAATCAATGATGACATCAGCATCTAGACCTTCTGGAATAGAACTATGAATCGCCACACCCAAGGTTTGAACGCCTGCCAATTCGCCTGCGTCCACACCTAAAAGAGTAGAACCTTCACGCTCGGTGGCTGCAACCAGTTTTGCATGCTCTGATTCTGCAACAGCCCTCACCAACATCCGACCCATGCGACCCGATGCACCCACAATAATCACTTTATGCATATTGTTTCCCTTTCTGTGGTGCAACCCCTCATCAGCGATGACAAGAGGAAAACACTTATTTTGCTAAGCTATCCCAAAAGTTTTTTACTTTATCTAAAAAAGAATGACATTCTGGATAAGTATCATGCCCTGTACCTTCAGCAAAAGCATGTAATAATGTTTTTTGTTCATCTGTTAATTTTTTCGGTACATCAATATAAACCTGCACATACAAATCACCAACGCTACCAAGGCGAACATCTTGCACACCTTTGCCGCGCACACGAAACTGTTTGCCGCTTTCGGTACCTGCTGGAATTCTAATCTTCACTTTTCCAGACAAGGTTGGCGCTTGAACTTCTGCACCCAACGCTGCTTGAGGAAAGGTAATTGGCATGCTGCAATGCAAGTCTGCACCTTCGCGTTCAAAAATCTCATGTTCTTTCAAAGATATTTTTATGTATAAATCACCAGCACCACCACCATTTGGCCCTGCTTCACCTTCACCAGTCACTCGCACTTGCGCGTCATCATAAATGCCAGCAGGAATACGAACTTTTAATTTTTTCTTCTGCTGAACTCGGCCTGCACCACGACAGTTTGTGCAAGGTGATTCAATCTTCTTACCTTGACCTTGGCAATGTGGGCAGTTTTGACGTGTGACAAAGAAGCCTTGCTGAACTTGCACTTGGCCATGGCCACCGCATGTTTTACAAGGAATAGGATGTGTACCTGGCTTTGCTCCGCTACCATGACAAATATCACAGCTGGCTTTTCTCGGAATATTTAACTCACTATCGTAGCCATTATTGGCTTCTTCTAATGTAATATTCAAACGATAACTCAGGTCAGCACCACGGCTTTGGCCGCCACCGCTACCACCAAACATTTGGCCAAACACATCGCCAAGCACATCACCAAAATCATTGAAGGCACGCGAGCCTTGACCAGCACCCGAACGTGACCAGAAGTCTTGCATTTGATCATCAACACCCGCATGACCATATTGATCATAGCGTTGTCTCTTTTCGGTGTCGCTGAGCACTTCATAAGCTTCGGTGACTTCACGAAATTTTTCCGCCGCTGACTCATCATCAGGATTGCGATCTGGATGGTATTTCATCGCCATTTTGCGATATTTTCTCTTTACATCCTTAATGTCAGCATCTTTGCTAACATCAAGAATTTCATAATAATCACGTTGTGTTGTCATAGTTATCCTGTGTGAAAAAGCTAGCAGGATCAAAACACTGCTAAAATTAAAAAACTCCCTCTTGCTTAGCAAGAGGGAGGAAACATTTATATTTTAACGAACAGCTTCGTTAAAACTGGCATCAATCAACGACTTCAGCGTCAACAACATCATCTGCTTTTTTCTTTTTACCATCATTGGCTTCTGGTGCTTTTTCAGCTTCTGGTTGTGCTTGAGCTTCAGCTTCAGCTTCTTGAGATTTCTTATAGATGATTTCACCTAATTTTTGTGCTGCTTCTGTCAAAGCGTCTACCGCAGGTTTCACAGCTTCAGCATCATCGCCAGCCAAGGCTTCGCGCAATGCTTTCATGCTATCTTCAATGGCTTTTGTTGTATCTGCATCCACATCATCTTTGTGATCAGTCAATGATTTCTCAGTGGAGTGCAACAATGATTCAGCTTGGTTGCGTGTTTCGATATTTTCTTTGGCTACTTTATCTTCTTCAGCATGCATTTCTGCTTCTTGCTTCATTGTTTCAATTTCAGCTTCAGACAAACCAGAACCAGATTCAATACGAATGGATGTTTCTGTGTTGGTGCCTTTATCTTTAGCATGCACATGAATAATACCATTGGCATCAATATCAAAAGTCACTTCAACTTGTGGTGTTCCGCGTGCTGCTGGTGCTATACCTTCAAGATTGAATAAACCCAACTCTTTGTTTTTAGCAAAAATTTCACGTTCACCCTGTGCCACACGAATGGTCACAGCGGTTTGGTTGTCAGCAGCTGTGGTATACGTTTGGCTCTTCTTAGAAGGGATCGTGGTGTTTTTCTCAATAATACGGTTAAACAAACCACCTTCAACTTCGATACCCAAAGATAATGGTGTCACGTCCAACAAAAGAACATCCGTCACATCACCAGTTAATACTGCGGCTTGAATACAAGCTCCAATAGAAACAACTTCATCAGGATTCACACCTTTGTGAGGCTCACGACCAAAGAAAGCTTCCACTTTAGCTTGAACCAAAGGCATCCGTGTTTGGCCACCGACCAACACAACTTCGTGAATTTCAGAAGCAGATACACCCGCATCACTCAATGCTTTTTGACAAGGAGCAAGACTGCGTTCAACCAATTCACCCACTAAAGTTTCAAACTTAGCGCGTGTGATTTTGATAACCAAATGTTTAGGGCCAGTCGCATCAGCAGTAATGAACGGAAGGTTTACTTCAGTTTGTTGGCTGCTTGATAGTTCGATTTTTGCTTTTTCAGAAGCTTCTTTTAGACGTTGCAACGACATTTTGTCGTTCATCAAGTCAATGCCATTTTCTTTTTTGAATTCATCAGCAAGGTATTGGATTAATACTTGGTCAAAATCTTCACCGCCCAAGAATGTATCACCATTGGTTGAACGTACTTCAAATACACCATCACCAATTTCAAGGATCGATACATCAAATGTACCGCCACCCAAGTCATAAACAGCAATCAAATGATTTTCGTCGGTTTTATCCAAACCATAAGCCAAAGCTGCTGCTGTGGGTTCGTTTAGAATACGCAATACATTTAAACCAGCAATCGCACCAGCGTCTTTGGTTGCTTGGCGTTGAGAGTCATTGAAATAAGCAGGAACCGTGATCACTGCATCAGTCACAGTTTCACCCAAATAATCTTCTGCTGTTTTTTTCAATTTTTGCAATGTGATCGCAGAAATTTCTTGCGGTGATTTTTTACCACCGTCTACTTCAACCCATGCATCGCCATTATCAGCACCGACCACAGAGTATGCGACCAATTTGTTATGATGGTTGGCTTCGTTTGAACCAAATTTACGGCCAATTAAACGTTTTACGGCATAAAAAGTGCCATCTGGGTTGGTCACCATTTGACGTTTTGCTGGGCTACCGACCAAACGCTCGCCATCTTTAGCAAAAGCCACAATGGATGGTGTGGTGTTTTCACCTTCAGAATTTGGAATAACTTTTGCTTTCTTGCCTTCCATAATAGATACACATGAATTGGTTGTACCTAAATCAATACCAATAACTTTACTCATAATCGTTGTTCTCCAAATTGTTTAATAACTTCAATATTCTATATATGGGGTTGCTGCTTGGCAGATTCAACCCCCTTGATGATGTTTTTTTAAATTAAATTAAAAAATTATGCTTTTCCGCTAGAAACCATGACTTGAGCTGGGCGCAATAAACGCTCATTCAAGGTATAACCCACGGTATGTTGCATCACCACGGTGTCTTCATCTTCATCAGAAGGCATTTTACCCAAAGCTTCATGCATATGAGGGTCGAATGTTTTACCAACCGCTTCCACACGTTGAATACCATTTTCTTCCAAACGATCTGCCCATGTTTTGAGTGTTAGTTCAATACCCTCACGAATGGCTGCTGCATCTTGTGCATCCACTTCTAGTGCGCGTTCCAAGTTATCACCAATGCTTAACAATGAACCTGCAAATTTTTCAATCGCAAATTTACGCGCATCTGTGACATCACGTTGACCACGCTTACGAAGGTTTTCTAATTCAGCACATGTTCTCAAGTACTTGTCTTGCAATTGATCCAATTCTTCTTGCTTGGCATCGAATGCAGCTTGTAGATCGACTTCAGCATCATCACCGCCCGCTTCAACTTGAGGCTCAGCTTCAGCTGTCTCTTGCTCTTTGGCTTCAGGCTCAATCACACCTTCGTGTACTTTTTGATCTTCCAGTTGCTCTTCTTGCTGAACTTCATCTTTATTCGCGCTCAAGTTTTCCTCCAAGAATGCGACTAACCCAGTTAGCCGTACAATTTACTATAGGTACTACTTTGTCATAGGCCATGCGTTTAGGACCAATAACACCAAGCGTACCAATTATTTTTCCGTGATGCTCGTAAGGACTGAGCACCATTGATATTTCTTCCATATCCACAAGTGCATGTTCACTTCCAATAAACACACGCACCCCAGAATGATCTTGCTCTACCTGCTCAATGATATGGATAAGGGTGTCTTTATCATCAAATGTTTTAAACATTGAACGCACCGTATCCATCACAGATAATTCGGGGATATCTAATAAATGACGTTGACCACTAATCATAACATCACTTTTTGATTTTGGCTGATCGACCGCATCCAATAAACCTTCTAAGACATCATGAACCTGCTGACGATCTATCTCTAAATCATGCTGTAGCTGTTGACGTATCTCAGCCAAAGAATAGTGGGCTAATTTTTGCGTGAGTTGTGCAGACAACTGCTGCAACTCAATCGTGGACATGCGGTGATCAATTGGAATCAAACGATTTTGAATCTCACCACCTGTGGTCATCAACACCGCTAAAATCTGCTGCGATGATACTGCCAACAAATCAATGCTCTGAATGTCTTGATACAACTCTTCGTGCAATGACACCATACCTGTGAACTGAGTGATATTGGCCAACTCGGAACTCACCCGTTTCAAGGTTTGTTGCATGACCCCACTATCAATGCCATCGTCCGACATAGACTGCTGAACCTGAGCTTCCATATTAGCATCAAGCTGCATCAAACTATCCACAAAATAACGTAAACCATGATCGGTTGGAACACGCCCTGCGGAAGTGTGCGGCGAGCACAACAAGCCCATGCACTCCAAGTCCGACATCGCATTGCGAATCGATGCTGAACTGAGCTGCAAGCTACATTCTTCTGCGATACTTTTAGAGCCAATGGCTTTACCTGTTTCCAGATAAGCTTGAATCACTTGACCTAAAATTAATTCATGACGTTCTTTCACTAAGCCTCTTCATTTTTAGCACTCTAATCATTTGAGTGCCAAATTCACGGATAACTGAGGCCTATTGTCAATAAAAAAATGCATGCATACTTAAAAAATGACGATATACCGTCAAAAAAACAAGTTTAAAATAAAAGCATTGCTGACAGTTCATGTCTTTTATATAGGCTACGCCGCCCTATTATGGAGTTATCATGCCAAATCGTTCTAATGCTGGTTTGCGTGCTTTAATGTATGGTGAGTGCTGCTTTGAAACCTTTCGCTGCATTGATTATGACGTTTTTGCCCTCGAAGAACATCGCCAACGCTTAAGCAAGGGTCTGGCTAGCTTTGGGCTTCAACTCGCATCACATATTCTTCCAGAAGCCATTGCACAAGCTGCTAAGACGGCGGATGATTGCATGGTTCGCGTCACTGTGGGCGGTGGTGTGGCAGCTTGGGGATTATCAGCAACACCCCCAGCGCAACCTGAATATTGGATTCAAACCCTTCCCAGCCCGCAGACAAGACAACCGATTCACCTCCAGCAAGTGCAATGGCCCTTTCCACTTCTCGCACGCCAAGCCAAATACACCGCTGACTATGCCATGAGCTTGCGCGCTTTGCAGATGTTTAAACTCGAGCCTCATGTCAGTCCGTTGATTTGTGATGCCCAATATGCCCATAGTGCGACAACATCCAATGCTGCTTTCTTTATTCACGGCCAATGGCTCACACCCCCAGCTGATTATCTTTTATCAGGTGTGATCCGTGCTTTCTTACTGGCAAAAGAAGTGTTGAAAACATCACCCATATCTCTGGATATGCTGGCTGATGTGGAGGCTATTGCCTTAAGCAATAGCGGCTTTTTTATCACAGCTGTTGCCAGCCTCAATGGCCGTGAACTATGCGTTGACGGCGAGATATTTGAACAACTTTGGCAACCATTATTAAATCAAAAAGGAGTGAAGCGTTCATGCTGAAACGATTTTTACCCGTATTTTTATTTTTAGGCATCTTGCTTGCAATATGTCTAGGTGCATCCTTTTTCATGATACAGCATGTTTTATCTGAAAAAATCACCCCAACAGCGCAAGTCTTGATCATCAAATCTGGCAGCTCTGCCATTAAAATAGCCCAACAACTCGAACAAGCAGGCATTATTCGTTCAGCACTGCTGATGCGCTTTGTTTTAAAAGTGCCTAAATATCAAGCCAGCTTTAAACAAGGTCACTACCAATTTAAGAACGCTGCAACCCTGTTTGAAGTCATTGCGCGCTTACAAAAAGGCGATGTTGAACGTTTCTTTGTGACCATCCCTGAAGGTTTACGTACCCCTGAAATCTTAGATATTCTGGCACGAAAAAGCCAAGTGCCTTTAAAAGAATGGCAGGCAGCATGGCAATCTTTAAGCCAACATAGCGAAGGTCTTTTATTACCTGAGACCTATGATTATCAAGTGCCTATTCAACCCACTGCGTTTTTAGAACGCATGGCAAAAGCGCAACAAAAGGTGTTGGCAAGTATTCAGATGAAAGACAAGCATCGCTTACTCACCATTGCTTCTATTATCGAAAAAGAAACACGCATCGAAACGGAAAGGCCACTGGTTTCTGCGGTCATTTATAACCGCTTACGCTTGGGCATGCCCATGCAAATGGACCCAACGGTGATTTATGGTTTGTATCAAGTCGATGGTGATTTCTCAGGTAATTTACGCCGAGTTGACTTAAAACGAGACACACCTTGGAACACGTATGTTCACAAAGGTTTACCCCCCACCCCTATTTGTCACCCTGGTGCCAGTAGTTTACGTGCTGCGGCAAAGCCTGCGGATGTTGATTTTCTATATTTTGTCGCTGATGGCAGTGGTGGTCATGCCTTTGCCTCAAATCATCGACAACACCTTAAAAATGTACGCAAGTGGGTACGCTTGCAAAAGGCAAAGTAATATGAATCATTTTATCTCTTTTGAAGGTATTGATGGTTGTGGCAAAAGCACACAACTTCAATTAACGGCGCAATGGTTGCGTCAAAAAGGTCACCAAGTCCTCACCACACGCCAACCTGGTGGTACGGATCTTGGCAAAGAGATTCGCCATCTTTTATTGGATGAACGCTTTAGCCCGATACCAGAAACAGAACTACTGCTTTTTTTGGCAGACCGCACCGAGCATGTCAAACGTGTGATTCAACCCGCCTTACAACGTGGCGAATGGGTTTTGTGTGATCGCTATACCGACTCCACCTTTGCTTACCAGTTGGCAGCACGACCTTTGGCAGAGCAAGACCTTCTGCCCTTGCTGCACTTTGCTCAACTCGGCTATGAGCCCAGTCAAACCATGTGGTTGGATCTCGATGTTGAACAAGCCATGCTGCGTACCCAACAACGCGAAGAACAACAAAATCGTTTGGACAAAGAAAAACAAAGCTTCCATGCAGCCGTGCTCAAAGGTTTTCAACAGCGCGCTCAGTCACATCCTCAACGCATGCAACGCATTGATGCCAATGGCGATAGCCAAACCGTCCAACAACGTATTCGTGATTTATTAATATGAAAATGATCGGTCACCAAGCACAGCAACAACAAATGGCTGAACAACTGAAACAAGATCATATGAACCATGCTATTTTATTGCATGGCCCTAAAGGAGTGGGTAAGAGTCTGTTTGCACATGAATTAGCGGCGGCCTACTTATGTGAGAATAGCACAACGTGGGCTTGTGGCACTTGCCAAAGTTGCCATATGTTAACGGGAGACGCTCACCCTGACTTTTTATCCCTCGGTCGCGCTTATAACGACAAACAAGTACAGAACCGCGATATTAATGTGGCTCAAGTCCGTGAATTAGGCCATTTCATTGGTTTGACAGGCACACGTAGCCAACACCGTGTGGTGATTTTGGATGATGCCGACCACCTTAATCGCCAAGCAGCCAATGCTTTGTTAAAAGGTCTTGAAGAACCTGCGCAAGGTTGTCTCATTCTATTGGTCTGTGAAAAGATACAACATCTACCCATCACGGTACGCTCTCGTTGCCTACTCATGCCCTTTAGTGCTTTGTCTACTGAGGACTGCTTGCATGTCTGCCAAAACATGGGAATCAGCAAAGCATACCTCGATTTGGCTCAAAAACTGGCACAAGGTCAACCCGGTAAAGTCATCGACATGTGCCAAGAGAAAAAAGCTCAAGCTTTGCTCACCTTATCCCAATTAAGCCAAAAACCTTTGGATATGATTGCATGGCAATTATGGCTAGAGACACACTTAAGCTCGTTATCTCATCACATGATAATTGAGCTTATCTGCGCGCCTTACCTTCAAAATCTGCAACAGTTAAAGAACTTTGAACAACACCAAGAACTTTCTAAAGCCCTATGGGATATGGCATGCTGGCCTGAACGGCTAAGGACACATAGCCTTCGCCCCGTTCCATCCCTGTTGGCACATCTTTTGCATTTAGAAGATGTCTCACACAAAGCATGAGCGGAGAAAGTATGGCCAAGTATTATATCACCACCCCCATTTATTATGTGAATGACCACCCACACCTTGGTCATATGTACACCACAGTTGCTGCCGATGTATTGGCGCGTTATCAGCGCCTACAAGGCGATGATGTTTTCTTTTTAACTGGTGTTGATGAACACGGACAAAAAGTCCAAGAAGCCGCAGAAAAAAAAGGCTTGAAGCCCATTGAATTAGCCGATGCAGTGGTGGAACGTTACCAGCAATTATGGCCGAAATTGTCTATTAGTCACACGGACTTCATTCGCACCAGCGAAGATAGACACAAACAAGTTGTGCAAACCCTATGGAAACAGCTGGAACAAAAAGGCGCTATCTACAAAGGTGTTTACGAAGATTGGTATTGTGTGCCTTGTGAAACCTACTGGACACAAACACAGTTAGAAGAAAATGACTGTTGCCCTGATTGTCACCGTGCGGTTCAAAAAGTAAAAGAAGAATCTTACTTCTTTCGCTTAAGCGATTATCAACAACCTTTATTAGATTATATTAATGAAAATTTAGATTTCATTGCACCTGTCAGTCGTCGCAATGAAGTTATTAGCTTTATCGAATCAGGATTGCGTGACCTTTCCATCTCTCGCACCACCTTTTCATGGGGTGTGCCCGTTCCTGGCGATGAAAAGCATGTGATTTATGTTTGGATTGATGCGCTAAGTAATTACCTCAGTGCCTTGGGTTATCCTGATGCTGATAACATGGATTTTTGGCCTGCATCTGTTCACTTGGTCGGCAAAGACATCTTACGTTTTCACGCCATCTACTGGCCATGTATCCTCATGGCAGCTGGTCTACCTTTACCCAAACGTGTTTTTGCGCATGGCTGGTGGACAGTTGACGGTAAAAAAATGAGTAAATCACTGGGAAATGCTTTGCAACCTGATGATTTATTAAAAAATTGGGAAGGCGATGTTTTACGTTATTTCTTATTGCGTGAAGTGCCTTTTGGGAGTGATGGCGACTTTTCTGAGTCCGCTTTGAAGATGCGATATAATTCTGAACTTGCCAATGATATTGGCAACTTACTCAATAGAAGCTTGTCCATGCTACAAAAATATAAAGGCGGCATCCTTGGCAAGGTCACAAGTCATGAATTAGATGTTGAATTATGCCAACATATGGATAAGATGCCCGTGTCTGTGCAGCAAGCGATGCAGGGTCAAGCTTTTCATCAAGCTCTTGAAGCGATTAATAGTTTGGTTCGGCATGGTAATCGTTATGTGGAACAAAGTGCACCGTGGAAACTAGCCAAAGAAGATCATATAGAACGGCTAGACACGGTCTTGTATCACCTAATTGATTTACTACGTTTGACTGCATTTTATTTGTCGCCATTCATGCCCAACAAAGCGGAGGCCATGATGGCGCAAATCATGAACACTCACGTTGAACTTCAAACCTTCAATTTGGCTGAGCATGGACACAGGGGAAATCTTACGGCGGGACATGAGTGTGGGAAACCACATCCATTGTTTCCTAGGATGATATAAACAAACATAACTGAAGATTAAGAAACGTAAATAAAGTCTTCATCTTTGTTTAAATTACCTGTGCCAAGCTTGGCGAATGATGATGGATAAATTTAAAAAAATGATACCAACACCCGAAGAGCTAAAGAAGCATAAGTATATGCGCCTCTTCGGTGACTTGTTGCATGACCCACACTTGTGGCATGTGGATCAAAACACCATTTCAAAAGCGGTGGCTGTTGGCCTATTTATCGCTTTTGTACCGATTCCATTTCAAATGATTTTAGCCGCTGCCATTGCCATCATCCTGCGTGCTAACTTACCTGTTGCGGTTGCTCTTGTATGGATCTCTAACCCAGTAACCATGCCACCTCTTTTTTATGGTGCTTATAAGCTAGGAGCCTTCATCATGGGCACAAGCACGCAAAGCGTTCAGATGGAACTGTCTCTGGACTGGCTCTTGCACGGCCTTGGGGCAATATGGCAGCCTTTCCTCCTTGGTTGCTTTGTCATGGGAACTGTGTGTGCTGTTATTGGCTATATTGCAACACATATCGCATGGCGCATGGAACTGACTGATCGCTGGAAAAACAAGCATCACGTCATTTAAGCATGTAAGCTGAAAAGCACCCAAGCAGGGAGAGCAGGGGAAAAATGAGTCTTTTTTCATCCTTATTTGGTGCAAGTGAAATATACACACGTTCATTAGATGAACACCCAGAAGTCAGCAGCATTAACCTCGATGCCTTTATTAAAGGGGTTGATAATGTGCATATTGATGTTTTTCTTAGCAAAGATTTTACCGTATCCACCACCCTCTTTATTACCGATCTTTTATCGACAGTTCTACAAGAGCAAGTGGGTCAACCTTATTGGGGTGAACGACTCCCTCAGCCCAATGCCAAAACGTTAGCACGCTTTCGCACCACTTATGTGGATATGATGGAAGGCACCACATACCGCGCTAAAAGCGATAGCACCACCACCACACTCCTACCTTTAGCACAAATAGCTGCCTTAAAATATATCATGGAAAGCACTGAGTCCGAGATTCAACGCACCACCCATGATTTAAAAAGTCTGATTAGCCAACAAGAAAAACGCGGTCAGTCTACTCTGGACACTTATGAGCAAGTGGTCTGCATCGCCAAGTATGAGGGCGCGCTTTATAATCAAATACAATTGTTTTTATTTCAACAAATTGAAAAAATGGAATCAAGTCATTTACGTGATTTAAGAAAATCGGTGCTCGGCACTGAATGGGTGCTTGATCCTGACAGGCTTTTCAACCCACTTTTAAGATCTCCTCATCCTGAAAACAATTATGTGATGATGCATGCCTATGTGATGCCCGTTCATACCAACAACCAAGCTTATTCTTTTTTAAAGCTCAACCAGCTCATTGAAACATACTTGGACAGCTTTGACCCAGCAGATCATAAGACACAAAAGATTTTCTTACCTGAACCCATTGAAGATACAGAAGCTCTCATTTCAGACTTTTTTGAAAACAATCAAACCGAGATTCATTTTGATTGGAAAGATCAACCGATGAATGTCGATACTTTATTTGATACCATGCCAGCATTAAAGGCATTAGAAGAAGCCAAAGACAGTAAAAACAAACAAAGCATCGAACAAGCCAAAGAACAAGTTCAAGGTCTTGAACATAATTTCGATAAATTATATCAATTTTTAAAGAAAAATAAACTACTTGAAGGTATTTTAACAGCCTATCAAACAGCTGGTGTTGCCCATTATTACACGGGTAAACTCAGCCCTAAGATGATTTATAGCTACCTGCTTGGCGGTGCTGAAAAAGAAAGAGCATTAACACGCCTGAAGAACATGAAGGGCAGCGAATCCATTGACTTAGCTCCTTTAAAAGAAGTTGCTAAAAGAAGTAAACGCCTATCTCGCCGCCAGCACAGTGAATACCTCATTCGCTTTATGCGTGACTTTCTAAAATACCGTCGAGATCTTAAGTATTACTTCTTGACCATGCATGTATTGCAAAATATCCGCATTTTATTAAATAAAGAGCAAATACAGCTTTCTAAAAGCAATGCCTCTTTGTATGAAGTCGTTTCTAAAAAAGAACAAAACAATGATGACCGCCCGATTAAACGTCATGTCATTTTAAAAGCAGACGTGCGTGGCTCAGTGGGTATCACCACAGAATTGAGCAAACGAAAGTTAAACCCAGCCACACACTTCAGTCGTGCTTTCTTCAATCCTATCAATGATTTGCTCGAACGCTACGGTGCTCAAAAAGTGTTTATTGAGGGCGATGCTGTTATTCTGAGTGTGTTTGAATACGCCGACTTGTCTCAACATTGGTTTGCAGCATCGCGAGCCAGTGGTTTAGCCCGTCAAATTTTAGGCGTAGTCGATAAACAAAATGACTTTTGCCGTAAACATCAATTACCAGAATTAGAGTTGGGAATCGGCATTGATTTCTTACAAAACTCTCCGACCTTCTTATTTGATGGCGATCACCGCATCACGATTTCATCCGCCATTGGTCGTGCTGACCGCCTATCTTCATGCTCGAAGGTCGTGCGGCCTGTGCTTGAAAAGTTTCCCCATGTTCACCATGTTGAAAACTTCGCACTGTCCCAAGATAAGGGAACCACCGATCACAAAGGTGAAGCCAATATGCGTTATAACGTCAACGGTATTGAATTAAGCCCCGAAGCCTTTGCTAAACTTCAACAAGAAATTAACCTTAAGGGTATCCGAATCCAAGTACCCACTAGTAAGTTCCCAAGTGTTTTTTACATCGGTCGTTACCCCGATGTCAAAGGTTATATGCACACTCTCGTTATTCGTAAAAGCGAGGTTCGTGTGTGGGATAGCACTAAATCTGATGGTGTGGGTGCTATTGTGAAAGGTGAATTTTTTTATGAAGTCGTGGCTGACCGAAAACGCTTAAAATTGGTTAATCGAATGCTGAAAACCCAGTAATATAAGCCCGAGCTTGATCTAAATCATCCGTATGCAAAAAGAGGTCGGCATCTTCAGGGTGAATCAACCCTTCTGATAATAGATGTGGCAACCACTGCTCAATAAAAGGAGCCCAAAAACACCCATTGGGTTCTTCTAAAAAGACCACTGGAACTTTTCTTGTGCGACCTGTTTGCAATAATGTTAAGGTTTCAAAGGTTTCATCCAAGGTACCAAAACCACCTTCAGCCAACACCACAGCATGGCTTTCTTTTAAGAAGAAAAATTTACGCGTAAAGAAATAATGACAACAGAAATAACGTGAACTCTGGCGCATCACATGATTGGCATCTTGCTTTTTATCTTCTGGAAGTTTGATATTAATGGCAAATGAATGCGCTTCACCAGCGCCATCATTGGCAGCGCACATGATACCTTCACCACCACCTGTGATGGTCATATAACCATGATTTTCCAAAATATGTGCAAACTTTTTCACTTGCAAGCAACTGGGGTGAGATTGCTCTAATTGGGCAGAACCAAAAAAACTAACCTTCTTATCTGTTCGATAAGGCTTAAAGATATTCAAACCTACTTTAATATCATCCAGCATTTGATGGCATAACTTCACATCATCTTTTGTGTCTAAATCATCTAACATCACATCTAGTGCGTGTTTCAATTCTTTTTTGGCATCATCAAGTGTCATAGGTATCAACTTTTTATATTATTGTGCTTGATTTTCTTCAAGAAAAGTATTGCTACTCTCCTCAGGTAAAGAAGGTGCAACATCGTTTTCTTCCACGACTTCTTTTTGGATAATAACATCAATACGACGGTTCATCACACGCCCTTGAGAAAAGTCATTGCTGGCAATGGGTTTAACTTCCCCATAACCCGCAGCTGTCAATTCTTGAACGGCAATTTCTTCTTCCAATAAATAATCTCGAATAGCTTCAGCACGCTGTAAGGATAAGCCTTGATTTGCTTTTAAGTCACCTTGGTTATCGGTGTGGCCTTCAATTTGTACTGCACGCTCAGGGTAAAGCTCCAGTGCCATTTTTAGCTTATCCAACAATTCAAAATAATCTGATGAAAGTCGCGCACTTCCCGATGCAAACTGTAAGGTTTTTAAACGCACCAAGAGTGAACCATCAGCATGAATCAAAATACTTGTTTCATCTTCACTGAACATTTCTTTTAAGTGTTTTTGTCTTTTTTGCTCATGGGTTTCACTTTCCAGTTTGGCACTAAAGGCACTCTTTAGATCTTGAATATGCCCTTCCTGGTTATGGCGCAATAAATCCCTTTGCTTGGCAAGTTCAGCATGTATTGTCTCTTGGTGTTGTTTGGATAAACGACTCAACTCTTGTGCATACTTGGTGCGATCTTGTTCTCTTTTTTTACGCAGATCTTTCACTTCTCGGACAAGCGTTGCAGTGCTGACGTTGGCCAATACATCATCAACATTAACATCCATATCTAAACTACGTGCTATATTTAAACGACCGTGTTTTGCCTTCAATACCAAAAACTCGTAACTCATTGGCTGCTTGCGCCATTCCTTCACCTGTAAAGCCAAACTTTTGGCTGTCTCGGCCAGTTTAATGGCACGACGTGGCTGCTTAGGAAAAGAATTACGCTGATTATTATCTAAATAATGTTGTAAAGCAGCTTTTGCTTCAAGTGCCGCTTGATAGGTTATAGGTGCATATTTCTTTGCGCCTTTGCTCGAAGCGGCTGAAATAGCCTTACCACTTTCTTCTATCAACAGTGGTAAGTGGCGAGTCAATACTTCTTTATAAGCCTTTTTGGCAGCATCAATATATTGACCGCTTTCATTTAGGTGACCTGATTCAATGCTGCGAATGGCGGTATTAAAATCAACACGAGCACCTTCCATTTCGCTGTGCTTGGCATTGCCAAGCAATTCAATACAAGCACCACGCAGTTGCAATACTTCTTTGTTTTGATGTAAAAATGCCGTGACCAATCGCCTCGCTTCAGTAAGGGCATGCTCAGTGGCTCGTACCCTAGATGCTGTTTCTTTCTCATCATCTTGTTGATTTGAAAGCATGGCTGCACCTAAATAAGCCTGCGCACGCGCAATTGTTGAAGGTGCAAGATCATAATCATCGCTTTGCATAAAGCCTTGAATATCTTGCTGCAACAATTCAATGCGCTCATCTAAGCTTGCAGCGGCAACCTGAGAAGTCGCCATCAAATAAAAAAGAAAAAGGCTAAATAGCCAACATGCGTTGTAATGAAATTTTAGCCCAATGTTTATCTGTTTCATGAACTTTCACCTGATTTGTAATATGATGGTCAGCAATGCTTTGCAATGCTGCTAATAAATGCTGTGGATCTGTCCGAAACATCGTCGAACACATGCAAATAGTGGGTGATAAAAAATGAACTGGTTTTTGCGGAAATTGTAAACGCAAACGATTCACCAGATTTAATTCTGTGCCAATGGCAAAACGTTGCCCCGTCTTGGCAGCTGCAACATGCGCAATAATGGCTTCTGTGGAACCCACAAAATCAGCAATATCACACACCGAACGATCACACTCTGGATGTGCCAAAATTTGAATATCCGTATATTCTTCGCGCATATCATGCACATGCTCTGCTTGAAAAAGCATATGAACCGAACAATAGCCTTTCCATAAAATCAATTTCGCTTTTTGAATGCTTTCCAAACTATTACCACCCAAGGGCAACAATGGATCCCAAACAATCATGAGCTCATCGCTCATACCCATCGCCAGAGCTGTGTTGCGGCCAAGATGCTGATCAGGAAAAAATAAGATCTTATCTCGCTGCGCCCAACTCCACTCCAAGGTTTTCTGTGCATTCGACGACGTACAAACAATACCGCCATGCTGACCACAAAAAGATTTAAGGGCTGCCGTTGAATTAATATAAGTCACAGGCGTGACCGATGCTTCCACATCTATCACGCTCGCCAGTTCTGCCCAGACCTCATTCACTTGCTCGTCATTGGCCATATCTGCCATCGAACAACCCGCTGCTAGGTCGGGTAAAATCACCGTTTGTGCATCGGTGGTTAAAATATCTGCGGTCTCAGCCATAAAATGCACACCGCAAAAGATAATATAAGGACTGGTCGAATCTGCCGCTTGTTGCGATAACTTTAAGGAGTCACCACTAATATCTGCAAATGCAAAAACTTCTTCTCTTTGGTAATGGTGACCTAAGATCAACACCTGTTCACCAAGTTCAGTTTTAAGTTTCTGAATCTTTTTCAAAACTTCTTTTTCGTTGGATTGTGGGACTAATGGACATGTTTGCATGGCAAGGAAGTCTTCATAAGGACGTGCTATTGTCAATTGCAGCCATCACAAGAAGCTTAGCCTTAGGCTTATATAAGCTTATTTTTTCCCACATGTCATGCACCAGCACACGCACACAATGCTTTTATTTTTCATCCAGCTTGTGAACAATTCGCACCCATCACAGGCTCATTCAGCCTCTATTTGTGAATTGAAAGAGGGTTTCTATGCAAAAAACTGCCGTCATTGGAATGGGAAAAACAGGTTGTTCCATTGTCTCATTTCTTTTATCTCAAGGCATTGAATGCGATGCTTTTGATGAAAACAACATCGACTTAGACCCAAGCTTAACGTGTCGGTTGTACTGTGGTCCTTTGCAGGCTCAGCAATTAGAAGCTTATGATAGCCTCGCCCTCAGCCCTGGTATTTCATGGCAACATCCCGTCTTGCAGCAATTAAGATCACAAGGCAAAAAGATGCTGAGCGACCTTGAACTATTTGCCCAACATTTTAAGGGTGACACCATTGCCATCACGGGAACAAACGGCAAAACAACCGTGACCACACTTTTACATCAACTGATGAACATCCCAGCCCTCGGCAATATAGGCACACCCATGCTCGATGCCTTGGCAGATCAACACAGCCAAGCGGTCTTGGAATTATCTAGTTTTCAGCTCCAACGCAGTGCCCCGATTCACTCCAAATACGCCGTGCTTCTCAACCTTCAGCCAGATCATGTTGATATGCATGCGGATGCAGAAGAATACAAACAAGCCAAATTGCGCGTGTTTGCAAAACAACAACAAGGCGACTGGGCGATGTTGCCCGCTGATCATGAATGGGATGAACAAGCCAACAGACTACAAAAGCGCGGTGTCTGTGTCCGCCGTGTGGGTGGCACAAGCCCTCATACCGATGTTGGTATTCGCCAAAGCGATCAAGGAAACACCGTGTTTTGGCAACAAGGCCAATACAGCATGCCATGTGCTGACATAGCCATTCAAGGCAGCCACCAGTACCTTAACTTGGCCATTGTGGCACAAATTGCGACCGACTTAGACCAAGATCAAGAAAAAATAATCCACATGATGCATCACTTTTCTGGTTTGCCACACCGCATGCAATATGTCGGTCATTACCACGGACGTGATTGGTTCAATGATTCCAAAGCCACCAACCCCGACGCTGCCATCGCAGCCCTTCAATCATGCCAAAAAGTCACTTGGATCTGCGGTGGCCTGCGTAAAGGCATCGACTTAACACCCATGACCAAAACCGTCGCCCAGCATGTTGATCATGCTTGGGTCATTGGCACAGAACCCGAAGCCTATGTGGCTATGCTGCAAGAGGCAGGTGTGAGCTATCAAGTCGTCGGACACTTAGCGGCAGCAGTAACAGCAGCCAAAGCAGCAAACAACAAGCTCCCAGTCCTACTTTCACCCGCTTCTGCAAGCATGGATCAATTTCTTAACTATGCAGAGCGCGGTGAAGTGTTTATGGAATTAGCTAAAGCCGAGGTTTCACAAACCTAAACCCCGACCCGTTCATCAAACTAACAAGGAATCCATCATGTAGGATGTCAATAACCAACGGACATTGCACACGACACAAAGTAATTTCAAGCTGTCTGATGATAATTTTGGTGTAATGCCTTTCAGTTATTACACCCTACGATTAACATAAAAGACCTTTGCCCTTGTTTAACCAGTTTATCCATTGAAGGACAAAACAATTGAATACCTTGTTTTGATAAAGAAGGTTCCATCCTATGTTTAAGCGAACCAATAAAAAATACAATGACCGATATGGGGTCAAAAAGTAGTGGATATTGCAACACAATATTTATTAAGACATGTGATCTGGAATAAAACAGAAAGCGCCGAGTTTCCTTACGCATCAATCATTGATGAGGAGAAATGGATCGTTCGGATAAATGATTTCCCAGAAGAACATCTTTATTCATTGCTAATCCATGACGCTGTTATAACTGATTTCGATACTTGGCCTGAAAACTGGCAGCGGCTATCATATCATCTATAAAAAAGATCAAAGTCTTCATGACTATACAACAAGCAATGCTTAAATAAACTATTCTTGAACGGGATTTTTGGCATTCGGCTTAATCAGAATATCTTTGCCATAGGTCAGTGGTCCAAAGATGGTATCAATGCTTGGGCGTACCTTCAAAGCCACACCTTTGGGAATCTCCCCATCTGCACCAGCAAAGGCCAGCGCCAAATCCAGCATATCCATAGCTGATTTCTCATTAAAGAAATCAAACATATTCAGGCTAAGAGTGAGCGGGATCAGCTCCTCTTTTCCAGCCGCCAAATGGACGCTGCTATTCATAACACCACTGACTGTGTCGCGACCATCAAGTACCAGCGTCCACCCAATGCGCACAATCCTAGCCACAACCATGTTGGCCAATGGGTTCTCAGATTTGAGGTGCAGCGTAAGGTTTAATGGTAATTTTTCACTAGAAAGAGCCATAGTGGCACGGGCTATTTGAAATATATCGAGATCTTGAGGGGATTGAATTTTCATCAGATCAATACCTGCAAGGGTGACATCCGAGACTCGATCAAGAGAGAATTTCACATTTGATAGGCTGTTTTTTTGAGGCATGGTTGCACAGCCAGAGAGACAGAGCAGGGTCATGATAGCCAATAAAGCTGGCAGGCGAATGAACCTTTGAACCGATGACGTGATCTCGTGATTGAGCATGATAAACCCTCTTGAAACTCTGAAATAAAAGATCATCTATTTTGCATAAATGGGATGATTATTTTGTCCCGCGCAGTCTTTAGCATTTTCTGCACCATGATTTTCTAGCCTGAAGCATGAAAAAGTCCAATGTTTTACATACTCAGCGATTGACATGTGAGCTAAGAATAGCTCCAACTTGAATAAGCAGGTGGGCATCATTATCTCAATCATCAACCTCCTTTAAATTTTGAAACTGCATTCTATCATTCAAATTAGTGTCCAGTCTTTTGGGAGAGGTTCAACTTGCCCCCTTTTCTCATGTTCTTTTGGTTCGAAGACAGAATATTTTTTCTCCTCGTCATGCTCTAATTAGTAACTGATGTTACGCAGTTATAACAAGTCTCGTTATTTTCATAAAATATTTCAATGAATGAACCATCATCGCATCTCCCTTCACGCTCAAGCATTTAAACAAAAACACTTTACCTCTTTTGAATTAGGCTTAATGTTTTCAAATGAAAAACATCCGTGCCATCGTAAAAGATCACATACCTTATTTGCTTATCTCAAGCATCATCGTTTTGCTTTCTGGATTTTTGACCTTTAACCCACCTGTCTTCCTTCAATTTTTAGAAAACAAAACCTTTGATTTGCGTTTTTTATTGCGTGGTGAACGACCCATTGACGATAAGGTTGCTATCATTGCCATTGACCACGAAAGCCTTCAGCAAGTGGGACGATGGCCATGGCCAAGGGCGCAACTAGCCACCCTCATTAAGGCTACTGCCGATGCGGGCGCTAAAACCATCGGCATTGATATTTTGTTTCCTGAACCTTCTCAAGATGAAGATGTTCGACTGATCCAGCACATGCTGAGCATGCCTCAAATCAAGTGGGAGAACCACCCCAAGCTCAAGTTGTACTTGCAACGAAAAGAACTTGCAGAAAATGATGACCTTGTCTTGAGTCAGGCAATCGCTTATGCAGGCAATGTCATCTTGCCCTTTGCACCACACGTGCGTTTGTTTTCTCAAAAGAAAGCAGATCCCGTGGAAACCCCCGATGTGTTATTTGATCACATGTTTATGCGGGTCAAAACAAAACCTTTTGTACAACCTGTTATGGCAAATGATGTGTTGCTTCCCCTTGATATATTCATTGATGAAGCGGCTTCGATGGGTCATGTCTACACCCAATATGATCGTGATGGTGCGATTCGCTGGGAAACCTTAGCCATTAACTTCAATCAAGATTATTACCCTGTGTTTGGTTTATCCATTGCCCGTCACTACCTTGATATTTCTAGCGATGAACTGCAAATCATTGCAGGCGAAGCCATTATTTTGGGCAAAGAAGTCATTGCTATGGATCAATCAAACCGCGCCCTGATCAATTACGCTGGCAAAGGCCAAACGTTTCCAACCTACTCGGCTGCGGATGTCCTTAACGGCAAATTACCCAAAGACTTTTTAGAAAATCGCATTGCACTCATTGGCCTCACAGCCTTAGGCACATCAGACAATCATGTCACTCCCTTTGCCCAACTCATGGGTGTTGAAAAACAAGCCAGCGTGATTGAAAATATTCTGTATCAACGTTTTCTCAACAAAGGTGAATTGATTAAGGTTCTTAATTTTTCTTTTATTTTAGCCTTCACGCTCATTTTTCTCATTTTCATTAGTCGCTGGCGTGCCTTGGCAGGTGCAACTCTCGTCATCTCATTTGTGTTTGGTTATGGCTTACTCACCCAATACCTTTTCAGTGTTCATCTCATGTGGGTCGATTTTCTGGTTCCAACAGGCACTATTTTTATGCTTTACGCCTCTTTAACCGCATTTCGCTTTTTAGTTGAAGAAAAGAAAGCCCGTCAAATTAAAACCATGTTTTCAAGCTATACCACAGAAAAAGTGGTGAATGAGCTTTTGGCTCATCCAGAACTGGCTAAATTGGGTGGCATGCGGCGTGAAGTCACGGTGTTGTTTTCTGATGTGCGTTCATTCACCACCTTTTCAGAAACACGCACCCCCGAAGAGGTCATCTTGGCATTGAATGAATTGTTATCTGCCATGACAGACGTTATTTTTAAATGGGATGGCACTTTAGATAAATTTGTCGGTGATGAAATCATGGTTTTTTGGGGTGCACCCTCCAAACAAAACGATCATGCTTTGCTAAGCATTGGCTGCGCACTTGATATGATGCATCGCTTGGCTGAGTTACAACAACAATGGCGCAAAGAAGGTCGAGAAGAACTGGATATTGGTATTGGTATGAACACAGGCGAAGTGGTTGTTGGCAATATTGGCTGTGAAGCTAAGAAAATGGATTACACCATTATTGGCGACAGTGTGAATTTAGGCGCGCGTGTTGAAGCCCTGACTCGTAACTACAGCAATCACATCATGCTCACCGAATTTACCTACGCACTCATTAAAGAACACTTGATTCAAAAAGGTGACAGTCTTTCTTTGGTCACAAAACAAAAAACCTTTAATGGTTTATACCTCAAGGAATTGGGTGGTGTGAATGTGAAAGGCAAAAACAAATCTGTGCTTGTTTATGAACTCGAACACCGACCATTAAAATAACTTAATGTGTCTTTTTAACACACCTAAATATGATGTGAATTGAAAACATTGCCTTTGATGTTATGATACGGCTCATATTCTATATCATTATATGAATTATCTATAGGAGACAATACACTTGTTTAACAAAAAAAATATTAAAATGTCTATTCTTAGTGCCGCTATCTTGGCCTTTGGTAGCACTTCTGTATCTGCAACAGAAGTAACTGATCAATTATCCATCAGTGGTAAAGCTTATTTTGGTTTACAAAACAACAAAACAGATAACTTTAACAGTGCAACTGGCACAACCACAACAGCCAACAAATCAACAGGTCTAAGTGTTGATCGTTTTTACTTGCAAGCAAAATACCAAGTCAATGATCAATGGTTTGGTACCATTGTGACTGATGTGAACAACGAACAAAACACTGTTCCTGGTCTTAAAAGAAGCACAAACGTCTTTTTGAAATATGCTTATGTTGAAGGCAAATTCAGCGATGAAGTACAAGTACGTTTAGGTCTATCCAACACACCTTGGATTGGTTATGAAGAAAAACTTTGGGCGCATCGTTATGTGTCTAACGTTTATACAGACTTTTTCAAAATGGATGACTCTGCTGATTATGGTCTTGGCCTGAAAGGTAAATTCATGGATGACATGCTTGAATACTGGTTAACCTACAGTAATGGTGGCGGTTATGGTAAGCCTAACGCAACACAAGCTATGGATATAAGCGGTCGTTTCACTGTTCACCCAATCGAAGGCATGGATATTTCACTTGGCTTCCGTGACGGTTACCGTGGTAATAAAAGACTTGTTACAAACGCTGTAACTGGTGTTATTGCTACTGCCGCAAACCCAATCAAAGAAACTTTAAACCAAGTTCTACTTAGCTATGGTCAAGAAACATGGCGTGTAGGCGGTAACTTTGTCATTAACAATAAAAAAGACAACACAAGTACTGTCAACAAAGCAACTGGTTACAATGTTTGGGCATGGGCACGTTTTGCTGAAGATTATGGCGTATTTGCACGTTATGATTATCTAAAAAGCACACCTCTTGCATCTACTTTCTCTGCAAAAACAAGTCATTACATTGTTGGTCTTGAATACTTTGAAACTCAAGGTATGACATTCTCTTTAGCTCTTGATAACACTAAAGTAACCAATGGTAATGCTGCATGGACAGCGACTGCATTGAACGACACAAGCAAAACAACTAAAGTTGGTTTGTACTCAGAATTTAGATTCTAAACTCACTTAAGACAATGGCAGTAAGCCTAGGCTTACTGCCATTTTTATATGCAATCAAACGTACGCCTACCCGCCGAATGGGAACCTCAACAAGGCATCATGCTGGCTTGGCCACATGAAAAAACCGATTGGATACATCAATTAACACAAGCTCGACATTGTGTTGCTACTATTTGCACAGCCATTGATCTGTATGAGCAAGTTTATTTACTTCACGATCCTCGTGACTCTAGCCCGCGCGATTACCTACAACAACCCCACACGCACAACATTCAACTCATACCTTGCCACTTTAATGATACGTGGATTCGCGATTATGGTCCTATCGCCATTGATCGACATCATCAAGTTCATTTATTGAATTTTCAATTCAACGCTTGGGGTGAAAAGTTTTCTTTTGAACTCGATAACCATGTGAATCAGTATTTAGATCAACACGGTTTTTTCAAAGCAAGCATGACTTCCCTGCCCTTTGTTTTAGAAGGTGGAAGCATTGAGTCCAATGGCCTTGATACACTCATGACCACCCAACAATGCTTACAACAACGTCACCCACAACAGAGTCTCAACGCTATTCAAACACAGCTTATGCAGTTTTTTGGCATGCAGCACATCATCATGCTCAAGCATGGGCATTTAATGGGTGATGATACCGATGCACATATTGATACCTTGGCTCGCTTTTTTTCACCAACAGGTATTGTCTACATGCACTGCGATGATAAAAATGACCCTCACTACCAAGACTTACAAGCCATGCAGAAAGAATTACGCGCCCTGCGCACACCCATAGGTAAGACCTATGAACTACAAGCATTGCCTTGGCCAAAAGCCATATTGAACAAAAGTGGCCAACGGTTAGCCGCTAGTTATGCCAACTTTCTGATCATCAACGATGCTGTTTTATTACCTAGTTATGGCTTAACGACCGATGTTCAAGCACAACAAGTTTTAGCATCTTGCTTTCCCAACCGACGTATTGTGATGATTGCTTGCGAAACCTTGATTGAACAGGGAGGTTCGCTACATTGCATGACAATGCAATTTCCAAAAGGATTGATCGCATGAGTAATATTAAAGTTGCCTTAATTCAACAAAGCTGCCAAAGCAATGTTGCCCAAAACCTGCACAAAAGCATTGCCATGATTCATCAGGCAGCCAGTGATGGTGCACAATTGGTGGTTCTGCAAGAACTGCATCGAACCTATTACTTTTGCCAATCAGAAAATCAAAAATGTTTTGATCTTGCAGAGCCTATCCCAGGCCCAACCACCCATGTTTTTTCATCCTTAGCTGCGGAACTCAATATTGTCATTGTTGCCTCTATTTTTGAAAGACGCACTGCTGGTATTTATCACAATACCGCTGTTGTGTTGGATACCGATGGTAGTATTGCGGGCATTTATCGTAAAATGCACATCCCTGATGACCCTGATTATTATGAAAAATACTATTTTACCCCTGGTGATACAGGCTTTAAACCTGTGCAGACCTCTTTAGGTAAAATTGGCATTCTCATTTGCTGGGATCAATGGTTCCCCGAAGCCGCTCGTCTTTTAGCTCTTGCGGGTGCGCAAATATTAGTCTGCCCCACGGCCATTGGCTGGGATGGTGACGACAGCGTGGATGAGCAACAACGTCAACTTTTTGCTTGGCAAACCATGCAGCGCAGTCATGCCATCGCCAACGCAATTCCTCTTATTTCAGCCAATCGCACAGGCTTTGAAAAGAACCCAAACAAAGAAGATCGTGGTATTTTATTTTGGGGACATAGCTTTATTGTGGGCGAACAAGGAGAAACACTGGCTCAAGCCAGTCAAGATGAAGAAGAACTACTGACGGGAAACGTTAACTTTAAACGCTGTGAACAAGTGCGCCAGCAATGGCCATTTTTAAGAGACCGTCGCATTGATGCCTACAAAGAATTAGAAAAACGCTACTGCGAATGAAATAGTTTTTGCATGCCCAAAGACATGCTTTTCTTGCCCTGCCGATCCACGATTAAATAATCTAAATCAGTGGGGGCCGTCACCAAGCCCTGTGAATTTGAGCCAAGCACAAACAATGCGGTACTCCATGCATCGGCAAGCGTGGCATTTTTAGCAATGACAGTGACACTTTGTGATTTTGTGGCGGGATAACCCGTGCGTGCATCTAAAATATGATGGTAGCGCTTGTCGCCTACGATAAAAAAACGCTCATAATCACCTGAGGTCACCAAACTAACATCCCCCTTAAGCGCCATCCAACCCAATATTTGATTTGCCTGTCTCGGGTGTTTGATGCCAATACGCCAAGCACGACCAAAACGTTGACCGATGAGACGAATATCGCCCCCAGCATTCACAATAGCATTGCCAATACCCTGTTGACGCAAAACCTTAATCGCACGATCAATGGCATAACCTTTGGCAATTGCACCAAAATCCAATCGAAGTGCGGCATGCGAACGTCGCCACTGTGTGCCTTTTTGCTCTAATGTTGCTTTTTTTATTGCTTGCACCAAAATCTGAATAGATGCCTCAGGTGGAACTTGCTTGCTTTCGGACTGAAACGCCCATAGTTGTTTTAATTGACCCAACATCGGATGAAAAGCTTGCTGACTTTGTGCCATGATTCGCACTGCTTGGGCTAATAATACAGAAACCTCTGGATCTAAGTCTTGCCATACACCAACATGACTCTGATTAAAAGCTTGCACGCTGTTATCAAGGTGGGTGGAAAACAATGCTTCCACACGCTGTATTTCCTGCATACTGGCTTTAATTGCTAAGCGAACTTGAGAATCTTTTTCTGATTCTGCCACAGTCACAGATACCATCGTTCCCATCAAAAAAGCATGCTCTTCGATCACTTCGTCGGTATGACAAGCACTCAAAAGAAAAAGCATTGCTAAGTACAGGATGAAAATAGGTGCACAAGATTGCTGTGAAAAGGCTTCTTTCTTCATATCAAAAAAGAAGCCTTTTAAACGCTATTCTTTGCTGAATCGGCCAAAATCACCCGTTTGCAAGAATTGAATAAAGTCACGTTGAATCACAGATAACTTGCCAACTTCACTATCAGAAGGAAATTTAGGTGAAATTGTTTCTGTATCACCAATATTAATTTCTACTCGACGATTTTGAGCACGACTTTCATCTGATTCACCCAAATCCACAGGAGCATCCTTACCCCAAGAATCAAAACTAATGTGTTCAACCGCAAAGCCTAAATGCTTCACAAGGTATTCGCCCGCCACAAAGGCACGGCGCATACCGAGTTTATCATTGTATTCCACAGTTCCGATAAAATCAGTGTGACCCACCACATGTATATGTTGCGAACCCCAAACACCAATCCACTGTCCCCACTCTCGATTAATCCAGTCGGAGAAGACCGACATATCATTCACGCCTTCTTTCTGAAGTGCATATTGATCAAAATCGAAATGAATACGAACATTACGATCATCCATTGCAAACAAACGCAATTTAGCATCATCATCCAACACAGCAAAAGCATCGTTCATATTCATTTGCGTTTCACCCAATTGAAACTCAGGTGCAAACATCGCAATACGACCTTCAGTTAAACGGTTACCATGACCAATAGTGGTTTCAGCTTGTTGCAAATGATTCAAAGCATTGCGAAAACGTGATTTTGAGGTACGATCAAGTGTTTCATTCGCCGTTGCATTCAAATCAGGTGACTCTGCACTGATACGTAAATAACCAATATAACCATTATCTTCAATACGATCGGCTGGCATATCGGAAGGATTCAAGCGTTTTTGATCAATGGGTTCAACAGGAATACCATTAATAGCAGCAAGACGAATATCTTCTAATAAACCACCATGCTGTTGGCTCTTCGCCCAAATATCAGCCAAGTTATTATTAATGGCTTGAGTGGTAATATTCTCTAATAAACCATCAATAATGACCGTACCTGCCAATACCACCGTTGGTGATGATGGGTCTGTTACATATGTGGTCGGGGCATTAATCACCACGCCACCGACTTTATTCACCGTGAAGTTAAAGGGTGTGACCATCGTCGTATTGGTTGCAATGTCCACGCTAAAAAGGAACATGCGATAGTTGGTATTGGGTGTCAGGGTAATCCCTGTAATACTCCAATTACCCAAAGCATCGGCTGTGACCACAAAAGTAGGATTCATTTGCACAATCACCCGACTTCCAGGTTCGGCTGTACCAATAAGATCAAAGGTTCCAGCGACCTGTGGCACACCACCATTGGCTGCTGTAGGAGCCATATTTAAAATCACAGGTGAAATGGGTTTTTGTGTATCAACCACCATATCAAAGGTGTTGGATACACCGCCAATACCAATACCAGAAGCAAAGATACGATGCAGACCATCAGCAAGCACTAAGCCTTGTGCTGCCAAATCCACAGTCCATTGACCCAAAGCATTGGTGGTCACAGGCACAAGAAAATCAAGTGTTTCCGCACCTGTTGCAGGGTTGACCGCTTTAAAGAAAATATCCACGGTTTGTACCGATGCAACGGGTAACTGACCAGAGATCAGTGGTGAAGCATTGTTAGTGATCACTGTCGATACATTCGCGCCTGTCACAGGATCAATGCCTGAAGCAGCCCCTGTAATGGGGTTGATACCTGCTGAGCTTACCCCAGCTTTCAGAGATGTCTGAATAGCTAAACCCGTCAAAGGATCAATTGGCCGTTGAATTTGGTTAAAGGCATCATTGGTGCTCAAACCTGTTAAAGGATCAATGGTAGGATGCAAATTCAAAATTGTTGGCGATGCCCCTGTGATATTACCATTGGCAGATACGATAACAGGCGCACCACTCAGCTGGTTCGGATCGTTAAACAAGACGGCATTGGTATCTGTTGCCACAGGAGCCTGCACCACATTAATGACATTTGGCTGAGGAGCAGCAATGTTGATCGTTTGCGTAACCGATGAACTATTGCCCGCAGTGTCAGTCAATACCGTGGTCATTTGATAATTACCTGCCAACAATGAAATACCCTGAGATGTGGCTAAACCTTGTGGTAGAGCTGGTGGAACAATGAGCGGATCAGCGACAAGTTGAGGACTAATAAAACTCACTGCGGGAGAGATATTTACATTGGGCGCAATCGCCACAAAAGTAATATTCGTTGAGGTTCCAATTTCACCATGCACAGCAATCGTGAAATTTTCACCTTCCACAGGCACGGCAGCTAAACTATTAAATGTAGGTAGTGGTGCGGCTGGTGCAACTGTGTCCACCTGCATTAAACCCGGTTTAATATCAATCGGAGAGGCATTAGCACTACCCAAACCTTGAATCGTCGATATTTGATAATATTGGCTGGGTCCCGCACCCAAGGCAGTCGCCAAAGCGGTATTATCAAGTGCCCAGTTACCTAGCCCGTCTGCAACTGTGGTCATGACCACAGGCAGAGAAGCAGGTGCTAACGGATTAGCTAAGCTATCAACTTGCGTAAAGGTGATTTTCACTGGCACATTAAAATCAGCCGTTCCTGACACAGTCGAGGATGTACCCACCGCTGTGGCGGGTAAATTTGTGACATTTGGGAATAAAATAGTTGGTGGATTCAATGGCACAAGCGTTAAGGTTTGAAATGCAGAACCCACATTCCCCGTTTCATCGGTTTGCGTCACTGTCACATCAAAACTACCCATAGCAGCAAAGGCGGGCAATGTGGTGCTCCATGTACCATTGAGACTATTCACAGCGACATTAGGAACCACAGAAATCACAGTATTGGCGTTGATTGGATCAGTCACCGTCACTGTGACTGTCGCAGCAGTTGCACCGCGAGGAATTTCAGCAGTACCACTAATCACAGGATTTAATGTGCCCTGCTGACCTGCCAACACCGTTAAATTTGTCACACTGCTATCTACTTCAAAATTTAAAACTGTAGAGATAGAGGTATTTTTCAAAATATCAACTTGCACCACATTGGCAGTTTGCACACCTTGCTGTAATGGTGTTAAAATATTGAGCTGCCATGCACCCAAAGCATTTGCCACCACCGTTTGAATCGGTAGCGGTGTATTGTTTAAAGCGATGAGACCAGAAACTTGAACTGTGGCATTGGCTTCAGCGGTACCCGTCATCACAGGCGTGGCATTGGCTACCCGCACCCCACCTAATAATTGTCCTACAGGGTTCACAACAGGTGCTTGTGCTGTTTTATCAATGACCAACGATTGCATGGCTTCTAATGAGGTTCCCACAATGTATGTCGCCGCTGCAGGATCAAGGGTTGGATTGGCTAAATTCGCTGTTGTTTGACTTGCACGAATGCTATAGCTGCCATCTGGCAACACACCCATGCTGCTTTGTTGATTCACAAGGTTCATTTGCCATAAACCAGCGGCATCCACCACCACAGGCGTTAAAGTAACTGGCACTTGATTCACGATAGGGATTAAATTTCCTAATATATCAGCTGTTTGCACTGCAAATAAATTAATCGTTGCCCCTGCAAGACCAGTCCCTGAGACCAAGGTGGTTAACTGTGTGGCTGGATTTGTGGTACCACCCACGGCATCACTAGGGCTAAGCACAAGGGTTGGTGAAGCGACTGCCGTATTCACGGTGAGCGTTTGCACAAAAGATGCCACATTTCCCAGTTCATCGGTTTGCGTCACGGTGACCGTATAACTACCATTACTCAATGGTGTATCAATCACTGTGCTCCATGCTCCTGTTAAGCCTGCACCCGCTTGTTGGGTCACCGTCACAGCTGGAATGGCAATCGGTGCTGCCAAGGCAACATTGCCGGCAGCATTGCTAATGTTAATGCTCACTTGGCTTAGTGTAGCCCCACGATTAAATTCTGCCACACCTGTCAAAGTTGGATAACTTGTTGTTGTCACACTAGCCAAAGAAGTCATGCTTAATGGTGTCACTGTGGTATCAACGCTAAAATTCCGAATCACTTCTTGACCCACAACAGTGCTATTACCCACCAAGTCCGTCTGTGTGACTTGAACGCTATAAGCACCATCAAGCAAAGCGATCGGAACAGTGGCGCTCCAAGTCGCAATACCGCCAACTGCTGCACCCACAAGCGCAGGTGGAAGCGTTGTCACCAATGTGTTGGTTGCAACATCAAAAACCTGTACATTAACGGTAGCACCCGCTTCACCTGAACCCGTTAGAATGGGCTGATTACCACCGAGGCCACCCACAACATCATTGGCTCCAAGCAAGGTACCAACTGGGTTAATACTCAAACCAGTCGTAGCATTATCGACCACAATACCCATGTTCGACCCCACAATATTGGTGTTCCCTGCAATATCTGTTTGGGTAAACGTCAGTGAATTAGCGGTTCCTAACGCAGAAGCATTTAAAGTTGGTAAGATAAAAGAAACAACACCTGTCACAGGGTCAGCAGTCGCAACATTGATACTCAAAACACCATTAACGGTGACATTGAGCGTTGCACCTGGCTCAATGGTTAAAGTCACTGTTGGTGTTAAGTTATTTGTGGTCACACTGGTTGCACCCAAAGCAGGAGCCACCGCATCAATTGTATTAATCACCACAGTTTGTGCAACCGTATCAATGGCCAAAGGAGACAATGAGACCAACGATGTTGCAGCAACCGTTGTTTGCGAAACACGTATGATATAATTGCCATCAGCAAGGGTTGCTACACCCAAAGGAGGCGTTGCAATAGCTGAGTTTGGAATAAACCACGCACCTGTGTTATCTGCTGTGACTTGATGTGTTTGCAATACCGTCGCGCCCTGAACAATCTCAATGTTCACAACAGCCAAAGCTTCTACTGAACCTGCTAAGCCATTGAGAATCACAGGTGTGTTGGCCAAACTTGGATTCACAGCTGTCGTGGATGCATTCAAAACAGGTGCCAAGACTTGTTTATTTACATCCAAGGTATTGGTGATGGTCGCTGAATTTTGCGCAGCATCCGTCATCGTTGCCGTTACAGTATATAAACCATTTGCCAAGCCAGCTGGCACAAGCGCACCAAGATCAACTTGCCAAGCACCTTGAGCGTCAACCGCAGCGGTACTTGCAATATTGATTCCTGGAATTTGTCCAGCGGCAACCTGAGACACCACTGTCACATTCACTTGATAGGCTGTGTTACCCACAGCGACCTCGGCACTACCTGAAAGCACAGGAAAGCTCGAAGCACTTGGAATCGTGGTTGTGATAGGGTCAATACCATTATAAGCAAAACCTATCACCGCCGTATCCACGGTAAAATTCACAAGCGTTGCAGGACTGACATTTAACAAAGCATCCGTTTGAATAATGGATAGACTTTGAGCACCCTGCGCCAAAACAGGTAAAACTGCTGACCACGTGGTGACACCAAAAACATCCGTCACTGCAAGCACTGTTATCGGCGCAGCTGGCACAGGATTAAGACCTGTAATCGTGATACTGGCACCGGGTTCAGCACTACCACTCAAAATTGGCGTGGCTGTATTGACAAATGTTTGCGTACCTAAAACAGTTACCAAAGCTGTTGGATTTGCAAGCGTCATTGCTGCTTGATCTAAGCTAGCAGCAGGTGCCAATGCCGCATTATCAACATTGATGGTTAATGTCGTTGCCACAGGGCTAGCATTCCCTGCTTCATCTACTTGACTAAAAACGATGCTATTCGCTGCTGCCGTAGCACCTGCATTCATTTGGGTTAATGTCGGAACGAATGTGAGTTGACCCAAATTATTGGCCACCACAGGCGTTTGTAGCAAGCCATTCACACTAATGCGAACCGTCGCTCCAGGCTCTACACTTAATTGAATTGAAGGTGTTAGATTAGCAGTATTTACCACATTACCCAGAGCTGGAGCCACGGCATCTACCAAGTTGACAACAGGTGATAGCGCGGCCGTATCAATCACGAAACGACCCACGATAGATGCAGAGGTACCAATACGATCAAAACCAGAGGGTGCTAATGTCGTTTGAGTCACCGTCACTTGATATTCACCATCAGCTAAAAGAGCCTGCACCAAGGCTTGATTCGTTAAAGCCCATGCTGTCGGCTGATTACCCACCACCGCAGGATCACCTACAGTAGCTGTTGTTAGCAATGATGGTGGAGCAAGTGGATTTAGTGCCAAAGCAGCGATGCTATGAAGACTAATATTCACCGTACTACCTTGTGGCACAGGCGGCACACCACCACCGCTATCTCCTTGAATCAAAAATGTTTGCGAGGTTAGTGGATTCCCCGTCCCAAGTAATTGGGTCGGCGATGTTGGCAAAGTGAGCGTTGGCACAGGCACAGTGGCATTCACGTTTAATGTGCTTAACAAAGTTGCTGTATTCCCTAAATGATCTGTTTGCGTTAAATTAATGTCATACAATCCATTAGCTAAAGCTTGAGTAACGGCGGTACTCCAATTACCCAAGGCATCAACGGTGGCATTCATCGTGACCGTTGTTGCAGGCAAGGTTCCAACAGGTGATCCAACTGGAATTTGTGAACTCACGACCACAGCAACCGTTGCCACACCACCGACTGGCGCTATCTCTGCAACACCTGCAATCACAGGATAACTAACCAAGCTTTCCACTTTAAAGGTGATTGGATCTATTGTGACATTAAAAGGTGCCGCAACAGTATCAATTTGCAATACTTGAGATGTCGCTAACGAAGACCCCACCAAGGTTGCATTGGCACCATCGGGTAAAACTTGACTCACATTAATTTGATAAAAGCCATCGGCTAACAAAGGTAAGCCAACAAGCGGATTTAAAACTGTATTGGCTAAAGACCATTGTGTACCATTAACTAAAATAGGATTGGTTAAAGCATCGGCCAAGACAATCGGTATAGCCCCCACCACAGGGGTTCCCAATGCATCAGCAACGGCTGTTGCCGTAAGATGAATCTGCGCTCCATGCACAGTCGCCGTACCAGAAATAACAGGTGTAGCAGCTAAACCAGGGCTAGCAGCACTGGGCATCAAAGGATCAAAAGCAGGGCTTGCAACCGTCGTAGCCACAGTGAAAACCTGAGATGAACTTAAGGTATTACCCGCTTCATCCATTTGAGTGACGGTAGCTGAATAACTGCCATTGGCTAAAGAAGCCAGATACATCGCATTGCTCACAGACCACTGGCCTGTTAAAGGGTCAGCAATAGGCGCAAATGTTCCCACTAATACTGGAGCCAAAGGGTTTGCCACATTAAACACTTGCACATTCACTGTTGTCGCAATCGCAGCATTGCGGTTTGCCTCAGCAGTACCTTGAATCAACGGTCTATTGGTTGTACTAATCGTAGCAGGAGCCAATGCGGTGCCAAGTGAATCAATGGTTAATGGTGTGACTGTGGTATCAACACTAAAATCTAATACCGTACTTACAGCTGTGTTTTGCACACCCAAACTAGAAATAGGGTTTAGCTTTGCATAAGCAACATTATCTTGCTGTGTTAAGGTCGCTCGTTGCGCCCCTTCTGCTAAGATAGTTCCAGCCGCAAAGGTATGCGTCCAATTTCCCAACACATCCACAGTCACAACCGCAGGAACCATCGGAGCAACAAGCCCACCAAGACCGACCGTATTCAGGCCTGAAACTGTGACTGTAGCCCCTACTTCACCTGTACCACTGAGCGTAAAGTTCGCCATTTGCGCACTATTCACCACTTGTGTTACACCAAATAATGTACCGACTGGATTAGCGGTGACTGCACCCACTTGCATATCCACATCAATCAATACCGTGCTAAGCGCACTTCTATTGCCAGCTATGTCGACTTGAGTTGCAAGCAAAGTATGCTGTGCAAAGGTCGCAGGCGGTGTCACAACAGCACTCAACGCCGCATTCGGTGTAAACGTAATCACACCTGTATTACCAATATCTTGTAACGAAGTTAAAGCAGCACCATTTAATGTTAACTCAAGTGTTGATCCTGGCTCAAGATTAAAGGCAATATTTGGTCGTGTATTATTCGTTACAAATTCAATTGCGCCTGCATTCACCGTACCCACTGGCAAAGGCAAAGGTGGAAGTGTTGCATCAATAGTAGCCACAACAGGTGCGGATGCGATATTATCCAATACAACCGTGCCCACTGTTGCTGCTGATGTACCCACAACGCCACCAGCATTACCTGCATTGGCCGCTGTCGTGGTTTGAGTAACACTGACTTGATAGCTTTTATCGACCAAAGCAACACCAAGTGCATCGATCAGTAAATTATTCGTCAAACTCCATGTATTGGTCGTCGCCGCTCCATTTGCAGCAACAGTCACCACATAGTTACCAACAACCGCAGCTGTGACCGTATCGGTAACGCTAATATTCACCGTTGATCCTACAATACCAATACCTTTGATCACAGCAGGATCAAGCACACCCGACTTCGTTGGCGTGGCAACATTTAAAGATGGTGGATCTACAACAGCAGCAATACTCATCGTCACGGGTGCAGCCGCTAATGCATTTTGAGCAATATCTGTAAAGGTCGCATTGACGGTGTAATTACCATTCACTAAGTTTTGAGGAACAGTCACTGACCAACTACCCTGAGCGATAGGGCCAGCATTTAATGTTAAGGGTGTCACAAGCCCTAAGCCACTGACAGTAACCACAACAGAGCCACCTGTTTCACCAGTACCTGTAATAACAGGGAAACTACTGGTTTGTGCGGGAATAGCGGGTAATGTAAAATTACTCACCACTTGATCAATCACAAAATTCATATTGCTTGCAGTACTTGTGTTAGCCAACACATCTGTTTGAGTAATTTGAGCGGTTTGCGCTCCAGCAGCCAAAGATGTTCCTACAGGTGTCGTGACCACTAAACTCCATGCACCGTTCACACCTACAAGCACTGAAGGTAATGGGCTAAGAGCCGTCACAACACCTAAAGCATTGACCACTGTTAAATTTGCAACACTGATCGTCGCACCTGCTTCCGCAGTTCCTGTGAATGTTACAGGGCCTGTCGTGGCATTGACATATTTAACACCTGTTGCCAAATCGACAAACACAGCTGTCGTACTCGTTTCAATGGCATTGACTACAGGAGCCAACGCCACCGTATCTACAGTCAAAGCAATAGCACTTGCAATACTTTGATTACTCGCTGCATCTGTTTGTGTCACGGTAAGCGTATAAAGACCATCCACAATATTTTGTGGTGCAGTATAAGTGATGTTTGTGGGCGTTGCCGGTAACGCAGTAAGCGTTCTTTGATCAACAATCGCACCCAAAGAATCCGTTAATACAATATTTGCACTGGCATTGGCTTCAACGCCAACAACAGCTGATAAAGTATTGAGATTCGTTCCGTGAGCTGCACCAACAACGCCTGCACCATTAATCGTTGCAATCACAGGTGCAACAACAACGGTATCTATTTGTAAATTTTGCAAGCTATTGATTGCAGCAGATGTGCCAAACACCGTTGATGCTGGGCTAGCAGCCACATCAACGATTTGAACGACTGAAAAGCTATAATTTCCATCCACAAGATTTGCAGCCACCAAGCCAGTATTGGTTAAAGACCAAAGACCATTGGTCACGATAGGTGTTGTCGTTAAAATCGTTTGTACCAACGTGGCCATATTCGTTGCTGTCACTTGAATCGTGGCACCATTAATACCCACGCCATTTAATAACACAGGCGTTTGAACCAAGGCTGGATTTGCGACCGTCGCAGCTAAGCTGATACTTGGTTGTGCCACCAACGTATTCACCGTTAAACTTTGCGTTACAGGGATGGCAATATTGCTCAAAGCATCCGTCTGGTTGACCGTCACCGTGTATACACCATTTAAAGGCTGAATAGCAGCGGCTGTGAGAGGATTCGTGCGTGGTACGGCAACGCTCCAGTTACCAGCTGCATCCACAGCGACATTATTGATGACAACAATGGCATTCACACCTGATGAAACCGTCACCGAAACAGTATGGGGCACTGTGGCTGGATCAGCTGAGGGTTCAGCTGTACCTGAAATAGTTGGAAAACTTACAGCCGATGTAGCTGTTGGTGCAATACTTAAACCTGTAACGGCCGTATCCACAGTAAATGTAATAATCGTTGACTGAGAACTATTACCCAAGACATCGGTTTGATTCACCGCAAAGGTATGCTGACCATTGCTCAACGTCGGAAAGACAAGGCTCCAAGACCCATTTGCAAGCGCAGTTACTGCTGGTATGGTCGTTGCTGCAATCCCTGCTGTTGTCTCTGTAAGGCTAATCGTGGCGCCAGCCTCTACGCTACCAATGCCACCCACCAAGCTCGGTGTTATATTGTTAATATAGTTTTGGCCACCAATGACTGTGGCTCCCGTAACACTCACTAATGCAGGCGCAAGAGCAGTGCGGTCAAGCGTCATAGCCGTGCTCAAAGCAATATTCATCACGGTTGCAGGGTTATTGGAATCAACTTGTGTGGCGCTCACCGTATATACGCCATCACCAAGACCCTGAAAATTATGAGACCACACACTTGCACCCAAAACATTGGTGCTTATAGGTGTTACCACTGATTGTACTGTCGCACCGAGGTTATTCACCACATCCAGCTTAATGGAGAAACGACTATCACCTGTGCCATTTGCCACAGCTGTATTGGTTGCACCAATGGCTGTTAAAGTATGCGGTGTTGCAGGCAACGTAACCGCTAAAGGCCTAAGGGAAATATTATTTTGATCAGCATTTCCTGCTGCATCATGTGCCGTCACACTGACACTATAAACTGTACCAGCAACCAGAGGTGTTACAGGTGTAGTTGCCCAATTACCCACAGCATCAACAGCAGCCGTCAGTACCTGCGATGTACCACCCGTCACACTAATCGTTACAGTCACGACACTGGCAGGGTCTGTCACCGTGCCTGTGATCGTTGGAGAGGTTAAGCCTGTTGAAGCTGGAGTGCTATACACAAGGGCTGGTGCCACAGTATCCACGCTAAAGGCCACAGCAATAGGTGCAAGAGCCGTATTATTGGCATCGGCAATGGTTAAGGTATAATTACCATCCACTAGATTAGCGGGTGCATTCCAACTCCAAGTACCACCACCACCCCCAAAAGTTGATCCTGTTTGCACAACTGCACCTGCGCCATTGCTAATACTCATGGTCATTTGTGCACCAATAGATGCACCACCCTGAAAGGTTGGCCGCACGTCTTTGGTGATAAAAGGAGCTGCGGTATCAGCACCAACAGTGGTGACCGTAAATAACAAATCGCCCTGCACCTGACTCAACAAAGCTTCATCAACCACGGTATTCGCAACATCAAACGCCTGAGCACCTTGCGAACTAATTTCTAAAACCCAGTCACCACTTTGACCTGAAATATCATTGGAGCCATAAACCTGTGCATTGGTTTGGCTTGCAATATCATTAATAAGTTGTTGTCCGTTGCCATCAGCAGCAAGGTTACAGCCATATAAATTGAAGTTTCCACCATCAACTAAGGCAGCATCAATGGCCTGCCATATATTAGCAAGGTCACCGACATTATCACCAGACACGGCCGTTTGACCCAATTGGAAACTACCTGAACGCGCATGAGAAAAAAGAGAAATCGAGGCAATCGGCGCACGAGCATCGGCACTCAACTGAGTCAATTGGTTTAAAATATCGGCTTGGCTTGCCTGAGCATCAATTACAATCACTTGGGTATTGCTAGCCGCAAAAGCAGCTGTGATACCTTGAATATCAGGTGCATCCGATGCAATCAAGGCAACATTTCTTAAAGCAGTTGGCGATGGTGCATCCAGACCGATACTTAAGGCCTCTCCAACTAAACCACCATCAAGCACGATGCGATCTTCCAAAGGCATGATAGAAAGCAACGGCGCTTTGGCAATAGGCTCTGACTTACTCAGCCGTTGCCATACTTCCTTGATTGTTTTTTTTGTAATAGCCATGTGACCTTACCTCTTAAACAGCCACCACGTTAAAGTGATGGCATAAGAACATTTTGGCAAAAATTAAATGAATCGCGAATTATATGCGAACAGGATCAATGCGTGCGTGCAAATTTTCACGTTGTAATAAATAAACGATTTCATCAGCCCGATGTTTTTGTGAAAACACACCGATCATAATACGTGATCCATTGCCTCTGCGTTTCAAATAAGCATCAGGGAAACCATTTTTACGCAACCAGCTTAACTGACCTTTCACAAACTCATTCGACATATCACGAGGCTTAGGCAAATAGACATGATAAAGCATCTTCGCGCCCTTAGGCTTAGATGCACGCAAACGTGGCTGAACCGCCACAGGCTTCACTTCTTTCCATGCAGCCACGGCTACTGGTTTTGCTTTCACAACAGGCGGTGTAATTGCTTTCACAACAGCAACTTCTTCTTTAGGTGCAGCTACTGCTACTTTAGCATCTTTCGTCGTTGACACTTTTTGCAAAGAAACAGGTTGATTGCGATAGCCAATAGAGGCTAAAACAGGCATGGCTGTTAAGTTATCCATTGAAGGTGTTTCTTTTTGAGTAGCATAGTAAATCTTTTGTAACGCTTCCACCCAATCAGCATAAGAACGTGCCAATTGTATTGATTTTTCAATCGCTGAAGCTTCATGGGCGATTAAATCAACATTACTCAGCTTACCTGCACGTGCACGTGTTCTGGCTAAGCTTAAAAGCGCGCGATGCAACTTAAGCTCATCCTTCATACGACGGTAACGCTCACCCTTCAATTGGTAATCAGCATTGGCTAAATGAACTTCTGCCATCACACCCAAAGCAAGTAATTGACGTTCTCTGACCTGAACCTTTGCTCTGACTTCTTTGGCTGATTTCTCTTGATTCAAACGAGGAATAGACAACAAATCCCATGACAAAGCAGAACCAATATTGGCCCAGCTATTGGCATATAAAAATTTATTGGAGTTAAAGTTCAAACCAAGAATACCTGCAAAGTTTGGCCAACGTTGTAGACCGATGGCTTTCACTTCTTCAAGCGTGATTCGTTCTTGTAAATCAGCTTCAAACAATTCAGGGCGGCGGCGAAGCGCTTCTTCAACCAAAGTATCAACATCAAACACACTTGGCATCATGCTGTCTGAGAAGTCAGGCATTTGTACACGAAAACTGGTACCTGGTGTCACACCTATAGTTTGCGCTAAGCGCAGCATTGATGCATCTTTTTCTTCTCTAAGTGCTTCTTTTGCATTTTCAAGTGCAATTTGTTTGCTCTTGTATTGTAGCGCGTTGTATTCATCGATTTCATTAATTTTAGATAATTTTTCCATGCGGCGACTTGCATCTTTTAAGTCATCCAAAGCAATTTTGGCTAATTTCAAGCCCGCGTCTGCCACAGAAACACGCATATAATCTTGCACTAAATTCATCGCCAATTTATGCAAAGCACGGCGTTGACGTTCATCAACAATTGCACGGGCATAAACTTTTTGCTTGGCACGATAATAAGAAATACCGTAATCTAAAACACTCCATTGCAACGAAATATTGGCTGTTCCACCAAACTTTTGCGATGATGTGGCCGCTGTTGCACTCTTTGTGCCTGTTGCTTGATTCTTATTAAAGGCAAAGCCATCAGTCGTATCGTAATTGGTATTCACATCCACTTTTGCTTTTGGCAAAGAAGCTAATTTAACAGCTGCTAACTCGTGATCTGCTTGTTCCGCTTCTAATTCTTTGATTAAATATTCAAGGTTATGTTTTTTGGCAAGACCCATCATCTGCTCTAACGACAAAGGTACGTTTAACTGTTGATGCCATGCTTGATTGCCAATCGCTGCCATATCCGAACGCACGTTGTTTTCGCGTGCCTCATTTTGATCAAAAGCTACTTTCTTTCCAACACAACCACTAAAGATGAGTGGCAGTATCAATATAAATAACAAGTATGGTTTTCGCATGGCTTCTCCTATCTGCAGGCAAGTTGGCTAAATAATTTATTCGCAACGGTGCGATTGTTGCAGTGCCCATAAAACAATGCAAGTTATTGTTCTGCTAAAAGGCTAGAAACAGTCACCATAACCTGCTGATCCTTTTCACAAGACACAAGCTTGTGCACACGCCCAGTGTTGCAAAGCTTAAATTAACTTAAAATGAACAATTATTAAAAGCCAATACCTCAAAAAAACAACCATTCTGAAGTGCTAATTAATAGACAATTCATAATACCAGCCCTATCATGCCAATCTTTTTTTAATCCAAGTGATGAAAAGGATAGGTCACCCCATGCCTCTAAATCAAAATGAACTTCATGAATTCCATCAAAAATTAATCAAGTGGCGTCAAGACTTAGACGATACGCTTCAACAAAACTTTCATGCCATGCATGAAGATAACCCGCTAAACTTCCCTGATCCCAATGATCAAGCAAGTGCAGAAGTGGATCGTAACTTCGAGTTAAGAATTCATGATAGAGAAAGAAAGTTAATTAGAAAAATTGATCAAGCTATTGAACGTATCAAAGATCATAACTTTGGATTTTGCGATGGATGCGGTGGTGATATTGGCTTTAAACGCTTAGTAGCACGACTTGTCACCACACTTTGTATTGAATGTAAAACAACCCAAGAACAGGAAGAAAGAACACATATCTAAAAAAACAAAGTCTTTGTTGCAACTCAAGTTGCGGCAAAGACTTGATCATAATCCGTATCACTATTTGTTGATAAAACGTGATTCATGCTTTCAAGATGCCAAGCTTCAGGATCTTCCAGAACAGCTTTCACCAATGCGTAATTCATGGCATGCCCTGTTTTCTCGCCTTCAAAGGCACCTAACATAGGATAACCACTTAAAAACAAATCACCGACTGTATCTAAAATTTTATGACGTGCGCACTCATCACGATAACGAAGACCATTTTCATTCATCACGCGTGTTGCATCCAGCACCACTGCATTTTCAAGTGAGCCGCCCAAAGCCAATCCAGCCTTTTGCAGGGCTTCTATTTCATGCATAAAACCAAATGTTCGAGCCCGACTAATTTCTCTGGAATACGCTTGTGTTGAAAAATCAATGCATACCTTTCTTTGGCGCAACAAAGGATGATTGTAATCGAGTGCATAACTGACTTTAAATGTATTTGCTGGAGAGATAGAACAAATTTTATCACCGTCTTTCACGGTTATTTTTTTAAGTATTTTCATCACTTGACGTGATTTACTCTGTTCTTTTATACCCGCACATTGAATAAGAAACACAAAAGGAGCTGCGGAACCATCCATCACAGGGACTTCAGAACCACCCACTTCAACATCAGCATTATCCACACCCATGCCAACCAGTGCAGACAATAAATGTTCCACCGTGCCAATACGCACATCGCCAAGACCTAAAGTTGTGCAAAGCCTTGTATCCACGACGTAATCAGCATGTGCAGGTATAGCCACATCTGGCGCAACAGCTGTATTAAAAAGAGTAATACCACTATCCACAGGCGCGGGCTTTAAAACCAAGTCAACTTTTTTACCTGAGTGCAAACCGATGCCACTACAACGAATCGCATGCTCTAACGTTCTTTGTGCAATCATTCATGGCTCCCAGTTTGGCTCAAAATAAAAGAAATACTAAAAAATACTATGGTTTTGATTGACGACGCAACCATGTCGGCACCTGCAAAACACCTTCATTATAACCACCATCGCGATTATAAACTTGTTTTGAGTCCGAACGCTGTTTTGAGTCTTTTTTTGATTCAGCTAAAGGTGAACTTTCTTTTAAAGCTGCATGCACAGGCTCAACAGCAGGTGTTTGCACTTTTTGCATAGGCTGTTCACAAGCTGGTTTGACAGGCTCTTCATAAGTCGGTATCACTTCTTCAGGTGCGGTCACAACAGGCACTGCTTTCGCAAGCTTTTTCTTTAACAAAGCTTGCTCTTTAGCTTGGTTTAATCCAGTAGCCACCACAGTTACACGAATTTCATCACCACAATCTTCATCGTAAACCATGCCACAAATTATATTGGCATCTTCATCAGCCATGTCTTGGATAATACAGATCGCTTCATCATATTCCATCAGCGTCATGTCTTCACTACCCGTGACATTCACCAACAAACCTTGCGCACCATGAATATCAACATCATCTAATAATGGGGAGTTAATCGCTAACTCAGCCGCATCCACTGCCCGACCTTCACCATTAGAAACACCCGAACCCATCATGGCCATGCCTTGCGTTTCAGTCATCACAGCTTTCACATCGGCGAAATCCACATTAATGTAGCCCGTTTGGGTAATTAGTTCCGCAATACCGCGCACTGCTTGCAACAACACGTCGTCCGCTTGTCTAAAAGCATCCAACATAGTGGTGTTTTTACCTACAGCACTAATTAATTTCTGGTTTGGTATAATAATTAAAGTATCAACATGACCGCGTAAGGCTTCAATGCCTTCTTCAGCCTGACGCATACGTCTTTTCCCTTCAAACTGAAAAGGTTTTGTGACAACAGCAACCGTTAAGATACCCATTTCTTGAGCAACTTCAGCAATCACTGGCGTGCCACCAGTACCCGTACCACCGCCCATGCCAGCAGTAATGAAAACCATATCGGTATCACGTAAAATTTCGCGAATATTTTCACGTTCTTCTTCTGCGGCTTGACGACCCTTTTCAGGATCTGCACCCGCACCAAGACCGCGTGTAATTTCCGTACCTAGCTGAACTTTCACATTCGCTTTACTACGTGTAATCGCTTGAGCATCTGTATTGGCAACAATAAACTCAACACCACGCAATTGATGATCAATCATGTTGTTTAAAGCATTACCGCCACCACCGCCAATACCAAAAACCTTGATATTCGCACTCTGACCTTTTGTATCTTCAAGTGTATATAGTGTGCTCATGAACCAAGCTCCATCCAATTCTGACTAGCTATGGGTGAGACCTTTCCATAGACCACAAACAATCCCCAATCATTAAAAACTGGCGCAAAATTACAGCTGTCCCGAAAAAAATACAAGAAATCAATGATTTTATAATTATTAAGAAGCATCGCCAAACCAATTACGCATCCTTTGCCATAGCGGCTGAGATGAGACGACAGGGTCTCGTTGACGAACTCGATTCGCAACTGGATGGTGATCCGTACTGTACTGAATTAAGCCCACCGCAGTCGCATAAGCAGGACTATTCACCACATCGGCCAATCCGCCCACATTCTGTGGTGTACCAATGCGAACAGGCATATCAAAGGTTTCTTCAGCTAAGGTTTCCATGCCTGAAAGTAGGCTACAGCCACCTGTCAAAACGATCCCTGCCGCTACCAATTCATGGTAACCTGAACACTGAAGTTCCTCAGTGATTAAATCGAAGAGCTCTTCAACACGCGGTTGTAAAATCTGCGCCATAATATGACGTGGCATCGGTCGAGGATCTCGCCCACCCACGCTAGGAACTTGCACTTCTTCATGCTCACCAACATCACTGAGCATACAAGAACCATGTTTTCTTTTTAATTCATCGGCTTCACGCGCTGAGGTGCGCAAACCAACAACCAAGTCATTGGTTAAATGGTCACCACCAATTGGAATCACTGAGGTATATTGAATGGCGCCATCTAAGAAAACAGCAATATCAGTGGTTCCACCACCAATATCAACCAACACAACACCGATATCTTTTTCATCCTGTAGCAACACAGCACAACTTGATGCCACTTGCTCCAACACAAGCTCAGACACTTCAAGTCCACAACGCTTACAACACTTGCGAATATTATGTGCTGAAGAAATAGCGGCTGTCACCAAGTGAATTTTAGCTTGTAAACGCACACCACTCATACCAATCGGTTCACGGATCCCATCTTGATCATCAATACTATATTCTTGAGGCATAACGTGTAAGAAAGTTCGGTCATCTGGCAGTTTCATAGCACTACCATTTTCAATCACACGCTGCACATCTTCCGCAGTCACTTCACCGTGACGTGTTGCAATAATACCTGTGGTATTATGACCGCGAATATGGCTACCCGCAATACCAACATGAACTTTTTTAATTTCAACACCAGCCATCAATTCAGCTTCTTCTACTGCCAAACGAATTGACTCTACCGTGCTTTCAATATCAACAACAACACCTTTACGTAGGCCTCGTGAAGCATGCGTACCAATACCGATCACGTCTAAACGACCGTCCATCGAGACCTCAGCCACAACACAAGCAATCTTACTTGTGCCAATATCCAGCCCTACAATCATTTGATCCTGTTTTGGCATCAGATAACGCCTCCGTATTGTGCCTGTCGAATAAACCAACGGTTTTCTTGTCGGGCATCCACTTTCCAGTTTCCATCCCGCCAGCGGCGATTCTGCAATAAAGCTACCAGTTTGGCTAGGTGACGGTGTGCTTTCTCGCCACTAGGCAGAAGCCAAGCCTGCCTTTGCGAGAAAAATAATTTTAAGCTGCCATCAAACAAATATCGACACTCACTTAAGTGTTCATAATAATCTGGAGCCTGTTTTTTTAGGTCTAAAATCAATTTTGAAATTCCTATTAATTCACTTTCTTCCGCACGCAATAAGGGCAAACTCAAGTTTTCTCCTTGCAAAAGACGGCGGTAAGCAAAACCACCTTTATCCACTAGCAAGACATCTGCACCTTTTTTCCATAAAGCCACGGGGACACGCGCCACGCCTTCAATATACAATGAGCCTGGTAATCTTCTCACGATTTTAATATCACGCAAAGCCTGAATACGACCCAATAATGTTTCACGCAATAAAAAAGGCGTACCCTGAATAAAGTCCAATGAATCTATTTGCTGCAACTCATCTTCAATAGCTTGTGCCACAACGCTATCACTGCAATAAATTTCCCACGACTGAATACGCAACACATGATTCATCCATAAAAGTAGTGCGTATAGTAATAAAGTAATCAATAAATATAAAATAGATTGTCGAAAAAACACTTGTTTTCTTGATAACACAATGAATCCTTTAATGGGTCTCTTTATCCAAAGAAGCATGCTCTAATAAATTCAAACACAGGTCTTCAAAAGACAAACCCAGCTGAGCGGCTGATTTAGGCAAAAGACTCGTGCTCGTCATGCCTGGAACCGTATTGATCTCTAAAATAACTGGGCCTTTTTTTTCCAAAACAATCATATCCACACGAGGCGCGCCTCGACAATAGCAGGCTGCAACAGCATGCCTAGCAAGTTCAGCACAAGCATCGAGTTGTCTTTGTTTTAAGCGTGCAGGACAATAATAATTTGTTGCACCACTTGTATATTTGGATACAAAATCATAAACACCTGAATTGGGCGCAATCTCCACAACAGGCAAAGCTTGACCATGCAACACCGAAACAGCGACCTCCACACCTTGCAAGGGCTTTTCTGCCATCCATAAAATATTTTCTAAGGGCTGTACTCCCTGCCAATCATGTTGATTCTGCAACATATGCAAACCAACGCTGGAACCTTCACATGCTGGTTTTAACACTGCTGGATATAGTTCAGGCCCATCACGACCCATCACAATATCTTCGGCAATCGCTAAGCCTGCTTGCGATAGTACAGATTTACAGGTCTTTTTATGCATGCACAATGCAGAGGCTAACACCCCCGATCCAGTATAAGGCACACCCATGATTTCTAATAAACCTTGCACACAACCGTCTTCGCCCAAAGCACCATGCAAAGCAACAAATGCCACATCCATCGGCTTTTGAATCAGCTGTTCCACCCAATTTGCTTGCAAATCCAAAGCCACAGCATCCACACCTGCTGCCAACAGTGCTTGTAATACGGCATGACCTGACTTTAAAGAAATCTCACGTTCGCTAGACGTGCCGCCCATCAACACCACTACTTTCGACTTCATATCATTCTTACCTCAGTCTCTAGTGCAACGGAAAACTGTTCCATCACCGCTTGCTGTGCGCATGCAATCAAAGCCATAATGTCAGCACAAGTCGCATGACCATGATTCACGATAAAATTAGCATGCTGCAATGAAAACTGCGCGCCACCAATTTGCTTACCTTTCAAACCTGCCTGCTCAATTAAACGTGCTGCAAAATTACCGTCTGGATTTTTAAACACAGAACCACAATTGGGTAAAGATAAAGGCTGTGTTTTCGCCCTTGTTTCTCGCATATGCAGCATGCTCGCTTTTAACTCATCTGCACTGGCAGCTGTTAAGTGAAAACAAGCACTCAAAATAATAGATTGTGGAGGTAGTACCGTATAACGATACGACATCTGCAACTGCTGCGCTTTTAACGTCAACACCTTCCCATCCCGCTGTAACACCGAAATAGACGCAAGCGTATCAGATACTTGTTGACCAAATGCACCTGCATTCATCGCAACCCCACCCCCGACACCACCCGGAACCGTTGCCATAAAATCCAAGCCTGCCAACGACTGCTCTGCACAACGACGTGCCACAACACTCATGCGCACCCCAGCTTGAGCCTGCACTTGACCATCTTCCGTAAAGCTGAGTTCTTTCAGTGTTCTCAGGTCAATCACCACACCATCAAAACCTTGATCACTCACCAACATATTGCTGCCACGCCCCAAGGAAAGAAGGCGCATATGACGAGGAATAATCGGCATGGCCTGCACCATTTCAGGCAAAGAGGTGGGGGTGAAAAACCAACGCGCACAACCACCCACACCAAGTGTGGTATATCGTGCCAATGCCACATTTTCACGCAACTCACCGAAGGCTTTTAATTGCTGATACCACATTAACTTTTTCCTAACTCGGCACGAAGTGCAACAGCCAACTTCGCAATAGATCCTGCACCAAGCAGCATCACAATGTGTCCCTCTGCCATGCTTTCACACACTTGATCATGAGCTTGCGCCATATTCACAGATAACGATACACAACGATGACCTCGTTCTTGCATGCCTTCCACCATTGCATCCGATGAAGCACCCGCAATAGCCTGTTCTCCCGCAGAAAAGACAGGCAGCAAACACACTTCGTTGGCATCATCAAAAGAACCCAAAAAATCTTTCATTAAATCACGGGTTCGGGTGTAGCGATGCGGCTGAAAAATGACACGAATATGTTTTTTAGGCCAGCTGTCTCTGGCTGCTTTTAAGGTTGCACTAATTTCTTTGGGATGATGTGCATAATCATCTACCAGCACCGCTTCACCTACACGGTGACACTGAAAGCGTCGCTGAATACCGTCAAAATTGGCAAGCGCGTGTCGAATCACATCAACAGCCACGCCTAAATCCAATAACACACAAATCGCAGCCAATGCATTTTCAGCATTGTGCTGACCCGGTAATTGAAGCTCAAAATCCCCTAAGTCATCTACAAAAGAACAACCTACAGAAAGTATTTGACCATGCACACCCGTTTTACGATTCAATAAATGAACATCCGCTTGCAAACTACTGCCGTATGTCCTCACTGGCTTATGTAAACCATCACGCAAAGCAGCCACATGGGGATGCTCATGATGCAACACAACACGACCATAAAAAGGAATTTTTGCCACAAACTCTTTAAATGCCGCCATTAAGTTTTCAAAATTACCATAATGATCTAAATGCTCAGGATCAATATTACTGACCACCGCAATCATGGGAGATAAATGCAAAAAAGACCCATCACTTTCATCGGCTTCAGCCACCAAATAAGGGCTATCACCCAAGCGGGTATTGTGGCCACTTGCCGTCAAGCGACCACCAATCACATAAGTAGGATCTAAACCCGCTTCTTCCATAACATGCGCAATCATGGAGGTCATCGTGGTTTTGCCATGACTGCCCGCAATCGCAATACCATGTTTCATGCGCATTAACTCGGCCAACATTTCAGCCCGAGGGATCACAGCAATATTTTTCTCTCTGGCAGCAATAAGCTCAGGGTTATTAGCAGATATTGCAGACGACACCACCACAACCTGTGCTTGACCAAGGTGCTTGGCATCATGGCCAATTTGCACCGATATACCCAGTTCGCGCAAACGCAACACATTCGCGTTTTCTTGCATATCAGAGCCTTGCACATGAAAGCCTTGATGATGAAGTAGCTCAGCAATACCACTCATGCCAATGCCACCAATACCCGTAAAATGAATACACTTAACTCTACTTTTCACAGTTTACCCCTCACTGTTTTTTCGTTTACATAAATAAGGTTTTAATACATCTAACTGCTTTGCTGTCGCATCCACAGGTGCAACCGCGCGCGCTGCTTGGTGCATTGAACGAAGCTTCGTTTTATCGAATAAGAGTTGCTTCAATTGTGTCGCCAAGATCTCTGTACTCAGACCTTCTTCACGCATGACAAGCGCAGCTCCGCCTTCCATCATCACTTGTGCATTATAAAATTGATGATCATCCGCTGCATAAGGATAAGGAATAAAAACAGATGCCAAACCTTGCATCGCCGCTTCACTCACGGTCATCGCACCTGAACGCGCCATCAACACATCACCTCGGTGATAAAAACCAGGCATATCGGCACAAAAACCAAGCACCTCAGCCCGAACATTGGCCTGTTCATAAGCCTGACTAACTTGCTCAACCATGCCCTCTGCTCGCCCACATTGATGAACCACATTAAAAACATGACCCTCTTGCGCCAGCAAAGCACAAACCTTGGGTATTTCTTGATTCAAGAACCGCGCACCTTGCGAGCCACCTAAAATTAAAAGACAAGGCTCTGCGTGTTTTTTCAAAGCAGGTTCTGATAAATTTTTAGCCACAATATTACCAGTATCGACACAGCGCACTCGTGCTAAAAATTGTTCTGCTTGCTTAAAACCCAGCATCATGACTTGGCACCAACGGGCTAAACGTCGGTTCACCATACCTGGAATGGCATTTTGCTCATAAAGAACCACAGGGATACGACAAATAATTGCCGCCAAGACCGAAGCAACACTGGCATAGCCTCCCACGCCAACCACCACTATCGGACGCTGCTTGCGCCATAACCAACACACTTGCAGCACAGCCATTGGCAAAGCCACAAAATAAACTATCAACTTTTGCAACCAACTTTTGCCTTGCACCGCACGCATTTTTAATAAATGAACCTTTTCGCCACGTTCGGGCAGCATTGTGGCTTCCAAACCATAGTCGGTGCCAATAAACTCAACATTTATATCAGAATAAGTCTCACGAACGGCATCGGCCAATGCTAGTGCTGGCATGATATGCCCACCTGTTCCACCACCCGCAACACACATATACGCTTGTTTCTTTTTCAAGATTGATGCCTCTGCACAGAAAAAATAAAACCAAGCAAAATATAACTCCCAAGCAAAGCACTACCACCATAAGAAATAATGGGTAAAGGCATACCTTTGGTTGGTAGCAGACCCATCGTTGTACCTAGATTAATCATAAAACTTGCGACCAATAGCAAACAGCTACCCAACACCAATAATCGTGAAAAAACATCAGGTGTTTGATAAACAATCACCATACTGCGCCAAAAAATGATCATGAACAAAGCAACTAAGCTTAAACTACCAATCAACCCCAGCTCTTCTGCCAACACAGCAGCAATAAAATCGGTATATGGCTCAGGTAAATAAAATAGTTTTTGAATGCCCTGCCCCAAACCTTTGCCATAAACCCCACCCGAACCATAAGCCAAAAGTGACTGCACCAGCTGGTAGCCTGAGTTTTGCGCATCCGCCCAAGGGTCTAAAAAGCTCATTAATCGTTTGACACGGTATGATTCAGAAACAAGGATAACCAGTCCTATAGGAATAATCGTTGCCAAGAACATCAGCAAATGTCGTAGAGGAATACCACCCACAAACCACATAGCTAAACACACGGAAATAATCAAAGCTGCATTACCAAAATCAGGCTGTAACAATAACAGAAACAACGATGAAAGCGTGACTACCAGCATCGGTGCAAGTCCATGTGAAAAATTTTGCAACCGCTCTGGAAATGAAGAAATATAATGAGCTGTATAAAGAATAATAATAGGTTTTAATATCTCTACAGGTTGAAAACTAAGTGAAAAAAACGACAACCATCGCTGCGCATGGTTAATTTTTGTGCCAAAGACAAGCACTGAGACCATTAACGTGAACACGCATAACAACAGTGGCATGGTTGCAGCTTGCCACCAACTCACTTCAATGCGTGAAATGACATACATTAAAAGAAGCCCTGCTGGCATATAAATTAGCCAATTTTTCACAAAATAAAAGGCATCCTGTTTCCAGTGTTCTGCCATAGTCATACTCGCACTGCTAATCATCACCATGCTTAATGCCGATAACAACAACACACTGACTAAAAGCCAACTATCAAATGATTGCAACTGTTTATGCCTAACAACTGTAGCCAATACCTACCCCATCTCTATCAAATAACCCATTTTCCGACGGCACGGTACGTTTAAGATCACAAAAAAGAAACCCCGACAAACATGCTGAGGTTCTAGTTATTCATGTTAACGCCAAACGATCAAGAGCAGAACAGAGATTTTTGGCAACTAACTTAAAGACTAGGCGCTAAACTCAAAGCATGAACTGCTGGCATGTTTCTTAACATCATCGTCGAGAATGAAAAATTCATCACAAGGTTACTCACCTTTAAACGAACCAAGGGAAGAAACACCTGATTCTTTTTCACCACAACATGCACAAATGTTTTATTTTCTTTATCTAAAAAGCGAGTTAAATGATAATATTTTTCAGATGAAATTAACTGTTCACCGCTATCACTAAGTGATAATTCAGCATAAAACTTATGAATCAAACCTGTTAAACCTTCATCAAGGTCAACCCCTGCAGAAGCCACTATTTTTTCACAATAACCATCAACGACCATGCATGAAACCACGCTATTTGTGCGATTAAGCTGCTCTAACCAAGCCTGATATTGTTGTGATGAGTGCTTTTGCATCATGATATTCTCCTTTTAACTTAGGAAAAACTACTAAACAAAAACTAATATAAAGATGAAGTCATACTTAAAAAACAATAATGTTTCATGACCCACTTCACCATCAAAGCTTTTATCCTTTCTTTTTAAAATAAGAAATCATCATCACCATAGATAAACAGCATAAGGTTCCAAAAGCAGAGATACCCACCATTAACCATTGCTCTAAATGAATATAATATATCGTAAACAAGCTCGATGCTATCGTAAAAATAAACCATTGCCATTGTGATAAACCATCCACATCCTTGCTTTTCCATGTCACCTTTAACTGATCGATAAAACCCACCGTAAAAATAACAGCTGCCACTGAACCTACCCATTGCCATGCATCCACTACCATCAAAAGACCTTCCTTTCTCTACATACAAAATATTGATGTTTTTCAGTATGCTAACCATATCGAAAAAAACAGCACCATGAATACATCAATACTTAGTGTTTCACCTTTAATGAAGAAGAGATATGTTTGGCAACTCATCATTCATACAATAAAAAAATCATTCAAGGAGTTTAAACATGAAAAATCTTATTCTAGCTCTTGCTCTCATTGCCATGACAGGCTGCGCGACGCAATCATTCACACTACACAATAGTGGCTCAGGAACACTCAGCAAAGAAGACTCACAAAGCTTCTTTATCAGTGGTTTAGGCCAAGAAAAACAATTCAATGCAGCAACCATCTGCGGTGGTGCAGATAAAGTGGCCAAAGTTGAAGTAGAGTTAACTTTCTTAGATGGCTTTCTAGGCGGACTAACACTTGGTATTTACACACCAAGAACAGCCAGAGTGTACTGCATTCAGTAATATCATATGTGAACCTTCAAACACACCCGCCTCTACCTACTTAACCATACTTGCAAAAAGGATAAAGCCTTCATAAGGTATGCCAAGGAGGATTGATACATGAATAAACACGTTTTACTGTTTCTCAGTCTGTGCATTTTACCCACAACAAACCTTCATGCCGATGACGGTGCTTTTGTTGGTGATGCCATGCGAGGAAAAGTTATTTTTGAAAATACATGTGCCTACTGCCATAAGTTAGGCGAAGAAAAGAGCACTGTGGGAGCAACCAGTCTCAACGGTGTTGGTCAACGTCGTTCCGATACATGGCTGGACAACTGGGTTAAATCACCCAGTGATTTTGCCAAAGTAAATGTGGAAGCTAAAAGAATGACCATTGGCGATGATGTCATCATCATCATGCCCACATTACCTCAAATGCAAGACGATCATAAACGTCTTGATGTCATCACTTATATCAAGACCTTGTAAAAAGCATCACTTTCATGTTCAATCATCTGATAAGGGAGAATGATATGAAATACCTTTATTTTATTTTATTTAACACAATACTTTTAATGCATCCTGTCGCATATGCGGAAGAGATAAAGGTCGAGTATAAAAGTTATGGCACGCTCATGAGCACCAACACCCAAACAGGCGAAGTGATCATTGCCGATAAAGACAATGGTAAGAAACTATATCAAAATAGCTGTCGTTACTGTCATAAAACCGATGGTAAAAAGAGCCTTGTGGGCGCGCTCAATTTACAAGGCATTAGTACGCGTCGCTCGGATGTGTGGCTAAGCGACTGGTTAAAATCACCTGTTGCTTTTGCAAAAGTTAATGCTGAAGCTAAAAAGTTACTCGACGAAAACCCCATTCTGATCATGCCTTCCCTGCCTGAGATGCAAGAAACACAAAAACGCTTAGATATCATGGAATACATGAAAACACTTTAAACTACCACTCAAAAGCCAGCATCATGCAATTAAGGCCACTACCAATGCCCAACCAAGCCACATGATCTCCAGTCTTTAAAAAATCTTTTTCAGCAGCAATGGCTGCTGTTAAAGGCACAGAGACTGGCCCCATATTTCCCAACGATGGAAAGGTAACAAAATCTTTTTCTAATGAAATTTGCAAAGCACCCAACACCGCTTTTTGATTGGATGAACCCACTTGATGACAAATCACTTTATCAACATTTTCTGCCGACCAGCCTTGCTCTTTTAAGAATACAGCCCATGTCTTCTGACCGAGAGCAACACCGTTTTTCATGAGTGGGATAGAGTCTGTGCGCATAACTTCACGAAAACGGCGCGGTTGATCTTCTTCCAAGCCCCAGCTGCATAAATCATGAAACTGAGGTGCAGCCTGCCAACTCGCGCCATGCAAGCGCGGTTTATCTTCGTGAGAAAAAGAACCATCTGTGAGTACCACGGCAACCGCACCTGAACCACCCGTTAAGGTTGCCAACCACATGACCATGTTTTTCATGCTAGAATCGGCCAATATCGCGGCGATGGCTTCATTAATAATATCGCGTGATGACTCACAAGCCACCACCAAACCCGCTTTGATTTGACCCAATTCAATACGATTGGCCACATCTAGCATACCATTGAGCATGCCCAAACAGGCATTACTGATGTCAAACACCAAAGTGCTCGGTTCCACACCCAATAAACCCGCGACCCGACAAGCTGTTGCAGGCTCGAATTGTTCACGAGCCACAGCGGTATACACCACAGCCCCAAGTGCGGAAATAGGAACATCGGTTTTTGCCAAGGCATGGCGTGCCGCTGCAACCGCACCATCACTCAAGCGATGACCTTTAGGCCACCAACGCCGATGCTGCACACCCGTTAAAGCCTCTAATTGGCCTTGGGGGAAATGTAATTTTTTGTAACTTGGGGCAAGTCGTTTTTCAAGCACTGCGCTGCTCACCTCAAGCTCACCCAATTGATAGCCAATCGCATCCATCCAAACCTTTTGATAACGCATTAACTTGCCTGCAAGCTAAAACGCTTCATTTGATAAATGACTTTGCCATCAACTTGCAATAAACCATCTGCCCATAGGATTTGTTGATCATCATCCACTTCTGTTAACCAAGCCTCAACGATCACTTCTTTGTTGTGCGGTACGACTTGGCCACGGTAGATCCACTCATGCTTTTCATGCAATGCAACAGATTGAAATTGCATGTCTTTTCCACCATTCCAACGCTGAGCAGCCATGACTTTCAAAAGTTGCATCATCGCTTCCAAACCCAAAGAGCCAGGATTCACAGGATCTTCATAAAAATGCGCTTTAAAAAACCACTCATTGGCATCAATTTGTTTATAGCCACGAATCAAACCCAAACCAGCAGGCCCACCTTCAGGTTGAAACAAACTAATATGATCTTGCATGCGCATTTGACGATCAGGATAAGGCGCTTCCATAGGGTAAGCTTGCAATGGCATATTGGCTACATCATGCAAAGCTGCACCTGCCACACCCACTTGTTGTGCCAAAGCTTCTTTGGAAAAGAAGCCAAAGTCTGTGGTTCCTTCATAAACCAAACCCTTGGCAGAGCGCACCGCCATCGTATACGACTGAATAATCATACCAGCTGAACTTGATACCCGCGTTAAAGTCACATCAATGGTTAACGTACCACTATTGGCTGTCACCGCTAAATACTGTGTTGCCTTTCCACCAAGATTGCGAAAACGCAAATCCACATCACTCGTCAAAGCTGAGCCTACATAAGCAGCCAACCAACCACACGGTTGCAATGCAATTTCTAATAATACCGCAAATGACATTGACGCTTGTCTATTTTGTGCAAAATACCATGCATCAACAGGCACATCATATTGGGCTTGCGCACTTGCCCCCGCTTCCATGCACCAAGGTTCACCGCTAACGGCTGTGATCCGATCTAAAAAGGCATAAGGGTCACGCGGTAAGCGGGCAATTTTGCGTTCATGATCAAAAATTTGATAACGATCACCAAAGGCTTCGGATGGCTTACCTTCACAAAAGGCCACAATGCGACTTTTATCATAAATAGCAGGCTTCACCACGCTGACTTTCTTTTGCCAAATGGCTTTTAAAATGTCTTCATTGCTGCCATTAAGCTGAATGCTCATGGTATCAAAGCGCACAATAAACTTGCTATCGGCATACATATTGGCTTCCACAATGGCATAAGGCTCAGGGTGATAGCCCATTTCTTTGACCACAATTTCATAGCTCACTACTTTTGTGGTGTCCAACACTTGGCCACGACATTTCAAGCGTGTTTGCACCCCTTTGATGGGTCCCCACCAACTGCTATCACGTTCACTAATCCAACCCATGCGCATCAAAAAGATACGCAAGGTGTGATTACAGCATTCATACATCAAGGTACCAGGCATCACCTTATCATCCACAAAATGACACGTTAGAAACCAGTCATCAGCGGCAATATCGGCTTCTGCCACAATACGCCCTAAACCAAACCGACCGCCTTCTGGTTCAATGCAGCGCACACGATGCACTAAATTCATACGACCTGAGGGCAAGCCAAGCGGATCACGCACCCGATTGCTAAAATCTGCACCAAAACACTGCACCAAATCACCAGCACGCAAGCCATTTAACTGAGCTTCATCATACGACTCTTGTTGCATGGACACCCATGTTTGCCAGCCCTGAGGTAACGATGAGACTATTTGTTTTTTCTCCCACTGGTTTAACTTGATGCCTTCACCTGCATCCAAAGCGGCTTGGCTGAAGAAGCCAGCGCAACCATCCTGCATGGAAATCAAAGGCTGACCATCCACACTGCCTTCAAAATGAAAGTTCATGAACCATGTGCCTTCATGCTCAAAAAACCGATCAACATGAATATCATATTCAATGACTTGGCCTTGGGTGGGCAAATCAGCATGAAACACCACGGCAGCATCCAACAAACGATAGGTCGCCTTGCCTTTTGCCAAGAAATCAATGCCAAGATAAGCCGCCAACATCAAATCAGCTTGCCCTGATTCAACCGCAATACACACAGGAATATGACCTTGATCTAAATACCAAGGCCGCGCGCCCACATGATGATGGGTCACAATGCGACCATGACTCATGCTATTGGCTTCAGCCTCCAGTAACACCACCTCATCCACCAACATCAAAGGCTCATCAGGCAAACGAACACGCACGGGGTATTGATCAATTTCGCGATAAGTATCACCAAACACCGCTGCAATGGACCCCACTGCAAACTCCATACACTGCTCACGATTTAAGACCGCGTTTGATGTTTCTGCTGCAACATCCTCTGGCAATATAGCTGCATTCTGAACCATTTGCATTTGCACTTGGGCATGGCTCAAAATATTTTCCGTGATGCTTTGACTGCAACTTAAAAACGATTGATGAGCTAAGGCACTCGCCACTTCAATGCGTTGCAACGAAGCTAAGTGACCCGCAATTAATGCTGGCACACCGCTCATATCCTGTGTGGTTAATGCGTCTGTTGTGCTTTTAACATCTTCATGCTCAACATGATGTTCATTTTCATTCATGGTTTCTTCCTGCTTAAGCTGAGACTTTTCAACCTTCTCTGCGACAACGACTTTTTCTCGTTGCAATATCGTTTCCAACACAATCTTATCCAACACCCCACTTTTGATAGGAATGCATAAAAACTGCTTTGCTCTTTCTTGCGCTTGACTGTAAAGCCAATCCAGCTTTATGTTTAAACCCACAACAAACAAAGAGGCAAAAGTGCGCAATAAGGTGGAACAACTATCTTCACCTGCATGGCAAATAGCTCGGGCCATATACGGGCGTTCAGCCAAAATCGTTTCAATCATATGCGTACACGAACGACCCGGCCCCACTTCGATAAAAGTACGCACACCATCAGCATAAGCTTGCTCAATGGTAGCGGGGTAATTTAAGGTATAAAGCGCGTGATCCAAGCGTGATTTCGCCGCTTTTTCGGCATTGATCCACAAGGGTTTTGCCGTTACATCACTATAAAACGCCACACCTTCAGGACGTTGAGTGGAAGAAAAAGCATGCAACGCACGGTAATCATCCGCCACTTCAGCCACCACAGGTGTATGAGCAATACTCACACCATCCAACCACAGCACTGTCACACCGAGTTGAGACACCAACTTTTCGACTTGGCCACGTTGACCACCAATCACACATTGGCTGGGCGTATTCACAATCAATAAATAACACCGCTCCACTAAAGCAGCTCGCACCACAGCGGCACTGACATCCACCACACCAATGACCCACGCCACCTTTTCTTCTGGCTCTAGCTGCCAAAAACGTCTTGCTGCCTGACCTTCGCTGTGCAGCTCATGCGTGAACAGCTTCGTTTGTAGCATCCGACGCAACATCTCATCACGTTCATGCCACACACCAAGCGAAAAGAAAGACACTGTTTCGCCAAGGCTATGCGGTATCGCTGCCTGTGGAGCTAAGTCTGTCTGCGTTAACACATCACTTAAAGCGATACCCAAAGCGACGTGAGCCAAAATAAAGGCGGTGTGATTTTCTTGGCTATGTACACCATGCCAAAAATAATCAGCTTGAAACTGTGTTGCTAAGGTTTTGGTTTGTTTTTCCTGTCCGTCCAATAAATGTGGCCAGCGCAAGAAAACGTCTCGACCCATGCCATGAAAATGATTGCCTGAACCGGGAAACACAAACGCAAGCTTGCCTTGTTGCGCATCACAGGGTTGATAGAAGACGCGATCACGCGCACAAATATGCAGCAAATCATCTGCTTGACCCCCAACCCCATGTTGAGGACGCTGCTCAAGGTGCGCACACAACAAACTTAACTGCGCCAGTAATTCACTCAAGCTACGCGCCACCAAGGCTGCCCGCGTTTCACCCACCTGAATTTGCCCAAAAAGGGATGAAGCCAAGACCAACATCTCGGTCTCGGCTTGGCAGCGTGGTTCAAATTGTCTTAATTGTTGTAATAATGCATCAGGATTTGGTGCAGCGAAAACAAATAACTGTTCTTCACCCAGAGGTGCATTGACCTGTTTGCGCATGGCTGATTCTGTGATAAGCAGCAAAGCTTGGCTACCTTCCACACTTTGATGCATGACTTGCGCCTGACGGCTGCCCCATGCGCGATCATGCAACCAATACTGTGCTTGTTCACGCACTGCGCTGGCAGGCAAACGATGTTGATGCATGCAAAGCAGGCTTCCATATAACTGAAATAAGCCATCTGCGGCCCCAACATGCCCCCAGCAATCATGAAAACTCGGCATCACTTCCACATGCGCAGGCAACACAACGGCATTTAACTTTTGTTGCACCAAGACAGAGCTGAGCTGTCCATAAGCCGCAACATTTGCACGGCGCAACACAAACACCACCCCACCTTCTGCGGCCAGCTCATCGTTTTGACGATGCTTTAAGACACGCACATCCGCTTGCATATCCACAGCACCCACAATGGCTGTATCAATTTCTCCTGCTTCTAAAGCATGCAGCGCGGTTGCCAATGCATGCAAACCTGATGCACCTTCGCTCGATAAGGTGAACGAAGGCCCACCACAACCCAGTTCTCTAGCAATACGACTCGCCACCACACTCCCCAACGCACCCATCGTGCGATTGGCATTCAAGGCTGGGGTGAGTAAATGATTCACATGCTGCAAGGCCTCTGAGGAAAGTAGACCATCGGCGTGTTGCGCCATCGCCCAACGCAAATGAAAGTTAGTGCTATTCATATCCAAACCAAGGCCAACATAAACCCCAGTGCGTTCACCACCTTTCTCTAAACCTGCATCTTTCCATGCCTCATGTGCCAACTGCAACATCAATAATTGTTGCGGCAACATCTCTTCCATTTCTTTGGGCGGAATTCTAAAGGTGGCTTGTGCTAGCTTCACCTCAGAAATAAAATAACCTTCTTGCTGATCCTCAGTATGCCAAGCCCTACTTGGTGCCAGTGGTGGTTGCTGTTGGCTGAAAACACAACGACTAAGTGCGTCCAAACGCTTGGATTGGCCAACTTGTGCCGCTATCCCCACAATTGAAATAGGCACAGTATTTTTTTGCGGCTCCAGCACATTACGCTGCCATGCACTTGGCACATACTCTTCAATCAAGACATGGGCATTGATGCCGCCAAAACCAAAGGCACTAATGGCTGCTTTGCGTGTTGGCTGCTCTGTGTCCCATGCTTTAGACTGCGTCAACACATCAAAAGGTGAATCTTCCATACCCAAATCAGGTGAGGCTTGTTTAAAATTCACAGTCGGCGGCAGTATTTTTTGCTGCATGGCTTTGAGAACTTTCACCATTGCCGCCGATCCCGCAGCGGTCAGCGTATGACCAATATTCGATTTAACAGATCCCAATACACATGCTGAAGAAGAGGCATGCGAGTCAGCCCATAATGTTTTTAAACTTGCGAATTCAACCGCATCACCCAAAGGCGTACCTGTGGCATGGCACTCAATCAGCTCAACTTCACTGGGCGACCAAGCCGCCTGTGCATAAGCGGCACGCATGGCTCGCAACTGACCTTCAGAACTGGGTGCCAACAACTTACCCGACAAATCATTGGATAAACCCACACCACGAATCACACCATAGATAGGGTTGTTGGCTTTCAAGGCATCATCCAAGCGTTTTAAAACAAACACACCTGAACCTTCACCCACCAGCAAGCCATCACCCAGCGCATCAAAAGGCGCGCTTTTTCCGCGTTTGGACAAGGCACGCAACTGACTAAAGCCCATTTGCGTGTATTGCGCATCAGGGCGAGACACACCACCCGTCAACATGACATCAGCCCGACCCGATTGAAGTTCATCCATCGCCATTTTCAAAGCGTAAAGCGATGATGCACAGGCCGCATCCAAGGTGAAACTCGTACCACCTAGATGCAATGCTTGCGCCAATAAACCTGAGGGCATACCCGCAGCATATAAATTTAAAGAATCCGTGCTGGTATGAGGAACCACACCTTTTAATAAACATTCTCGGGAAAGCGCCGATGCCGTTTCTGTGGGTAAGACCAAGTTACCCAAAATCACACCTGTGCGGTCATGATTCCATGTTGCAAAATCACCTGCATCTTTTAGCGCAGCGCCCGCCGCATGAAATAAGACCTGAAACAAGGGGTCTAACTTGGCTAATAAATCAGGTTCAATATCAAATAAATCGTTATCCACATGCAAGCTTTCAGGGTGAATAAAACAACCCTTCTGACTATACACACGATCTTCTTGCACAGTATCCGCACAAGCTTTGTCTGCCGATAAATACCAACGATCAGCAGGCACATCTTCTACCGTGCTTTTGGCCTGCAACACATGTTGCCACAAGGCTTCTGGTGAGGGCGACTCAGGAAAAAGACAGCCCATCCCAACAATGGCAATTTCAGGCAATCGATTCTTCTCTGACAAGGTGGAGCTCCCCAATATGCATATATAATCTACGAAAGAAGCTCGCAGCATAGCCATAACGCTTAAAAAAGGTAGTTCCTCAAGCCAGTACCCGCTTATCACCACACTGTGAAATCAATGCGTATTCAATAGATAGGCATCAAAATCTTGCATCATGAAAGCGATGGCGATGAAGTGTTTTCATCATGAAAAACACACACATCATGGATTATGTTTGACTCTTCTCATGTGTGAAAGTGCTGGTGTGCTACAAATCAAAGCCTCCGCTCATAATAAAATCTTGAAGCAACTTGTCGATTTTCACATTCACCTTGAATACAGAAATACTAGCACCTTCCAATTCTTCAAAATAAACCTTGGCTTTGGCTTGATTAACACATTTTTTTAAATCATCAAAGCGGGCAAATGCATTGATATTGGCTTCGGTTATTTCGGCATTCATCATACGGCTTAACTGGCGTTTAAATTCGGCGATATTTGCGTCTTCTGAGCTTCCAAGCACCTTAACAATCTCATTAATTTGCGACTGTTTAGCAGTAGCTAAATATTCTGTGATGTAGTCTCTAAAGGTTTTGCCTTCTTCTGGTTTAACATCACCACGTTGCACATCATGAAGAAAAATATTCGCAAACTTTTGCTCTTCTTGGGTGAGGGTTGCAAAAGACTTGTGCAATTCATCGACGATTTTTTGAATATCTTTGCTACTTGCATCATTTTTTTGAATCGTTTTAAGGTATTTTTCAAAACGGGAGTTCATGTAATCCGAGTCGATTTTACCTGTGTCTATTTCCGTTAAATAGCCTGATATTTCAAATGGCACCTCTTCGATACCACCGCCTCCATCACCGCCACTGGATAATTCTTTATAACGTAACACCAATATCAAATAGGTGTTTTCATCAAGGTTTAGCGTCACGTCGTCTTTTTGCTTAGCTTTGCCAAAAAGGTAGGTCAATTTAGTCCAAACAAAACCTTGGATTTTTGCCGCTTCTAAATAGTCATTAAAGCCTGTAAACAATTTTGCAAATTGACCGCGTACTGAAGGATCAGCTGGCAGTTTTGCAAAGTCATTGATCCCGTCATGATTAAACAGCTCTACCATCTCATCATAAACAGCATTCATTTTTTTCAAATTCATAGGCAGTTTATCCACAAAAAGGCAGACGGGTTTATCACCGGAATAGAGCTTAACCGCATCCTTAACATTGCGCTCCATACTGTGCGGGTAACGATAATAACGAATCGTGCCAAAGGGTTTTTCATCTTTAAGGTAAAGGCGATTGGTGCGCGAAAAGGCCTGTATGATGTTTTCAAACTTGAGCACCTTATCCAGATACAGGGTATTCAACCATTTAGAGTCAAACCCCGTGAGCATTTGATCGACCACAATTAACAGGTCAAGTTGTTGTTCAGGTGTTTTTTCAATGCGTAAATAGGGTTCCTTATGGGCAAGGCGCACTCTAAGATCATCTTTAAATTTAGCATGATTGGCAAGCGTAAAGCTCTGAGCATATTGCGCATTATAGTCTTCAATAATTTCGACTAAACCAGCTTGCTTAAATGCAGTATCTGCATAATCACTGCCTTCGTTCATATTGGGATCAAATAAGGCGGTTATTTTTAATGTCGGTGCTGCTTGTTTTAGACGACGATAATATTCAATCGCTTCAGGTATGCTGCTGGTGGCAAAGATGGCGTGAAACTTACTCTCGTAGCTCAAGTTTCTCCAGTTTTCAGCAATGTCTTCCACCACCTTTTGTTGATGCTCATCACGGGTGTACTGTGCCTTGGGCAAGTCATCTTCAATACCTTTGACATATTTGCCATTGGGGCTTGTATGCCCGGCCATATCGACATGACGCATGGTGTGATTAAATATCTTTTTTTTCTCAGGATCTGCTAAAGCTTCGCTTTCAGTATTGGCTTTGGCTTTTAGCAATGCGACTTCGCGTCTCAGGTCTTTATCTTTGTAGGTCATTACCTTATACGGATCGAAGCCCAATACATTTTTATCGCGGATGCCATCGGCAATGCTGTAGCGGTGCAGTTCGTTACCAAACACGGTTGAGGTGGTATTATCTTTCTTTTTGTTTTCATCCTGAATCGGCGTACCGGTAAATCCAAAAAATAGCGCAGCAGGAAAGGTTTGTTTAATGGTGATGAGCATATCGCCAAAGGTAGAGCGGTGTGCTTCATCAATAATAAACACCAAACGCTTATCGTTGATGAGCGCAATATCATGGCTTTTAAAGCTCACGCCTTCATCATTGACCTCTTCACTGATATTACTCATTTTTTGAATCGAGCTAACAATCAAGATATCGGCAGGTTCATTGGTACTTTTGAGCTTGGTGATTAAAACGCCGGTATTCTCGGTGGCCTGTACCGTTTCACCATCACCAGCAAAGCCTTGATAGGCTAGCAAGGATTGCACGCCCAATTCGATGCGATCCATTAAAAAGACCACTTTATCGGCATCTTTTGAGTGCGCAATAAGCTGCGCCGATTTAAAGCTGGTCATGGTTTTGCCCGAACCCGTGGTATGCCACACATAACCGCCTAAACGATCTTTATCTCCCCAGTTGGTTTTGGATACTTTGTCCGAGATAGCGTTAGCGGCATAGTATTGATAACTACGCATCACTTTTAACACGCCATCAGAGCCATCAGCCACAGTGTAAAAACCAATCAATTGGTGCGCCATGGGAATGGATAACAAACTCGCGACAACCGCCTTCCAATCGTTAATGGGTTCGTTATAGAAATCAGCCCAATGGAAATAAAAGTCTTTATTAAACTTGCCATCCATTCCGGGGTTCGCAAAGTAAACTGTCTCGGCTGGTTTCATAGCGACAAACACCTGCACCAAGGCAAACAAACCCGTGAATACCCCCTCGGCGGAATATTTTTCGATTTGGTTATAGGCATGACTTACTGGGACACCGCTCTTTTTCAGCTCGATGTGAATGACGGGCATACCATTAATTAGCAGCATCATATCGCCACGTCGGTCGTTAAGTAGTTTGGACTTTTTAGCAAACCGTGGTTGTTGGACAATTTGGTAGCGGCTTTGCCCTGCGGCGATTTCTTGGCGGTCGTAAATTTTCAGGCTGATGGCTTTGCCCAAGTGCAATGGGTCAGCAGGGTTATCGCGGGTAATAGCCACGGATTTACCATTGATAAAACCATTCAATTTAAGCGGTGTTTTCAACTCACGAATTTGCTCGATAATTTGCTGCATTTCGCTATCGCTGAGCGGCACATCATTGAGACAGTCAATCTTACGATTATTCTGAAATAAAATAGCCGCCCAATTTTTCAGTAAATCCGCTTCGGTCGGGTTTTTTAATACTTCATCTTCCCAACCTTTGTTTTTTAACTCATCGATTAAGGCGGCTTCAAAGGCGGCTTCGTTGGTGAATGTCATGCTTTATCCTCCGTAATATCTTCAGTTTTGTAGAGGGTGTAGCCCTCATAGTAATAACTGGCATCAATGCCTTTCATGTAGATTTCCGCGTCATCAATTTTATCGCTTAAAGCTTGTTGTAAGAGAAATTTAATTTCAATGTCTTTGATGGGGCTGCGTTCCATTGCCATTAAGTAGTCGTTTTTATCCACGCACTGCCAATCGATCACCTGTTTAAGTTCTTTTTTTAGGATGAGATCAAGCCATATGCGTGTACTTCTGCCATTGCCTTCTCTAAAAGGGTGGGCAATATTCATTTCTACATATTTTTCGATGATGTCATTGAAGCTGGTTTGTGGCATGACCTCGATGTTTTTTAAAGCGGCATCCAGATACATCACAGGGGCAAATCTAAAGTTGCCTTTTGCTATATTGACCTCGCGGATTTTTCC
>JAUZRG010000032.1 GCA_030950585.1 Mariprofundaceae bacterium | reverse complement strand
GTTTTTTTTGTTCTTCAGTTAAATGATTATGAAGCCAGATTTCAATATCTAAAAATTCAAGCTCAACCTTAGCTGCCTTGTTTTTCTCAGCGTCAAAATAGGGGAACGGTTCAAGTTTCATTTTCTTGGTCAAATAGGCTTTTGTGGCATTCATGAAAGAACTGTTGCACTGCAATCGAACTTTGACAATTTAAAATGCTGTCAAAGAACGTCGAATATATTTGAAGGTGTCAAAAACCTTAGTCAGTGATTCAAAGCGTCTTATTGCTTTGATTAACTGGCTTTCAGTAGATGATTGATAGAAAAGCGGACATGCAGAAATAAAACGTATTTTAAACGCTCTTTTCATTGCTCAGGTTGTTGGCTGTTTGGTGCGTTTAGTGGATCGTCGGCGGTTGATATTGTGGCAATTGAGCCGATGAATTAAAAATAGGGGCTGCAATCGGTTGGTTTTGGTCTTGGTTTTGATCTACTTGGAGAATTTGGGTTAACTCTACGGCCTCAGCTTCATGGTCAGGTGATTTGGGTGTGATAGTCCAACCGATACCGCCAATGATGACCAATGTTTTAGATAACAATGCACCCACGGTCACAAGCGAAACGTCACCATATTTATCAACGCCAACGTCTTGCACAGGCTCATAGGGTTGGTCTTTCTTTTTAGACCCCACACCACCCATTAAAACGACCCATTTTGCATATTGCCCATCTTTAGCCGCTGCCCTTAATTTCTGCGCAAGGGGATCATTTTTGCACTGTTCTTTAGTCATTCGTCGTGAGCATTCCCAAGCATTATTACAAGGTAAACCAGACCATGCTAAACGGCGTTTATTATTACTATAATACCAAGCATCTTCACCGCTGCCGTCTTTTTCGATGGCTCTCAATGCATAACGTACACAATAGGAGGATAACCGCCCTTTTTTTCTGTCTTCCCATTTTACATCGACACGGTGTTGATCTGCTCCGCGTTCGTTGGGGTAGCTCTCTAATGATATTTTTTTGATATAATCGGCGTATTTTTGCAGGTCTTCAGTCGTACCGATTGCATAAGTGTGCTGGTGGGGGAAAAGGTCTTGGTGCGGTTGTAGGCAGCGGACGAAAGCAATATTTAAGCCTTCACGGTGGATAAATGCGGTTTCACGTTCATTGTTGCGGGTTAGTATCTGATTAGCTTCCGTGATCGTTGTGTTGTCACTTCTAAGGCTCCCCGCTACCGTGGCTGTAATCAAGACAGCATCCCAGCCATTCATATCTTGCAGGTCTTTCAAGCCTGTAATCTTGGCAGTTAACCTTGCTTTTTGTTGTAGCCGACCATTCTTGATAAGCCTCAGCATGCAAAGCGTTTTGCCGCCCTTTGTTAATTGCTTTGATTTTGCCCATTCGTAACCATCTTTAAGGTTTTTTGACCGCTCAGCAATAGCAGCTTGTGACGCATAAGCAGAAACGCCTTTTCCTGTTTTGCCTTCGTCTTTTCGGCGTTGTTCTCTGAGAGGTCGGGCTATTCTTTTCAAGCTATTGCGTAAAAATTTACGATCTAATAAACGTGGGTAGATGTTGGGACGATCAACGTTTAAGCCTAGGTTTTTCAATGTTTCGACAACTTCGCCCGCTGCTATAAAATCACCTGATATTTTTCCATTTTGATCAACGTCAAGATAAGCCTTGATAGTGTCATGATTGAGGTCTGCAAGGTCTGTGATTTGATCAATGGTGAGTGCGGCAAGGGGATGGGTAATATTTGGGGTGGGTGTGTGGTGTTGTGGTTGCATTCGTAGCCTCATGGGCTAGCGTTCAACTCATCGAAAAAGGGGTTTCAAATCTTTTAGGATAGTAAGCAGTCCGCTAGACTGTTTATTTTTTAACCAAGAGCACACAGACTAGAATCTGGCGTGCTCTTTTTTTTGTGTATCTAATAACGTGGCAATTTAGCCTTTATCCAGTCAAAGGCAACTCCTGAACCATCATGCTATTACTTTTCTATCCTTTTTCTGTCTGCAATCACTGCAGAACTTATGCCAACCATTGTTTGCCGTGAATAGATTTACGCAATCAGTTTCAGCACATGTGTATTGCTCGCCTTTGACTCTTTTTTGTTTATCGGCTGTAGGGGATTGCTCCACGTTTTCGGGGTCAATATCAGCCTGTGGATGAATGTCGTGGTTTACAATGTGAGTGTTGCTTGATGATAAAAACAGCTTTTTAATGTCGTTTTGCTGCTCTGTTTCGGCTATCAACTGTGCTTGCATTTGTATTAATTCCGAGTGACTAAACACACGTTTTTTATCACCAAAGACAAACCCCACGTAGGTAAAAAATGACGTGGTTATAAGCTCACCTGCAATGGCCATAAGTAAAAATAAACGGCTTGTAAATGTATCAACATCAAGGCCAAGAGCAAGCGCAACTGCACCAAATCCTGCATTTTCAGTGTCCGTAGAAGTCGCTTTAATGTTTTTATTTTCAAGCCTCTCAAGATTAATCAAAGCACCTTGATATTTTGCCCCTTGATTAATGATTTTTTGTTGCTCACTCAACTGGTTATCGATTGCGTTTAGTTTGCTGAGTGCTTGCCTTGTAGCTGTGGGATAATTTGCCATTGAATTATAGCTATCATATGCACTTTTCGCTGCCTGTTGCTGCTGTTTTAACGCCTTAGCTTTGCGCTTTGCTGCATCAACATTATGTGACGATATAGCGGTTGATTCCACGGCCGTTTGTGCCCTCGTTTTTGCATTGCGATGATCTTGATAGCCATCCGATTTTGTTAGTTTGTCGGTTTGCTGAGTATCCAATAATGTAGCCATAAAAGCAGTGCTGGAGATCAGAGAAAAAGAGACCGTGAAAATGAAAATGATGATGAATATTGCAGCTTGCCAAAAGTGACGCTGTGATAAAGCAAAACCAGCCACTACCAAGGCAATTAATTTTGCTAAATCAGCGAGCAAATAAAACCCGCCCATACTGAGCCTAGAAGTTGAATCTATGCCCAAGCTCGCCCCAAAACTAATGTTGAAATATAGTGATATGATAGCCACGCCGCTTGCTATTGCTACCATCTTCCAGCCTAGCTGCTGGTTGCTTGTCGTATTATTTTTTGTGTTGTTCTGCATTGCTTCAATCCCTTGTTTTAATGAGTTAAACAGGCAAGCATTGCGGCCTGCCTTGTCGGTAGATCAAAGGGGCTAGCCGTCAAAACTAAGCCCCTTTTTTTTGTTATCTGTAAAGAGCGTTCAACCCCTCTTTTGTAGATGCGATTTCATCCTGCAGCTCCAAATATTCCGCGTACCATTTTCTTGATTTACAGCCTTTTGGTAGCTCCATTGTGCCGATATTGTGCAAGCTGTCAGCGGCTACAAAATAGCGAGCTTTAATAGCTTTCATTTTGTTTGCTGCTTCGTTTAACTGCTGTTCTAAGTTTTTAATTTGGCTCATGGTTCACTTCCTTTTTATTTAATTATTTGCACTAACATCTTGATAGAGTTGTTTGGTAAATCGTACATTTTAGCGACGTACTCCACAGCATCCTTAGCACATGCCGCCCGAACGTCTGCACGCGGGTTTTTTGCCTCGTTTTCATAGCTGCTTATGTATTGAGGGGTGACGGAGCTTGCCCGCCCTAGCTCCCCATTCAGCCATGCTGCAAAGTCTTTCGCGGTCATGTTTTTATTCAACCTTGCCGCTTTGATAATGTTCAATTGTTTAATCCTCCAACGTGATTTGATAGCCATTTATAATTATTTTCAAAGCCCAGTTTTTTAAGTGCTGGCTCCAAGTCATGGTCTAATTGTGACGCTTCGTCTTGAGCTATTTCCGATAGCCAAAAAACTTCTTTTGACGATGGTATGCCGTCAAAAGTGGCTTCATCTTTATTACCTGAGCACTGAACTATAAAACTATTATTTATTACAATATCAGCTGCATAACCTTCCAAGATTTCGTTTTCTGTTGCACTGATTTGGTGGCTATATTCGGACGTGAAAAGTTGAATGCATGTTATATTTAGTTTCATGGGTGTTGCTCCTATTTATTGTTACCCCTTTTGCTTTATCCTAAGGGCGAATGTAAGGCGTAAAGGCTAACATGTAAATAGTAACGAAGAAGAAGAAAGGCGGAAAACGAAAGTGATGGAGAGGGCAACCACCGCCAAGAGCGTGCAAGTGCTTATTTTTTCCCCTGTTTTTTTTGGTTGATGATGGTTGCCGATGATAACTGAGGTCGTGGGAGGTTCTGCGGTTTGTTTGCGGTGTTTCTGCGGTTTGTTCTGCGGCTTGGGCTTTACAGTGCAAAAAAAAGGCCACCAATTAGGCAGCCTGATTTTTAAAAGATATAAGAAACACTTTTCTGGCTGTCAGGCAAAAGAACATCAGGCAAAGCCCTGTTATAACTCGTATGCTTCACAGCTGAACGAATCGGCTTTTTATGAGCAACAGGAACAATTGCATCTATTCTATCTATATGCATAAATCACCTTATTTATATCATACCGTGATACAAAAGGGGGGGATTAAGACTCCCCCCACTAAATTTTTAAAACTTTTAAAAAAATCGGGCTGCGCGGGGTGCTCGCCGCTTTTTTTAAAAGCTCAGCAAAAAGAACTGCCGCATTAATTGACACGAAAAGAAGTGTCAAATCACTTACCTTTGGCACAACAAACACAATTTTCCACTTGCTTTTTTAAATTGATGTTTTCACGAGCAAGGCGGCGGACGGACGAAGAAGTCATGCTAGAAAATAAGACGATCATTCTCAGCAGCCAGCGACAAATTTAATCAATATCAATCTGAACTAAAGCGTCATTAATAAGGCTGGTTAATAATTTGATGCCTGTTGCGGTAGAATTAACCCAAATTTGATAATCGTCAGTATTAACGCCTAAAATGTTTTTTTCCGTTATAATTAATAATGAATCGGCCAAAGAAGACACGGCATTGCATGCGTCTTGAATTGTTATGTCTGAGCTTTCAATAATGGGGTTGTTAAAATTGGTCATGATGACTCCTACTATTTTTTTGAATTGATACTTTTGAAGGTATCGGGCAGTTCAAAACCACTTAGTAGGTGCGGCGCAAAGATTTTCCTTAAAAAAGGTGTTGTATGTCTAAGCCTACCCGAATAAAAAATAACACTAAGAGTTTTGAAGCTCAAGACGAAACATATACAACCAACATCAATAAACCAATGGCCATTTTCAGGTTTACTCCGCAAAAGTGGCGAGCAACCCGCGCAGACCGATTTTGCGGAGGAAAACTGAAAGCCCGAAGGGGTGAAGGTTTTTCCAAAAAAGGTCGAGGTATCTTGTAACACCTCGACTTATGATCATTATTGACTATAAAAGGTTGAAATTATGCATGTGGATTTGCTGAGCTTTTAAAAAAAGCGGCGAGCACCCCGCGCAGCCCGATTTTTTTAAAAGGTTTAAAAATTTAGTGGGGGGAGTCTTAATCCCCCCCTTTTATACAACCAGATGTACAAAGTAGGTTATTTTATGCATATAGATTTTTTAACAATAATGATTGCTATTGAGTCAACAACCAAATCATTGCACCGCATCCAAAAAACACCCCAGTGCATGAGTAGATAAATGTGCCAATATACTTGATGATAAAGCGTTCTATTTTATTGTATCTATGGGTCATTTTTAAATCTCCTATGTAATGTGTTTAATGATTACAAAAGTGACAGATAAGGCAAGCATGCGGGCAATGCGGGCAACTGTTAAAAAACACGTAAATTTAAGCGTTTTTAATGCATGACGGCATTGGACGTGCAAGGGCTGCGGGCATGGTTGCGGGCAAGGTCGTGTGGTTAATTTTTATCATGCAGAAAAGTGGTTTCAGGTGTCATCAAAAAGACGCTTTTTTATCACTTCGCCGACCGTGGTATTGATTGCATCCGTTTGGTTCAAAAGTCTCATATACTCAGCCGACGAAAGAGTAAGCGAAACAACACGCTTTTGGCTTTGGTTTTTCTCTCTGGACTTCCTCGACCTAAGCGCGCTATTCATTCGTTTTTTTTGTTCTTCAGTTAAATGATTATGAAGCCAGATTTCAATATCTAAAAATTCAAGCTCAACCTTAGCTGCCTTGTTTTTCTCAGCGTCAAAATAGGGGAACGGTTCAAGTTTCATTTTCTTGGTCAAATAGGCTT
>JAUZRG010000031.1 GCA_030950585.1 Mariprofundaceae bacterium | reverse complement strand
AATTGATCATATTCGCGGTGTGCTTTTTGTTTCGCTTGTTGATGTGAAACGCTGCCGAATCCATCAAGCACTTTAAAATCATTAAACGATAGAAACTTATCTACGGATTGGCTAAAGGCTTCCATAGAGAGCGTTTGGTGCTGTTCGATCTGATTTTCGATATAATCAAAATAACTGGAAATAGTGCGCTCCAGTTTTTTGATTTCATCTTCTTGCAGATAATTTTTAGCAATCACCACATCCGATTTTAATACTCTGCCATCAGGCGCGTGTTTGTAGGTGGTCATGCCTGCTTTTTCTTTACTTGAATCGACTCGCGTAAAAACAATCTCGGCGGCTGTTTGGCCTGTGATCGCAAAATGAAATTGATGTTGTACATGGGCGTAAAAGTGCTTCGCGGTTTCAGACTTGTTATCATAATCAAGGCAGCATTCAGCAAAAACATCGGTCACCTTTTGATAAATTCGCCGTTCACTGGCGCGAATCGAACGAACACGTTCTAAAAGTTCTTGGAAATAATCTTTACCAAAGTATTGACCATTTTTTAGCCTATCATCATCCATCGCAAAGCCTTTGATGATGTAGCCCTTCAATATCTTACTTGCCCAAAGTCTAAACTGTGTGGCTTGTCGTGAATTGACGCGATAACCCACAGATAGAATCGCATCCAGATTGTAATGCTCTATATTTCGTGAAACTTCACGTCCACCTTCATTCTGAACTGTTCGGAATTTCCGAACAGTTGCATCTCTCACCAGTTCCCCGCTAGAAAAGATATTATTAAAATGTTCACTCAATGTTGATTTCTTTACATCAAAAAGTGATTCCATCTGCTTTTGTGTCAGCCATAGTGTTTCATTCTGCAAGAGTGTTTCAATTCTCACATCACCACTGGGTGCTGTATAAATCAGAAAGTTTGTATATTGATTTTGTGTGCTTAACTCATCCATCAAAACGGAGCCTTAATGCCGAGTTGCCCACAAAAATCGGCAATGCTCACATCAGTCTCTTTCATTCCTTTCTCAAGTTGAATGAGCTGCGTGGCCACGGCATCCAAATCAACAGGCTCTTCTTCTTCAAAGGTGTCCACGTATCTTGGAATGTTTAAATTGTAATCATTTTCGGCGACTTCTTCGATGCTGGCGACATAGCTGTATTTGTCTTCAAATTCGCGTTTGTCATAGGCGGTCATCAGCTTGTCGATGTCTTCTTCTCTGAGGTTGTTTTGATTTTTAGATTTTTCAAAATGGGCTGAGGCATCTATAAAAAGAATATCTTTGGGACTGGTGCGGCATTTCTTCAGCACCAAAATACACGTTGGAATAGATGTGCCATAAAAGAGATTGGCGGGCAGGCCAATCACGGCATCAATGAGATTGCGTTCTTCAATCAAATAGCGGCGGATATGCCCTTCAGCAGCACCACGAAACAACACGCCATGCGGTAAAATAACGGCTAAAGTGCCATTATCAGCCAAGTGATGAACCATGTGCTGAACAAAGGCGAAGTCAGCCTTGGTTTTGGGTGCGAGTTTTCCATATTGGCTAAAGCGATCATCGGACATGTGCAATGGGTTCGCACTCCAATGGGCTGAAAAAGGCGGATTGGCGACAATAGCTTCAAAACGCATGTCTAAATCATGCTGGGGGTGCTCTAGTGTATCTTCCTGAAAAATATCAAATTTCTGGTAGTTCACGTCATGCAGAATCATGTTCATGCGTGCCAAATTGTAGGTGGTACGATTCAACTCTTGCCCATAAAAGTGGGCCACATCTTTCACTTCTTTGGCCACACGCAACAACAAAGAACCTGAACCACAGGTTGGGTCATACACTGATTTTAAGACCTGCTTATCATGGGTGACCAAGCGAGCAAGAATGGTTGAGATTTGTTGCGGTGTATAAAATTCACCTGCTTTTTTGCCTGAACCACTGGCAAACTGGCCAATCAGGTATTCATAAGCATCACCAAGCACATCGGCTTTTTTATCTTCGAGGTTAAAATTAATGTGATCCAAGTGCGCCAACACCTTGGCGATGAGTTCATTTTTCTGCTTTTCTGTTTTACCTAACTTGCTGGATGTCAGGTCTAAGTCTTCAAATAGGTTATCAAAATCATCCTGACTTGCTGTGCCCATCGTGCTGATTTCGATGTTGTTGAGAATTTCCGCTAAATCACCCAAAATGAAATTGCTTGCGCCTTCTTCGTTGGTGTTGCCACGTTTGGCGATATTGCTAAAGAGTTCGGAAGGTTTAAGGGTGTAACCCAAAGCGTTGATGGCTTCTTCAGATACCGCTTTCACCATAGCCAGACCGTCTTCGCTTGCTTCATCAATATCCGCGTAATCAATGCCATCTTCTTCTAAAAGACTGTTGGCATAAAGATGAATCTTTTCAGAGAGGTATTTATAAAAAATAAAACCCAAGATGTAATCACGGAACTCATCCGCCCCCATCTTGCCACGCAATGTGTTGGCAATATTCCAAAGTTGTTGCTGTAATAATCGCCTTTCTTCTTCAGACATGCATGCTCCTAAAACCTATGAAGCCATGACTTTGGCAGAAGTCTTTTTATAGTAAAGAAACCTTTTTCTTTTGGTTCCTTTGCCCTCATCACCTTAGGGATAAAACCAGCTTTTATGCAGTAATACACGGTGGTGAAAGAAACGCCTCCCACTTTGAAAAAGGGGGATCGAGGGGGATTTATCAAACAAATATTCTGTTGTATTTGGTATGCATTCCCACGTTGGAGAGATGGGCACGAGTGAAACATAAAAGAACACTTATTTGATTCCCTCACCCTAGCCCTCTCCCGCAAGGAGAGGGAAACAATAATAAGAAAAAGTCTTTTATTTTTTAGTAACTTCGACCTCACTCCGAAGGTGAGAATGAGGGAGTAAAACCAATTATGTCTTGATCATTCAACATCAAAGCTGATTCACACTAAAAAACACATAAAAAAAGCCCGCAAGACAAAGCTTGCGGGCTTTTTACATCAGTAAAAACGGATGATTAGCGCAAGGCGCTATTTACATCATTCCGCCCATTCCGCCCATTCCGCCCATATCTGGCGCAGCAGGAGCCGCAGCAGCATCTTGTGGTACATCAGCAATCATGGCTTCAGTTGTGATCAATAGACCCGCAATCGAAGCAGCATGTTGTAGTGCAGAACGTGTTACCTTCGTTGGATCGATCACGCCCATCTCAACAAGGTCACCATATTCTTCAGTCGAAGCATTGTAACCATAACTTGCAGCGCCATCATGTGTTGCGACTTGGTTCACAACAACAGATGCTTCATCACCACAGTTTTTCACGATTTGACGCAAAGGTTCTTCAACCGCACGTTTTACAATCTTGATGCCTGTGTCTTGGTCGTGATTGATACCTGTTAGGCCAACCAATACTGTTGCAGCACGAATCAATGCAACACCACCACCCGGTACGATGCCTTCTTCAACAGCAGCGCGTGTTGCATGCAATGCATCATCAACACGATCTTTCTTCTCTTTCATTGCAACTTCAGTGGCTGCGCCAACTTTAATCACAGCAACACCGCCTGCTAGTTTAGCAAGACGTTCTTGAAGTTTTTCTTTGTCGTAATCAGAAGTGGTTTCTTCGATTTGTGCTTTAATTTGAGCCACACGCGCTTCAATCGCAGCAGGATCGCCCTTGCCATTCACAATCACAGTCGCATCTTTAGTGATATTCACTTTGTTTGCTGTACCAAGATCTTCAACAGTCACGTTCTCAAGCTTAAGACCTAATTCTTCAGAGATCACTTTCGCGCCTGTTAACACAGCCATATCTTCAAGCATTGCTTTACGACGGTCACCAAAACCAGGTGCCTTCACAGCAGCAACATTCAAGATACCACGAGCTTTATTCACAACTAGCGTCGCCAAAGCTTCGCCTTCGATGTCTTCAGCAATGATCAACAATGGCTTACCTGTACGAGAAACAGCTTCTAGTACTGGCAACATGTCACGCATATTAGAAATCTTCTTTTCGTGTAGAAGAATTAAAGGCTCATCAATCGCCGCTTCCATACGTTCTGTATCTGTGACGAAATAAGGTGATAGATAACCACGATCAAATTGCATGCCTTCAACAACATCCAATTCTGTTTCTAAGCCCTTGGCTTCTTCTACAGTGATCACGCCTTCTTGACCGACTTTAGCCATCGCATCCGCAATGATTTGACCGACTTCTTGGTCACCATTGGCAGAGATCGAACCCACTTGAGAAACTTCATCTTGATTCTTAACCGCTTTAGACATGACAGAAAGTTCAGCTGTGATTGCTTTCACTGCTTTATCAATACCGCGCTTAAGATCCATTGGATTCATGCCAGCTGCAACGGCTTTGATGCCTTCGCGAGCAATCGCTTGTGCCAAAACAGTCGCTGTTGTGGTGCCATCACCAGCAATATCAGCTGTTTTAGAGGCAACTTCTTTTACAAGTTGCGCGCCCATGTTTTCAAATTTATTTTCTAGTTCGATTTCTTTAGCCACACTCACGCCATCTTTAGTAATGGTTGGTGCGCCCCAAGATTTTTCGATCACAACATTACGGCCTTTGGGGCCAAGCGTGACTTTTACTGCGTCAGCTAATTTGTTCACGCCTTGCATCATCAATGCACGAGCGTCTTCACTAAAACGAATATCTTTTGCTGCCATTTTTGTCTCCTTTAGCCTTCAACCACACCGAGGATGTCGTCTTCACGCATCATCAGAAGAGTCTCACCATCTAGTTTAATTTCTGTTCCTGCATAGGTTGAGAAGATCACAGTGTCACCAGTTTGAACATCTAGTGCACGAACTTCACCGTTATCCAGAATCTTACCCTTACCTACAGCGATGACTTCACCTTGAACTGGTTTTTCTTTTGCTGTATCTGGAATAATGATACCACCGATAGATTTTTCATCGCTATCTAAACGGCGTACGATTACACGATCGTGTAAAGGACGAACATTCGCCATGACTTGCCTCCTGAGAAAATTAGCACTCACTTATCGAGAGTGCCAAACACTGAGAAACAAGCGAAGAAAGTCAACTTTTTTTTAGCACTCTCCCCTATCGAGTGATAAAACACATCAATGCACCTTGATAAAGTTGATTAACTTCTCACAATACGAGCGATGAAAAAAACAATCATTTTACTTCTTTTTCTTTATTTATCTATATCCTCACTGCACGCAGCCGCTTGGCAACGGGATCATTTTAACAATGGTGTGAACCTCTTGGTGCAAGAAGATCACTCTGCCCCTGTTGCGATGATCCAGATTTGGCTAAAAGTCGGTGGTCGTGATGAACTGCCAAGCAAAACAGGCTTGGCGCATGTGTTTGAACACATGATGTTTAAAGGTTCCAAGCATTTAAAAGCAGGTGAGTTTTCTAAAACCATTGCGGCCATGGGCGGTAGTGACAATGCCTTCACCAGCACTGATTTCACCGCTTATTTTGAAACCATTCCAGCCCAAGAAATTAAAAAAGTCATCAAGATGGAAGCCGAACGTTTTTCACAGCTTAATTTGAAGAAAGCTGATTTCTTAAAAGAAATTGAAGTCATCAAAGAAGAACGCAGAATGCGCACAGAAGACAATCCGGGTGGTCGTCTTTACGAAGAACTCATGGCGGCATCTCTACGCTTACACCCTTATCGAAACCCTGTGATTGGCTGGATGCAAGATTTAGAATCCCTAAATATTGAAGATGTGCATGCTTTTTATAAAAAACATTATGTACCCAGCAATGTGACCGTTGTGATCGTTGGCGATGTTCAGTTCAAAGATGTGCAAAAATGGACGAAAAAATCATTTGGCCGCATCAAATCAAAACACACTGCTCCTGCAAGGTTCACCCCCACTGAACCCAAAGCACTCGGTGCAAAACGCATTGAAATACACGTCCCTGCAAAGTTGGCTGCTGTTGATATCACCATACAGGTGCCTGTTTGGGTACCGCATCAAAATGACCAACAAGCTGCTGCCTTGGCGATTGCCACCGAAATCATTGGTGGCGGCAAAGGCGCGCTCATGCACCGTGCATTGGTTGATCAACAACAAGTGGCAAGCGGCTTAGGCATTTACCATGACCCCTTTGGCATGGGTTTAGACCTTTGGTATGTTTCTGCTCAACTATCGCAAAAACAACAGCCTGATGCCTTTCAAAAGGCTTTTTGGAAAACACTCAAGGATATGTCCAATCAAATTACCGATGCCTATGTTGCCGCTGCTAAAAAGCGCATGATCTCTTCTGAAATATTCGCCCAAGATTCCCTTTACTTGCGGGCTAAGAAAGCTGGCATGATGGAAACTGTCGGCATCGGGGCCAACAATATGGACTATTGGCTGGACTTGCTTCGCCAAGTTGACACAAAACAGGTCAGCGCAGTCATGCAACAATTTTTAGTTCAAGAACACAGCACCACAGGCGTGCTTTACCCTACTGAGGCCAAGCAATGAACCCATTCAAAAAAATAGCCACACTCCTTTCCATAGCTTTCTTGGCCTTATACTTACCAGTCATGGCTTTTGCGATGCCTGCCATTGAAAGCAGTCACCTTAAAAATGGCATGAAGATTATGCTAATGGAAGCACACCAAGTACCCATTGTGAGTATGAAGCTTGTTTTTCCCGCAGGTAGCCGCATGGATAAAGTACACGGCACCGCCTCACTTCTGGCCGATATGCTCACCGATCATACCGCCAAACAAGATAGAAACACATGGCTAAACTTCATTGATCAACACGCCCTGCATCTCGGTGCCAGCGTCAGCAGTGATGCACTTTATGTGAATTTAAGTTTTTTACGTGAAGACCTGAGCATTGCAATTCAAGCTCTACAAGAGGTTTTACAGCACTCTGGATGGAATGCTCAACGCTTTGACATTCTAAAAAAACAACAGCTGTCCTATTTGCAAAAATCACAAGAAAATGCGCGTACCCTCGCTACATGGGAAGCCAAGAAAAAACTATATGGCAAACACCCTTATGCTTACCCAACAAGCGGCAGCACACAGAGCGTGCAAAACATTCAGCTCAAACACCTGCAAGCCTTGCATCAACAACAAGTCCAGCCATCAGGTGCAACACTGGCTGTCAGTGGTGACATCGACATGAAATCCCTAAAAGAAGCATTGCAAGACCTTGAGTCCACATGGCTGGGAAGTGTTCAAGTGAAAGCCTTGGAGATTGCGCCAACCGTTCACAACCGACCTTTCACAAGCCATATTCCAATGGAAAAACAACAAACAACCATTTTAATGGTGCGGGCGGGCTTGGCCAAACATGATCCTGACACCTTTCCGACGATTGTATTAAACCAAATTCTCGGTGGTGGTGGTTTTGCCTCTCAACTGATGGAAGAGGTTCGTGAAAAACGCGGACTCGCCTATGGTGTTTATTCTTATTTTTCATCCACAGCTGCGGTGGGTCGTTTCAGCATTATGTTAAAAACACGCCAAGACCAATCTGAGCTAGCCAAGAAAACGGTTTTAGATGTCTTGGAAACAATGCATCAGAGTATCAATAAGAAAGATTTAAAAGCAGCCAAATCCAACCTCATGGGCAGTTTTGCACAACGCTTAGATAGCAATCAGGAACGAGCGAGCACCATTGCCACGATTGGCTTCTATCAACTACCTGAGACTTATTTGCAAAACTGGACGCAACAAATTAATTCGGTCAACCTTGCCGATGTAAATAGGGTTGCAAAACGATTTTTAAAACCAGAAAGCTGGAGTATCGTGGAAGTAGGCTCAAAGAGTGGGGGGAACAAACCGTGATTAAAACAATTTTGCTTGTCGATGACTCTAACTCCAGTAGGGAGTTAACAGGTCATTTCTTACGACAAGGCGGCTATCGCATTTTAGAAGCTGGCAATGGTCAAGAAGCTTTAGACATTCTCGAAGACCGTCCTGTCGATATTATCGTGGCTGACATTATGATGCCTGTGATGGATGGATGGACGCTTTATCATAAAATTCGTGAACAAAAACGCTACAACTTAACACCATTTCTTTTTCTAAGCGGCTTAGATGATTTAGGTGACCAAGTAAAAGGTTTGAGCTTGGGTGTGGATGACTACATCACCAAACCCATTACTGCACCTAAATTGATTGCACGCGTTGGCTTGGCATGCAACCGCAGTGATCGCATGGAAGATTATTTTTATCGTGACCCCGTATCCGATATGGAGTTCCCTTCATACTTCAAGCATCGCATGCTACAAGAAGTTCACCGCTGCCGAACCTTTAAACGCCCTCTGAGCTTGGTGATTGCAGGTATGGGTAATTACGAAGCCATCGTGCGTGGACAAGCCGATTGGTTTGCCGAGGTTGCTGCCACCGAGGCGGGTTTATATCTACGCCAACGTATCCGTGATTATGATACCATTTCTTATCTTAGTGTTGGCCGTTTTGCGATTCTCATGCCTGAAGTCTCAGCTGCTCAGGCCAAAACATGGTCTGATAAGTTGCGTGCTGCATGGCAAGTCTCTGCAAGGTGGCCAGAAACAGAGCAACAAATTGATATTGATATTGAATTTATTATCGAAGGCCTATCGCCCAATAATGAAAGTGATGCTATTGAGGCCTTAAACACACACTTGGATTCTTTCAAGCGTAGCTGGTAAATGTCTGTTTATATCACAGGAGGGTCTTTGCACCGAAGGGCAGTTAGTATTCCTGACCTTCAAGGTCTTCGACCCACCTCTGCCAAAGTACGCCAAGCCCTTTTTAATATTTTAGGCCAAATTCAACACAAAACTGTTTTGGACTTATTTTCAGGCTCTGGACTCATGAGTCTGGAAGCCTTATCGCGTGGAGCAATAGTCACATCGGTTGAATGCGAAAAAAGAGCCTGCCATGAACAACAAAAGCTCAAAGAAAAATGGCAGCTTGAACAGTGGCGTATTGTGCACGGCCAAGTTGAATCTCAACTCCATAAACTCAAAGGACAATCCTTTGATATGGTGTTTGCAGATCCTCCTTATGATTCAGGCTGGTGCCAGAAAATCCCTCAATTATTAAGCAAATATCAAATTAACACCTCCTCTCTCATTATCGAAGAACTCGCCAGTATTCAACCTTGCTGGCCTCAACCTTGGATATGCCGTGATAGTCGCCGCTATGGTCAAACTAACCTGCATTTCTTAGAAAGTTCGCCGCGCACTTAAAGGATCAACCACATGCAATGCCACGAAGTCGATTACCAATTAATTGGTCATGATATGCAAGTCGTCGAGATTGAATTAGATCAAGATGAAACTGTCGTCGCTGAAGCTGGAGCCATGAACTACATGGATGCTGGTATCGATTTTGAAGCCAAGATGGGTGATGGTTCAGAGGGTGATTTTCTCGGCAAATTATTTAATTTTGGCAAACGAGCCTTAACAGGTGAGTCCATCTTTATGACCCACTTCACCAACACGACTGATACAAAAAAAGTCGTGGCCTTTGCAGCACCTTATCCAGGTAAAATTATTCCGATTGATATGGCACAAATTGGTGGTGAAATCTTATGCCAAAAAGGTGCTTTTCTTTGTGCAGCACACGGTACCGAAGTCAGCTTTGCTTTCAGCCAAAAATTGGGTGCAGGATTTTTTGGTGGTGAAGGTTTTATTTTACAACGCTTGCGTGGCGATGGCATGGCTTTTGTGCATGTCGGCGGCACGGTGATTCGCAAAGAGTTCAACGATCAAACGATTCTCGTCGACACTGGCTGCGTCGCAGCTTTCACTTCAGATATTGACTATAGTATTGCACCAGCAGGTGGCTTGAAATCCATGTTTTTCGGTGGCGAAGGTCTCTTTTTAACAACCTTAAGTGGCACAGGAACAGTCTGGCTGCAAAGCCTACCTTTCTCTCGCATGGCTGACCGCATTCTACAACATGCCCCCAAAGCTGGCGGCAGTGATGTCAGTAAAGATTAAATATACCCATCACACTTCAAGATGCATGTTTCAGAGATTAGGAGGGAATTCAGAGCAAGGCACAAGGTGTAATGGGTATATCACCGCTAATGTGGGCTGAGAACCGTATCCTCTTTTTTAGCATTGAACTCAGGATAATCTAAGGAATAATGCAAGCCGCGTGATTCTTTGCGCTGCAACGCACTGCGAATAATTAATTCAGATAACAACGAGATATTGCGCAACTCCAATAGATCTCGATCCACAGGATGTTGCCAATAATAGGCGGTCATTTCTTCTTGTATCATCTGTTGTCGACGCAATGCGCGATGCAAACGTTCATCCGAACGCACAATACCCACATAATTGGACATGGTTGCACGCAACTCATGCCAGTTTTGCTTGATTTGAATGCGTTCCTTTTGTTTAAAAATACCCCCAGAATCCCACGTTGGTAAACGTTGCGTTGGTGCAGGAACATCCGTTTTTAAAATACTCTCAACACACAGTTCCGCCATCACCAAACATTCCAGCAAAGAGTTGCTGGCCAAGCGATTAGCACCATGCAAACCTGAACAAGCCGACTCACCCACAACATACAATGAGTCCACGGCTGTTTGCCCTGATAAGGTCGTTTGCACACCACCACACATATAGTGTGCAGCGGGTACAATTGGAATCTGTTGCGTACTCATATCGAGACCTAAACCAAGTAAACGCTTGCTAATATTAGGAAAATGCCGCTGCAAGCAAGGTTTACCTAAATGCCTTGCATCCAAAAACATACAATCTTGTGCTGTTTTTTTAATTTCATGATCTATGGCTCGCGCCACAATATCACGCGATGCCATTTCACCTTTTTCATGATAATCGAAGACAAAGCGATGTCCTGATTTATTGAGTAAATGCGCACCCTCTCCTCGTAATGCTTCACTTAACAAAAGAGAAGGGCTTTGGGCATGGTACAATGTCGTCGGATGAAATTGCATAAACTCAAGGTTCATCATCGGACAACCCGCACGCCATGCCATCGCCATACCATCACCCGTCGCCACACTGGGGTTTGTCGTATACATATAGACCTTACCCACCCCACCCGTCGCTAAAATCACATGTAAAGCACCTAAGCTTAGAATCTCACCTATGGGACTAAGCACATAAAGACCAAGACAACGGTTCTTTTGTTCACGAAAGCAGCCCATTTGATGGGTGGTGATTAAATCAATGGCCATATGCTGCTTAAAAAAATGAATATTATCATTGGCATGCAGGTGTGTGGCCAAGGTATTGCTAATGGCTTGGCCTGTTGCATCTTGCGCATGGGCAATGCGCCGATTGCTGTGCCCACCCTCTTGGGTCAAGTGCAACTCACCTTCATGATGATCAAAACCAGTACCCAGAGAGATTAGGTTTTGAATGGTCGAAGAGCCACGCTCAATGACCCGTTGCACCACCTCTTCATGACACAAACCTGCACCTGCTCTCAAGGTATCTTGAACATGAGATTGCACCGAATCTAGCGCATGCATCACACCTGCAATACCGCCTTGAGCTTGATAGGTATTGGACTCTCGAATGTCACCCTTGCTGACCAAAGCAACGCGACCAAACTTCACAAGACGATTCGCAGCTAAGAGCCCTGAGGCGCCATTACCAACAACAATAAAATCAAAGTTCTTCTGCATAAGGTTTCACAAAACACTCATGAATAATTGTTTCTCTTAAAATATCCATACCTTTTTTGTTGTGACTCGATGTTGGAATCGGTTTTAAGTAACCACCAAGATCTTCCTGCATCTCTTTTAAACGCTTAGCAAGCTGATTTGTGCCCAATTTATCTGTTTTCGTGGCAATGGGTATCCAGCGCACACCCACTTCATTTAAAAACTCAATTAATTGTAAATCAGAATCTTTTGGACCATGACGAACATCGAGAAGCACAAGGATTAACATCGCAGTCCTACTACTAAAAAACTGATCGACTAAGTTGGCCCATTGCTTGCGCTGTGACTTAGCCACACGTGCATAACCATAACCGGGTAAATCCGTCACAAGCAGTCTTTCATCCACACGAAACAAATTTAACAACCGAGTACAGCCGGGAGCCTTGGCAACTTTGACCATTTTCTTACGCTGAAACAACGAATTCAACAGTGAAGACTTACCCACGTTTGAGTGACCCGCAACCCCAATACACGGCAAGTTTTGATTTGGAAATTGTTCCATTTGGGCAACTGATTGAACAAATTCAACCTTTTGCCAATGCATCGTTAAAGACATATATAAACCCTTTTGAAAGCTAAATCTTAAGCCAATCTTAACTTGACGATTAAAAAGCTCGCTGCTAGCAACCGTGCCTGCTTGAGACAGCGCAATATGCCTTTTGCGTTGATGATTTCAAGGGAGGTTGTTGTATGGACTCTTTGGATGCTGGATATTTAGCTCAACAATATGCGCCAATCGCAGTCTTTATTCTCATAGCATTGGCTATGGGGGCTGCTCCACTTATTCTTTCAATGTTGGTTGCAACGCAAAAGCCAGACCCAGAGAAACTGTCTGCTTATGAGTGCGGATTCGAGGCTTTTGAAGACTCTCGGATGCAATTTGACGTTCGATTTTACTTAGTTGCGATTCTTTTTATTCTTTTTGATTTGGAAACAGCATTCATGTTTCCGTGGGCCATTGTTTTAAAAGATATTGGTATATTTGGCTTCATTGAAATGATGTTGTTTTTATTCGTTTTGGTAGTTGGTTATATTTACGCTTGGAAAAAAGGAGCCTTACAGTGGGAATAGAAGGACTTCTTGATAAAGGTTTTGTCACCACATCAGCCGACAAAGTGATCAACTGGGCACGCACAGGTTCTATGTGGCCCATGACTTTTGGTTTAGCTTGCTGTGCGGTTGAGATGATGCACGCAGGTACATCACGTTATGATTTGGATCGCTTTGGCGTGGTTTTTAGACCTAGCCCCAGACAATCTGATGTGATGGTTGTTGCAGGAACTTTAATTAACAAAATGGCACCCGCCTTACGTAAGGTTTACGATCAAATGTCTGAACCACGTTGGGTGATCTCCATGGGCTCTTGCGCCAATGGTGGTGGCTATTATCATTATTCTTATTCTGTTGTGCGTGGTTGCGACCGTATTGTACCCGTTGATATTTATGTTCCGGGTTGTCCGCCAACAGCTGAAGCTTTGATTTATGGTATTATTCAGTTGCAAGAAAAAATAAAACGCACCAACACAATTTCACGCTAACGGAGTTTTAATGTCAGACTTAATAAGACTTCGAGAAAAATTTGGCGATGCAGTCTCTCAAGACACAAGCACGGGTATGGCATCCATTCATGTTGAAGCAACTTCTATTCAAGAGGCCTGCTTCTTTCTACGTGATGAATGCGAGTATGAACAACTCATCGACCTCTGCGGCCTTGATCTGAGTGAGTATCCTGATCATAGCGGTGAACGTTTTCAAATCGTTTATCACCTACTATCTCTTGAACGTAACGAACGTGTACGCCTGAAAGTTAATATTGCTGATCGGCAAATGCTGGCATCCATCATTGATGTTTGGCCTGCTGCCAATTGGTATGAACGCGAAGCTTTTGATATGTATGGTATTATCTTTAGTGGTCACCCTGATTTACGCCGTATTTTAACAGATTATGGTTTTGAAGGTCACCCCTTACGCAAAGACTTTCCGTTAACAGGCCGTGTTGAAATGTTCTTTGATGAAGAGCAATGGCGTTGTGTTTATAAACCCAATAAGCTTAAAAATCGTGTCTTGATTCCAAAGACATGGCCAGGAGTCGATCGTGGCTGAAATTAAAAACTACACCCTAAACTTTGGTCCTCAGCATCCATCTGCACATGGTGTTTTGCGTTTGGTTCTCGAGTTAGATGGCGAAACTGTTATTCGTGCAGACCCACACATCGGTTTATTGCACCGTGGTACTGAAAAACTATTTGAATATAAGTCTTATCTGCAAAACTTACCTTATTTTGATCGTTTTGATTACGTCTCGATGATGTGTAATGAGCATGCTTATGTCCTTGCTTTGGAAAAAATGCTCGATGTGGAAGTGCCTGAACGGGCACAATACATTCGTGTCATGTATGCAGAGTTAACCCGCCTTCTTAACCATTTACTATGGATTGGTGCCCAAGCTCTAGATATTGGTGCCATGACTGTTTTCTTATATGCATTTAGAGAACGTGAAGATATTTTTGATTATTATGAAGCCGTCAGTGGTGCGCGTATGCATGCTGCTTATTTTCGTCCGGGTGGCGTTTCCCTTGATCTTCCTGATGGTCTTTTAGAACGCATTGAAGCATTTACACAACGCTTTCCTGGTTATGTGGATGAATATGAAACACTACTCACAGAAAACCGCATCTGGAAACAACGGACAGTTGATATTGGTGTGGTGACAGCTCAAGAAGCCAAGGCATGGGGTTTTACGGGTCCAATGCTGCGCGGTAGCGGTGTTGAGTGGGATTTACGTAAGAAACAACCTTATGATGTCTATGATCAGTTAGATTTTGATGTGCCGATTACTGATGGTGGCGATACTTATGATCGTTACCTTGTGCGTGTGGAAGAAATGCGTCAGTCCAATCGTATTATTGCCCAATGTGTTGCGTGGCTGCAAAAGAATGACGGCCCTGTAAACTTAGATGACCATAAACTCGCACGTCCAAAACGTGCGAAACTTCAAGATGATATGGAATCATTGATTCATCACTTTAAATTTTTTGCTGAAGGTTTTCATGTTCCAGCTGGCGAAGTTTACCAAGCTGTTGAACATCCTAAAGGTGAATTTGGTGTTTATATCGTCTCAGATGGTTCAAATAAACCCTATAGAATGAAAATACGCGCACCGGGCTTTGCTCATCTGCAAGGTTTGGACTTTATGTGCCGTGGACACTTGATCGCAGATGTTGTGGCGGTGTTAGGTACGCAAGATATTGTGTTTGGAGAGGTGGATCGATGAGCGATGTGCAGTTCTCACCGCAACGTCTGGATGAGATTTTAACTTTAGTAAAGCGTTACCCCAAAGCCCAGTCAGCTATTTTGCCTGTATTACATATGGCAATGGAAGACTTTGGTCACTTATCTATTCCAACCCAGCAATTGGTTGCTGACACCTTAGGCGTACGCCTGATGATGGTGCGAGAAGTGGTTACCTTTTATACTATGTATCGTGAAAAACCTTGTGGCAGGAATCTTTTAGAAGTGTGTACCAATGCAGGCTGTATGCTCAATGGTGCAGATGAGCTGTTGGCCAAATTATGTGAAAAATTAAAAATTCAGCCGGGTGAAACCACCGACGATGATATGTTTAGTGTCATCGAAGTTGAATGCCTTGGCGCATGTGGTGGCGCACCTATCGTTCAAATCAACGGTGACTATCACGAAAACGTTACAGAACATCATCTTGATGATGTGATTGCTAAGGGGAGGACACATGATCCCATCTGATCCTAAAAAAGTCACAGCTATTTGCTTTGCAAATATCGATGTTCCCAAGATGCACACCTTAGAAATGGCACGTCAACAAGGTGCATATCAGTTTTTACCTACTGTTTTAAATACATTCAGTAGCGAACACATTGTTTCTGAAATGAAAATATCTGGCCTGCGTGGTCGCGGTGGCGCAGGTTTTCCAACAGGACTTAAATGGTCTTTTGTGCCTAAAAACACAGGTAAACCGACTTATTTATTATGCAACGCTGATGAAGGTGAACCGGGTACTTTTAAAGATCGCGATCTTATGCGTTTTGACCCACATTTATTGATTGAAGGCATGATTATGGCGGGCTTTGCACTCGGTGTAAAAGATGCTTATATCTATATTCGTGGTGAATTTATTCACGAAGCCAAACGCTTAAACGATGCTATTTCCGAAGCTTATGCAGCCAACTTATTAGGTGATAATATCTTAGGATCCTCCTACAGCATGCACCTTACCGTCCATCGTGGTGCAGGTGCTTATATTTGTGGTGAAGAAACAGCATTGATTGAATCATTAGAGGGTCGCCCCGGTCGTCCTCGTTTCAAACCGCCCTTTCCAGCTGTCGAAGGTTTTTTTCGTTGTCCCACCGTGGTTAACAACGTCGAAACATTGGCGACTGTCCCCGCTATTCTCGAACATGGTGGCGAATGGCACAAAGCCATTGGCACACCTAACAATGCTGGCATGAAGATTTTTTCTGTTTCTGGTAATGTCAAAAAAGCTGGCAACTATGAAGTCCCTTTAGGCACAACCATGCGCAGCTTAATTGAAGATTATGCAGGTGGTTTACAAAACGGTAGTGTACCAAAGGTCATTATTCCGGGTGGATCATCCACGCCTTGGTTGCTTGCTGAACATTATGATGTGCCTTTAACCTATGATGATCTTGCCAGTGCAGGTTCTATGCTGGGTTCTGGTGCTGTTATTATTATTGATGAAACCGCTGACCTGATCGCTCTCACGCGTCGTTTAGCCCATTTTTATGCCCATGAATCTTGTGGACAATGCACACCATGCCGTGAAGGTACGGGTTGGTTAGAACGTATTTTAACACGTATCGAAAGCGGCCAAGGTAAACAAGAAGATATTCGTACACTTGAAGATGCTGCTAAACACATGGCTGGCCGCACCATTTGTGCATTAGCAGATGGCGCAGCTGCACCTATTTTATCTTTACTAGAGCACTTTCCTGAACTTGTGGAGCAAGCCATCGCGGAGAAAACATCATGACCACGCTTTTTATCAATGAAGAAGAAGTCACCGTTGCCGCAGGCACAAGTATTCTTGAAGCATGTCGTCAATCGAATGTCGATGTACCCTATTTTTGTTATCACCCAGAATTAAGTGTCGCAGCCAACTGCCGCATGTGCTTGGTGAATGTTGAAGGTTGGCCAAAACCGCCAGCCTCTTGTTGCACCCCTGTTTCAGAAGGCATGAAAGTGTCAACTGAAAGTGAAGCCCTTGTTAAAGACCGCGAAATGGCAATGGAATATTTATTGATTCATCATCCGCTTGATTGCCCTGTGTGCGATCAAGGTGGTGAGTGTAAGCTACAAGATTACGCGATGGAACATGGCTCAGGTAAAGGTCGTTATTTAGAAGAAAAACGTATTATCAAAGATAAACAGCTCGGCCCTTTTGTGACCACAAGCATGACACGTTGCATTCACTGCACACGTTGCGTGCGCTTTGCCGATGAAATTGCAGGCACAGGTGACATGGGTGTTTTAAACCGTGGCGACCATATGGAAATCAGCTCGGTTGTGGATGAATGCCTTAGCTCTGAATTATCAGGTAACTTACCTGACATTTGCCCTGTTGGCGCACTATTAGATGGCCCAAGTCATGATGTTTCTCGTCCTTGGGAAATGACACGTCATCAAAGCACTTGCACCCAATGCCCACAAGGTTGTGATATTTCGATTGAATCACGCGGTCAAGATGTCATGCGCATTCAACCCATTGAAGGTAGCCCTGAACCTTGGTTATGTGACCGTGGACGTTTTGTTTATGATGCCTTTCGCAATGAAAGTCGTTTATTAAAACCTATTTCTAAGCAGGAAAAAGTAAGCTGGAATGATGCCATTAACGATAGTATTGCCCTGCTTAAAGATAAACGCATCGGTATTATTTGTTCACCTGACTGGAGTGTTGAAGGTTTAAGTGCCATTCGCTTGCTACGTGATACTGCTTTTAAAAATGCACCCGTCGCTTTTGATTTACATCGCCGTGACAAGAGAAGCTTTGCCTTTGAAGAAGGTTTTTCACAAACCACCCAACAAATTGAAGATGCAGATCAAGTGGTCATTTTAGGCAGTGATTTACGCCAACGTCTACCGCTTGTCATGCAACGCATTCGTAAACGTGTGTTAGCTGACAAACCTGTGGTTAGAATTGGTAGCATGCGTTACCGCACCAATTCAGAGCTTCAAAAAGACATGCTTATTCGTCCTCGTGACTGGGTCTCAGTGATTGCATCTGCGATCGAACAAGTGATGGCTTTAGGTAAGCAAGCTGCGGGTATGCAAGCTTGGCTGGATGCCACTCAAGATCGTCATGAAGCAGGTAAGGTTTTAGCGGATGCTTTATTGGCTGAGACTTGTTCATTGCTAGTCGGTGAAGAAATTCGCTGTCATAATGATGCAGCTGCACTGATTCATGGTTTAGATTTATTGATGCGTGGCTGTGGTCATGCTGAAGCCAATAATGATGGCCGTAACCTCATTCCTGAAGGTATGAATGCACAAGCCTTAACCGCTCTTTTTGCCAAAGATCGCATGTCAGTTTCTGATATTTTTGAAGATGCCAATCAAGGCAAGCTTGATGCCATCTTACTGATTGGTAGTGATCCAATTGGTGATGGTCTCTTTCCTGTACAAGCCCGCGAAGCATTGAAAAAAGTAGCTCTGATTCAAATTGGTGCAATTCAAGGTGAAATTTCAGATCAAGCATCTGTTTTATTACCAGCATCTGCTTATTCAGAAGTGGAAGGAACCTTCATTAACATGGAAGGCCGTGTTCGCACCGCTCACCATCCCTTAGAAGTGCTTGGTGATCAACGCCCATTATGGAAAATCATGATGCGTTTATTACAAGCTTTAGGACAAGATATTCCAGCTGTCAGTTTAGAAGAGCTGCGCATACACATGCATCGTTTCATTCCAGAACTTACAAAAGTGGATGACAAGCAACAAGATGCTATCTTTTTAAGCAGTGCTAGAAATCGTAAAAGTATCTTACCTACTCAGATAACATTGCGTACTTTGGATGTCGTCAGTCGTTATTCTATGTATAGAGAAGGCATGTGGGCGCGATCTTCTGAATTATTACGTGGTGCAGGCGAACGTCAGAAATTAGCTGATGTTATCATGCATCCTGATACTTTGGCAGCGCAAGCAGGCAGCATCGCCACCCTCGACACTGATCACGGTCAATATCAATTTAAAATCGATGTGCGTGATGATATTTCTCCTGGTGTATTGTTTATTTCTAAACGTGGCATTGCGGGCGATATATCGAATGTGGTTAGCGTGGACATCAACGGAGGTTCTGCATGATTTGGGAAAGTGTTCAAAGCCTGTTCTTCAACTTAGATGGGGCGGAAACTGTTTTATTCACATTAGGTAGGTGGGTTCTATCCATTTTAGCCATTTCAATTGGTGTTGCATTAACCGTGGCTTACACCACTTATATGGAACGTCGTATCATTGGTTGGATCCAAGTTCGCCAAGGTTGTAACCGCGTCGGACCCTTTGGTTTATTACAGCCCATTGCCGATGGTATCAAGTTATTTTTAAAAGAAACCATCATTCCCGCCAAATCGAGTAAATTTCTATTTGTGGTTGCACCTGTCTTGGCCATGGTTCCCGCCTTTATCGCGTTTGCTGTGATTCCTTTTGGTGAAACCACCTTATTTGGCTATTGGGATGAGCCTCGTGTGATGACGATCGCCAATGTGAATATTGGTGTGTTGTACGTGATGGCCATTTCTAGCTTATCTGTTTACGGTATTTTATTGGCAGGTTGGGCATCCAACTCCAAATATGCCTTCATGGGTGCGATTCGCTCTACATGTCAAATGATCTCTTATGAGATCTCAATGGGCTTTGCGATTGTGACTGTTTTGATGCTTGCAGGCAGCATGAACTTGGCTGAGATTGTACATGCGCAACAAGGTGGCTTTTGGAATTGGTATCTTATTCCTTTGTTTCCTATGTTTTTGGTCTTTTTAATCTCAGGTGCGGCTGAATGTAGTCGTTGCCCTTTTGATTTACCTGAAGGTGAATCTGAAATTGTGGCTGGCTTCTTTGTCGAGTATTCAGGTTTTTGGTTTGCAACTTTCTCACTGGCTGAATATGCAGCCATGATTCTTATCAGCTTGGTCACCAGTATTTTATTCCTCGGTGGCTGGTATGCACCTTTTCCTTTCTTAGATGCCCTTCCTATACCGGGAACAGTCTGGTTACTGGGTAAAGCAGCTTTCCTTATTTTTGTTTTCATTTGGTTCAGAGCGACTTTCCCGCGTTATCGTTATGATCAATTGATGCGCTTGGGCTGGAAAGTGTTTTTACCATGGACATTAGCATGGTTGGCTGTGATTGGCCTACTCATCTACACACCTGGTTTGGAGTGGGTTTTAGAAAACCCCATTTCTGACTGGATTGCTTGGAGATAGGAGATAAAGATGCAATGTGTTTTAAAGTGGTTAAAAAGACAGATTAATACTTGGCTTCTCCTTGAGCTTGTCAGAGGCTTAGCCCTCACTGGCAAATATTTATTTAAGCCAAAGATCACCATTGAATACCCTGAAGAGCGTACCCCGTTATCACCACGTTTTCGTGGCTTACACGCACTTCGTCGTTATGATGATGGTGAAGAACGCTGTATTGCTTGTAAACTATGTGAAGTGGTTTGCCCTGCGCTGGCTATTCAGATTGACTCAGAAGAAAGAGAAGATGGATCACGTCGAACCACACGTTATGATATTGATACCACCCTTTGTATTTTCTGTGGTTTTTGTGAAGAAGCATGCCCAGTCGATGCTATTGTTGAGACGCAAATCTTTGAATATGCGACCGAAAACCGCCAAGATTTGTATTACACCAAAGATCGTTTATTAGCGACAGGTGATAAATACGCCAAACAAATATCAGCGAACCTTGCTGATAAATCACAATATAACTGAGAAATAGGAAACGCCAATGGAATCACTCTTTTTCTTTATCTTTTCAGGCTTAGCGATTTTATCGGCTGGCTTTGTGGTCTTATCAAAAAATGCCATTCACTCTGTGGTCGCGCTCATTTTTTGTTTTTTCAATGCATCGGCATTGTTTTTAATGCTCGGTGCTGAGTTTTTAGCCATCATTCTCATTTTGATTTATGTCGGTGCTGTCATGGTGCTCTTCATGTTTGTCTTGATGATGATGGAAGTCAACTTTGAAAAACTACGTGAAGGCTTCATGCAATATTTACCACTTGGTTTAATGATTAGTCTTATTTTACTGATGGAATTTGCGGCGGCGGCGGCATCTAATATCTTTGTTGCTGTCACACACAAAACAGACCCTAAGACAGGCGAGTTCATCTTGGATGAGGTAACAAAAAATATTATTCCAAAAGCTGAACCTCTTACTGCTCAAGTGAATAACGCTGCTGAAATTGGGAAGGTTCTTTATACCCAATATATGTTTGCCTTTGAAGTGGCTGCATTGATTCTACTGGTTGCACTCATTGGTGCGGTTGTCCTGACTCTTCGCACGCGTAAAGATGTGAAATATCAAAGTATTCCCAAGCAAGTCCGAGCTTCTAAAGCTGATAGACTGCGCAAAGCGAGCCTATAATATGATTGAGATTGGATTAACTTCATACTTACTAGTGGCAGCATGTTTATTTAGCATTGGCATGATTGGCCTTTTTCTAAATCGAAAAAACATCATCACCGTTTTAATGTGCATTGAGTTGATGCTTCTTGCTGTCAACATCAATTTTGTGGCCTTTTCTCATTACTTAAATGATATAAATGGTCAAATTTTTGTATTCTTTGTCTTAACCGTTGCCGCAGCTGAAGTCGCCGTTGGCTTAGCTATTTTGATTGCCTTTTATCGCAATAGACGGTCTGTCAGTATTGAAGACATGAATAGCTTGCAGGGTTAAGGGGACATTAACGAATGACTACTGAAATTCTTGATCTTAATGTAAACGAATTACTTTTAATCCCAGCATTACCGCTCATTGCAGCCTTAATCTCTGGTTTATTTGGTTGGTTCTTAAAAGAAAAACTCAGTCACCTTATTTGTATTCTTGGTGTGGTAGCTTCTGCCATACTTTCAGTGCATGTATTCTGTCAAGTGGTCTACTTCGACATGAGTTTCTATGGCAATTTTTGGACATGGATTGTTTCCGATACGCTCAACGTTCCGATTGGTATGATGATTGATAAACTTACCGTCACCATGATGGTCACGGTAACCGTTGTTTCCTCATGTGTGCATATCTACACCGTGGGCTATATGCATGGTGATAAAGGTTATAGCCGTTTCTTTGCTTATATTTCAGCCTTTACTTTCTCCATGCTTGTCTTGGTGATGGGTAATAGCTTTTTCACCTTATTTTTTGGTTGGGAAGCTGTCGGCTTGTTCTCTTACCTATTGATTGGTTTTTGGTTTACCAAAGAATCCGCCAATGTTGCAGCCATGAAAGCATTCATCGTCAACCGTGTGGGTGACTTTGGTTTTGCCATCGGCATTTTAGCCGTTTGGTACTATTTTGGTAGCGTGGACTACGCCACTGTTTTTCTTGCTGTCAAAGGTTTTGTTGCTCAAGACATTCACATGTATTTTGCCAATATGGAAGTCAGCGTTATCACCTTTATTTGTTTGGCTCTCTTTGTCGGTGCAATGGGTAAAAGTGCGCAGGTTCCCTTGCATGTTTGGCTTCCTGATTCTATGGAAGGTCCAACCCCGATTTCAGCTTTGATCCATGCTGCAACCATGGTAACTGCTGGCGTATTCATGGTCGCTCGTTTATCTCCGCTGTTTGAGTTCTCAGAAGTTGCTCTAGCCACTGTTGTGGTTGTTGGTGCGATTACGGCTTGGATGTGTGCCACCATTGGCCTAGTGCAAAACGATATTAAACGGGTCATTGCTTATTCGACCTGTTCTCAATTGGGTTATATGTTTGTGGCTTGTGGTGTATCGGCTTATTCAGCGGGTATCTTCCACTTGATGACCCATGCTTATTTTAAAGCCTTGTTGTTCTTGGCGGCTGGTTCTGTGATTCATGCCATGATGCATGAACAAGACATTCGTAAAATGGGGCAATTGCGTAAATACATGCCTATTACTTATTTTACCTGCCTCATCGGTGCTGTTGCTCTGGCGGGTATCCCTCCTTTTGCAGGCTTCTGGTCAAAAGACTTGATCATTGAAGCGGTGCAAGTGCGTGACATGGGTTGGGTCACCAGCTTTGCTGAGTTTGCACTGATCACAGGTGTGTTTATGACTGCATTCTACACCTTTAGAATGTTTTACCTCACCTTCCATAATTCGGATCGTGTTGATCCTCAAGTTAAAAAACAACTGCACGAATCACCCGCAAGCATTAGCTTGCCTTTAATTATCCTTGCCATTGGAGCCACATTTGCAGGTTTGTGGGGTTACTATAGTTTAGGCATGGCAGGCACAGGTGCTGAAGCTTTCTTTGGTGATGCTATTTTTGTCACAGATGCACACAACCCTTTGATTACCCTTGAAGCCCACGCAGCCAGTCATCACTGGTATCACTTTTTACTCACGCTACCTTTTTGGTGTGCTGTCGGTGGTATTGCTTTGGCAACTTTCATGTATCTTAAGAAAACGAAATACCCTGCAAAAATTGCAGCGATGTTTCCGTGGTTACACCAGTTCCTATTGGACAAATGGCGTTGGGATGAGCTTTATCAAATCATCTTTGTGCAACCTGCACGCTGTATCGGTCAGTTCTTATGGCAGAAAGCAGATTTAGGCATCATTGATAAAGGCATCATTCACAAAGGTGTGGTTGATCATATCTTAGCGGGTGCTGCCAAGATGCGAGCCATGCAAACGGGGCTTCTTTCCCATTATGCCTTTGCCATGGTGATCGGTGTCTTTTCATTATTAACATATTTAATTTTAAAGGCTTAGGAGATTTAGATGGATTTGCATAACGTGCTGAACTTTCCCATTCTCAGCCTAAGTATTTTTCTGCCCGCAGTCGCAGCTTTACTGATTTGGGCCATGCTCGACGATGACAAGCATGTGAAATGGGCCACCTTGATAACCACTGTGGTGACCTTCCTCATCACCACTGTTTTATGGTGTCGTTTTAATACAACCACACACCATATGCAGTTTGAGGAAAATTATTCATGGATTGAGTCCTTTAATATCAACTATCACCTCGGTGTTGATGGTATTTCCATGCCCTTCATTTTACTCACCAGCTTATTGTGTATCATTTGTATTATCTCGGCCTTTCGCTGCATCACCAAAAATGTTAAAGGTTATATGATTGCATTTCTATTATTGGAAACCACGTTAATTGGTGTCTTTTCTGCCTTAGATAGCATGCTCTTTTACTTCTTCTGGGAAGCGATGCTGATTCCTATGTATATCATTATTGGTATATGGGGTGGGAAAAACCGTGTTTATGCCACGATTAAATTCTTCCTTTATACCCTCGTTGGCTCTGTGCTCATGCTGTTGGCTTTATTGGCCATGCATTATAAAACAGGCAGCTTTGAAATTTTAGATTTCATGGCTTATGCCTTCAATTTTGAATGGCAAATATGGATATGGTTGGCTTTCTTTGCCGCTTTTGCGGTAAAAGTTCCGATGTGGCCTGTTCACACATGGTTACCTGATGCCCATACCGAAGCACCCACCGCAGGTTCTGTGATTTTGGCAGGTGTGTTATTGAAAATGGGCGCTTATGGCTTCTTGCGTTTTTCTCTACCCATCACACCCGATGCTTCGCAATATTTTGTTCCCCTCATGGTTGGCTTATCGCTTGTTGCCATCGTCTACATCTCACTCGTGGCCATGATGCAACGTGATATGAAACGTTTGGTGGCTTATTCCTCTATCGCTCACATGGGTTTTGTGACCTTAGGTACCTTCATGTTCACGCAAATCGCCCTCGAAGGCGCGTTGATCAATATGATCAGTCATGGCTTTGTCGCGGCTGCCTTATTTCTTTGTGTCGGTGTCATGTATGATCGCATGCATAGCCGTGATATTGGTGATTATGGCGGTGTGGCCAATCGCATGCCTGTTTTTGCTGCGGTGATGTTGTTATTTGCTATGGCCAATGTTGCCCTACCGGGTGCTTCATCCTTCATCGGTGAAATCATGGTCTTAATCGGTACTTTCCAAGCAGATCCACAGTATTTGGGTATGTCAACCAAGTGGGTTGCTATTATTGCCACCATCAGCATTGTCTTATCAGCTTGCTACACCCTATGGATGTACAAACGTGTGATCATGGGTAAAATAGGCAATGATCGCGTCGATCAAATGCAGGATTTAGACAAACGTGAATTTTGGATGTTTGTACCATTGATCGCCCTTGTCCTTTGGATGGGTTTCTATCCACTGCCTATCCTTGATATTTTACACACATCTGTCGCCCATCTTTTAGAACAAGCAACAAGCACCAAACTTGATACCGCCGCATTAGCAGCGCATTCTAGTATGGCTCATTGAGGTTTTATATATGCAATATACGTTAGAAAACCTAGTTATTTACCCGCTTATTCCAGAGATGTTTATCGCATTGATGGCAATGTTTATCTTGCTGCTTGATGTCTTTTTAACAGATGCAAAGAAGAAGCTGGTTCCTGCGCTTTCCATTCTCACCTTACTCACCGCCATGATCATTTCCTTCTGTGCGGTTGGTGATGCACCTGTATCGGCTTTCTTTAATTATGTGATACAAGATTCTTTTGCTGCCTTTAGTAAAGGCCTCATTTGTGCTGCTGGTATTTTCACTATTGTGATGTCGCAACGATATATGAAAGGTGAATCACACCTTGGTGAATATTATGTCCTGATTCTCTTTTCGATTTTAGGCATGATGTTGATGGTTTCTGCCAATAACTTCCTTAGCATGTATTTGGGTATGGAGTTAATGGCCCTTTCTGTTTATGTCTTGGTTGGTTATCAACGCGATATGTTGCGTTCTTCTGAAGCCGCACTTAAATACTTTGTGTTGGGTTCATTGGCTTCTTGTATGCTGCTTTATGGTGTGACCTTCTTATATGGTGTATCAGGTAGCTTACACTTCAGTGATGTTGCCAAAGCCTTAAGTCATCACGAGGCACAAACAAGTATGGCTGTGCTGACAGGTCTCGTCTTTATTATGGCAGGTTTTGCGTTTAAAGTTTCCATGGCTCCTTTCCATATGTGGACACCTGATACCTATGAAGGCGCGCCAACGCCCATCACTGCCTTTATGTCAGTGGCTCCAAAAGTAGCAGGTTTTGTCTTATTTATTCGTGTGTTACATGATGCCTTGGCTCCCATGTTAAACGAATATGTCACAATATTAAGTGTCTTGGCTGTGCTTTCTATGATTATTGGTAACTTAGCCGCCATTGCGCAACGCAGTATCAAGCGGATGTTGGCTTATTCAACGGTTGGCCATGTTGGTTTTATTTTACTGGGTGTTATTTCTGCCACCGAAGAAGGTTATACCGCCGTATTGTTTTATATGCTCATTTACCTTTTCATGACGATGGGTGTTTTCAGCGTATTACTATTGATGAGACGTGATGGCTTAAAAGGTGAATTGCTCGATGATTTCGCTGGTTTAATACATGTGCATAAGGGCTATGCGATTGCCATGGTTCTATTAATGTTCTCTATGGCTGGCATTCCATTTTTAGGTGGATTCTGGGCGAAATTCTATGTCTTTATGTCCGCCTTTAATGCTGGGTATACACAGCTTGCTTTAATCGGTCTCTTATTCTCAGCTATTGGTGCCTTTTATTATATTCGGGTGATTAAATACGTCTTATTTGATAGCGAAAGAGAAGCATTTAACCCCTTAAGCGATAAACCCTTACAAGCTGTGCTTGTGCTCTGTACATTATTTGTGCTTGTGAGTGGCTTCTTTCCAGATCCTCTTATCAAGGTATGCCAAGCAGCATTGGTTGGTTTCATCTAAGCAATCATGTGTCAATAAAAAAGGAACGGTTCAATGAATCGTTCCTTTCTCTATTTAAAACAACAACTTAGATTGAAAAACAACCCAAGGAAGTCATTTCTTTTTTCAAGAAAACACGCGCTTCATCATCCAGACTTGTTAATGGCAAACGCAATTCATCTTGCATCCAACCCAATAGTGCACAAGCTGCTTTAACAGGAATAGGGTTACTACGTATAAACATCGCTTCATTGATCTTAGCCAATTGCTGATGGCAAATACGTGCCTTTTTCAAGTCTTCACGTTCAATATGTGCAATCACATCCTTCAGATGCTGAGGAAGAATATTAGATAGCACTGAAATCACACCAGAACCACCCAAAGCCATAAAGGGCATTAATGTGCCATCATCACCTGAATACAGCTCAATATTGCCCGCTGTTTCATTGAGAATAGCCGTCAACACAGCCATATCACCTGTGGCATCTTTGTGACCCACAATATTACTAATTTTTGCCAAACGACCCAATGTTGAAGGTAACACATCGGATGCTGTTCGCCCTGGAACACTATAAGTAATCAAAGGTAAGTGAACGGCATCTGCAATCGCTTTATAGTGAAGGTAGATACCTTCTTGCGTTGGTTTATTGTAATATGGTGAGATCAATAGTGCAGCATCTGCACCTAAGTGACGTGCAGCTTGGCTAAGTTCAATTGATTCACGTGTACAATTAGAACCCGTGCCTGCAATCACAGGAATACGACCAGAAGCTTCTTCTATAGCACTTTTAATCAAAGCTTTATGCTCATCAAAGCTCAAGGTTGCTGCTTCACCTGTGCTACCTGCCACAACCACGGCATCAACACCTGATTCTATTTGGCGATTTAAATGTTCTCTAAAAGCATTATCATCTATTTTACCATCGCGAAATGGTGTTACTAACGCTGTAATCACCCCATGAAACATCGATAAACTCCTATGCTATTAAACGTGTGGATGGTGTCGAAGAAGATTCAGCCCGTATATCAAGACGGTTAAATAACTTCATATCATGATCTTCATCATTATTTGCTGCTGTTAACAACTTTTCACCATAAAAAACTGAATTTGCACCCGCTAAGAAGCATAAAGCTTGCATTTCATCTGACATTTCTGCCCGACCTGCGGATAAACGCACATAAGACTGTGGCATCGTAATTCTCGCCACAGCAATCGTCCGAATAAATTCAAAGTTATCTAAAGCTTCTTCTTCTTCAAAAGGCGTACCTTCAATCTTCACCAGCATATTAATAGGCACAGATTCAGGATGTGGCTCCATACGAGCTAACTGTGCCACCAAATCCGAACGCTGCTTACGTGATTCACCCATACCCACAATACCACCACAGCATACATTCATACCACTGCTGCGGACATGTTTAAGCGTATCTAAGCGGTCTTGATAATCACGTGTACTGATAATATCTTCATATAAATCAGGGCTTGTATCTAAATTATGGTTATAATAATCCAAACCTGCTTCACGTAAACGGTCAGCTTGTTCTTCAGATAACATACCCAAGGTCGCACAGGCTTCCATATTCAAGTCTTTCACGGTTTGAACAAGCTCTAAAACATGTTCAAAATCCTTACCTTTGGGACTACGCCAAGCAGCACCCATACAAAAGCGTGTCGCACCGCGTGCTTTTGCTTCTTTGGCAGCTGCTAAAACTTCGTTTTTAAGAAGCATAGCTTGATCTTCAACAGGTGTATCATAATGAACACTTTGCGGACAATACTTGCAATCTTCTGGGCAACCACCTGTTTTTATTGATAATAATGTTGATAATTGAACACTATTGGCATCAAAATGGGCACGGTGTACTTGTTGAGCCTGAAACAATAAATCATTAAATGGCAATGAAAAAAGTTGTGAAATTTCTTCCACACTCCAGTTGTAACGCATCAAGAAACTCCTAATTTTATAAAACTTTTAGCAATTCAACTTCAAAAATAAGCGTGCTATTTGGGGTAATCAGTTTCCCTTGCTGTCTCGTACCATAAGCAATGTCTGCTGGAATAAATAACTTATATTTACTACCCACTTGCATCAATTGTAAGGCTTCTGTCCAACCAGGAATCACGCGGTTCACAGGAAAAGTGGCAGGCGTACCACGCTTATAAGATGAATCAAACTCAGTACCATCAATCAATGTGCCACGATAATGAACTTCCACTTGATCTGTTTTACTTGGCTTAACACCATCACCTTGCTTGATCACTTCATATTGTAAGCCACTTGATGTGGTGATAACACCTTTCTTTGTTTTGTTTTTCGCAAGAAAATCTTCGCCTTTCTTTAAATTTTCATCAGCAACTATTTTTTGCTTATCTGCTTGTTTTAATTGAACTTTTTGGAAGAAGGATTGGCGAATTTCACGTGCTTCTGCGTCTGTCATCAATGCAGAACCTTCTGTCGCAGATTTTACACCTTTTAAAAAAACGTCTAAATCTAAATTTAATTTCATCGCTTGAATGGACTTTCCAATATCCATACCAATCGCATAACTTAACTTCTCATTGTCTGTCTTTAATGTGCTCTCAGCGGCAATGGAAGGCATGGAATACAACAAAATCATGATAAAAATAATACGCATTATCTACTCTCTTATTTGCTTAGATATTTTTCAGAAGGCGGGAAGGATAGCCATGAACCCATATATCATGCAAATGATGTGGCTCCCCAACAGAGCAATGCATAACGTGAATATTTACCAATAGCGATCAATAACACAAAAATAAAAAAAGGATAACGTAACATACCTGCCAATAAACAAATAGGGTCGCCAATAATAGGCAGCCATGCAAATAAGAGTGTCCATGCACCGTATTTATCAAAATAAACCTGTGCACGCGTCAGCCACTTCTCTTTTATCCCTAAATACCGACGATAAACATACAAACAGCCCATAGAGCCAATTAAATAGGTCACTATGCTGCCTAAAACATTTCCTGTTCCAGCAACAAGGCATAATAACCACGCCGAATAGCCCTGATCTAAGCCATATAATAACAACGCTTCAGAGCCACCCGGCAATAAAGTAGACGCGACAAATGAAGCGATAAAAAGGCTTAGTAACACCTTAATTAATAAACGTTTTATCTATATTTTGATAAAAACTCTTTCATCATTTCAAAGAGATAAAGAGCCACTTGAACAAGGTTTGGAATGAGTTTTGGTATGCAGCTCATACAAGCGGGCAATAAAACCAACATCAAAGGCGCAAATAAAATCGTTGCAATATAATCATTTGTTAAAAGATATGCTTCCATTTGGTATCTCGCTACCCCAAAAGACAAAGCAATACATAGCACAAGCTTAAGAATAAGCGGTAGATTGGTATAAAGTAGATGACGAACACACAAGAGTTGAAAGGTGACTGCGAGCATCAGTGAAGCTATAAGGCTTATAAGTGCGACTTCAACTGAAAACATCCATGATGTTCCCTGTGTTAAGAGAATCTGTATCTGTTCAGCCAGTTCAAACTGAGATTCAATAAATTTTTCACCAATTTGAGTATGTGTATAAAGCAACCAAGCACCCGAATAAGCATAGATTAAACCCATACTTAGCAAAATAGCTGTTGCAAACATCATCGCTAAATGCACCACTTCTTTAATCAAAGTCACACAGTAGGTTAAAATTAATTGAAACATCTGAGAGATGTTATAACGAAGCCTGAAAATAGCCAATAAAAAGAACAGTGAGTCATGAATAGCTTAGTTATCCACATAGTATTCCCGTATGTGGATAACTTGTGGATAACTCCCCTTTTTATGTGGATAACTTTGTGGATAACTTGTGAATAAAGGAAGAAAAGACAAGCCCACCAAAAAAGTACCTCACTTATCCACAATCTATCCACATGTTTTCCACATGTTTTCCACATGTTATCCACATACTTATTCATGCTTAAGGTCTTGATATTAAAGATAAAGATAAAAGTTATCCACAATTTTTGCTTTACCTACTAATACTACTATTATTTATTAAATATTATATATAATAGTAATTAGTCTTCACTCAATGCCATAAAGAATGATCTGAAAAAAGAATTTGAGAAGCTTTTAAACTTTCTTGTGATGAATCAATGCGCCAATCCGCTTCCTTATTAAGATTAAACCATATTAACCCTGTAATACGTTGGTAACGATGTTTTAATTGATATTGCATGTCTTTTAACCATGTTGCTTTATTTCCACCAGATTCAGCACAAGCAATACCTGTAATCATTAATGGTTTAGGGTAATTTTTAAGGACATGATATGTTGTATCGTAAATTTCAGAAAATGTCTGCCAAGTTAAATCAGGTCTATAACTTGTATTGGGTCCAAAGTTAAAACCACTCATACCAATAATATCAACATATTGATCACCAGGGTAATACACAGAAAAATCATCACGATAAGAAACATTTGGTGACCAAACCCAGCGTACTTGTTTTAAATCATGCTGACGAAAGAACTTAACCACATATTGAAAGGCTAAAATAAAATCTTGAGCGGTATTTTGATTGTGGTTGTTTTTGCAGCCCCAGCGGTACCATGCACCATTCATTTCATGACCAAATCGAATCATGATTTGTGCTTTTGGAAAATCATGATAAATAGATTTTAGCATTTGAATGGAGTGGTTTAAGTTTTTATCCAGTTGACCATGGTAAATATCTTTTAAACGGCTTTTTTTCTTATGATCACCACGTAGCCTAGGCTCAAGGGTTAACATCACAGCATAGCCCTTTTTTAAAACTCTGCGTGTTTGTCGCCAAGGAAACTCGGATGAAAGGCGATAAAACATATGAATGATGTGAGCACGCTTGCCTACCGTTTTTTCCCAATGTGCAATATCTTTCGTTGATTCCAGTGCAACACCTAAATAAACATGACCAGCACTGTGAGCCAGGCTGATGTTGATGAAGCCTATGCACAAGCATATCGCATAAATATATTTATTCATGATTGATTCCCCCCTATTCAAAGCCAAAGGTATGTGATGTTTTTTGTAAAAAAAAGTTTTGAGATGGTAGTCTTTTTGCCATGAATGACTTAGAAAAGAAAGCAGCTTTTTGGAAAGTGAAAAGTTTTGATGAAATGACGGATCAAGAATGGGAATCACTTTGTGATCACTGTGGTCGCTGTTGCCTTCATAAATTAGAAGATCCAGAGACTTCAGATATTATATTTACAACCGTGGCCTGCCATTTATTGGATCAACAAAGTTGTGCTTGTCAGTCCTACGAGACAAGGCAGCAAAAAGTTTCTGATTGTGTTAATATCAGAACAAGCACCAGTTTTAACTATCATTTTTTGCCCAAAAGTTGTGCTTATCGTCGTTTGGATGAAGGAAGAAGTCTGGCAGCATGGCACCCGCTTATTTCTGGTGATGTTCGTTCAGTCCATGAGGCGGGTATCTCTGTTTCTGATCAAGTGGTTTCTGATATAGACGTGAAAGAAGATGATTTTATATTGCATTTAGCCCATTGGATTGATGCCTAATTCTTTTTATTATTATTTACGAGGAACTTGGCTTGATCGGTTATTGCTCAGTCTGCTTTTATTAGGAATTATCTCCATCGGTTTTGTGTTCTCTCAGGGTAAAAACGTTGGGGTTTCTATTTTTCATGGCCAAACATTGGTGGCTTGGTACCCATTACCGCAAAAAGCTGTGATTCAGCTAGATGTGCAAGGTGAGCTTGGTGTTTCAACGCTTAAAATTGATGGCATGCATGTACGATTTCTTTCTTCTCCGTGTAAGAATCAATATTGTGTCGCGCAACATGATCAGCATAGCGTGGGTCAAATGGCTGCGTGTGTGCCAAATCGTGTGATGTTCATGATTGATGGGGAAAGCAGTCTGGATGTTATTTTGGAATAATAGGTTATTAATGACAGATCATGCACGTCCTGAACTTTCCTACTTACGCCAACGTGCTCTGTGGGTCACATTGCTTGCTTTGGCAAGCTCCATTCATGTTTTTGAATCCTCTTTACCCGCTTTAGGGCCGTGGTTTAAATTGGGATTGGCCAACGGTGTCACATTAGTGGCTTTAGCATGGCTTGGTATGCGTGCAGCACTGCTTTTAGCGGTGTGTCGTGTGGTTGTGGGTAGTTTCTTTATTGGAACCCTATTTACACCGACTTTTTTCATTGCGCTGCTGGCGTCAATGGCGGCAGCTCTGATGATGGTTTTGGTTTTTTACGTCACTTCTTGTGGTTTAATCAGTATCAGTATGCTGTGTGCTGGTGTGCATATGTGTACACAGTTCTTTGTGGTGGAATATTTCTTTATTCAGCAGGCGACACTTTATTATGCCTTGGCACCACTTTTGGTTTTATCTTGTTTTTCGGGGTGGTTTAATGGTGCATGGGCAAGTATGGTGGTTGATAGGTTAGATGATGAAAGAAAATAAAACACTCGCGATTACCATTGTTGTTTCTATTTTACTTCACCTTCTTTTTATGCAGTTATTTAGCTATGAGCAAGAGAAGCAGCAACAGAAGGTAGAAAAGAAACCTGAAAAAACGATCATGGATGTTGCTTTGTTGGCACCAGAGGTACCAAAGAAGAAAGAAGAGCCAAAGAAAGCTGCTGCCATTGCCGATAAAAATCAGAAAGTAGAAAAAGAGCCAGAAAAAAAGGTACTCAGACCTAAGAAAGAACCCCAAAAAAAACCTGTGGAAGCTGTTAAAAAAGAAAGAAAAAAAGTTCAGTCTCCAAAACCTAAGCAGCCTGATAAGGTGGAAGAACAAGTCAATCAAGTTGTCAAAAAAGAAGCTGAAAAGAAACTCTACAAACCATTATCTGAAATCAATTTAGACCCATCTAGCGATAGTATTAATAAGATTGCGCAACAGAAACCACAGCAACATCGACTTAAAAGTATGCTGTCTTCAGAAGCTAATATTCCCATCAATACCCGTGAAGAAAAATATGCTGCTTATGCCCATGCTTTGGTTGTGGCACTTGAAGAACAGTGGCAACCTGGGAAGGATGATTACCAAGCTTATCCTGAGATGGATCGAAGGGTTTTATTGCGTATCACCATTAACCGCAAAGGCCAACTTGAGCGTGTGGTGATTTTGCGCGCTAGTCCGCTTGAGCATTTAAATAAAAGCGCGCTCAAAGCACTTCGGGATGCTGCCCCCTATCGTCCACTGCCTTTATCTTGGGGTTTTGATCGTGTGTCTTTTCGTTTAAGTTTTGAGGTGATTGATGATCGTGCCACATTCCGTACATTATAAAGAACGCCAACAACAACTGCATCTTTGGTACGAGCAACAGGCCAGAGATTTACCTTGGCGCAGGGATTTATCACCTTATGCGGTGTGGATTTCAGAAGTTATGTTGCAGCAAACCCAAGTTAAAACAGTGGTTCCTAAATTTAACGCATGGTTAAAACGTTTTCCTGACTTAACAACATTGGCCTTGGCTAAAGAAGACGATGTTTTAAAAGCATGGGAAGGTTTAGGCTATTATCGCCGTGCGCGTTTTATTCATGCTTCAGCTCAGTTGATTTGTGAAAAGCATGCGGCTATTTTTCCTGAAGGTTTTGATGATATACTCGCTTTATCAGGGGTTGGTCGTTCAACAGCGGGTGCGATTAGCTCTATTTGTTTTGGTGCTAAGAACCCTGTGTTGGATGGAAATGTAAAGCGGGTTTTACGTCGTTGGTATGGTGAGCGAGAAGCTTTAGACACCACTTTATGGCAATGGGCAACAGAAGAGATTCAAGCTCAAAGCAAGGATGCAGGGCAGTGGAATCAGGCCATGATGGAGCTTGGTGCCACGTTGTGTTTGGCAAGAAGCACTGCTTGTGCCCGATGCCCAGTGGTTCAGCACTGTGCCTCAGCACATGAGAATCAGCCCGCGATAAAAACCAAGAAAGCAGCAGTCAAAAATGTGTATTGGCAGGCATTATTACATCAAGATGATGAAAAAGGTATTTGGATGATTCAGCGACCTGAAAAAGGTATTTGGGCGAAGTTATGGTGTTTGCCCATGATTGAGATGATGCCAACATTGAGTGAAGCCGATCATGTGCATGTCTTAACGCACCGACGCTTGCATTTACATTTAAAGTCGATGGCTTCTTTACCACAAGGGCAAGGAAAGTGGGTTTCTGATTTGGATGATATTGCCATACCAACAGGTGTGCAGCGTTTATTGAAAAAGTGTTCTTTATAGGCATAAAAAAAGCGACCCGAGGGTCGCTTTTTTTAAAGCTTAATGCTTATGAAATATTATTTAAGACCTTTTAGGAAGGCAATAACTGCATCAGCTTTTTTGCCTTTTACTTTTTGAGCAGGCATTTTAGTTTTAGCGTGAGCTGCTTTTGCAACTTTCTTAGAACTTAAAATCCAAGCTCTTAGACGTGTTTCATCCCAAGTGAAGTCAGAACCTTTTAGGTATGAACCATATTTAAAGCCTTCAGTAGAACCAGCTTTTTTGCCAACGATACCGAAAAGATTTGGACCAGTTTTGTTTTTGCCACCTTGGTCAAAAGTATGGCAAGCTTTACATTTAGATTCTGCACCAGCAACTGCAACACTAGTACCAGCAGCCATTACAAATGATGCTGCAGCCATAATCATTAACGCTTTTTTCATAAAAAGTTCCTCCGTATTCAAATATGTTTGCACAAGGCGGGCAGTGTTCTACCCATTATAGGCAAGTCTTGTCAACTTTGGTTTGTATTCTTTTTATCAGTTTTATGGTTGTGAGTTGTATGTTAAGTGACGATAGCGATGGGGAACTAAAGAGGCTTCAAAAGAGAAGTCTCTTTAGTTTTTTAGGCTATATTTCTAGTTTTTAGATTGATCTACAATTTTATTGATCCAAGGCATCATAGCGCGAAGTTCTGCACCCGTTTTTTCGATTGGATGATTTGCATTGTTACGACGTGCAGCAGTCATTGATGCGTAGTTGCTTGCACCTTCAAGGATGAATTGTTTTGCATATTCACCAGATTGAATATTAGCCAAGCATTCTTTCATCGCTTTGCGTGATTCATCGTTGATCACCTTAGGGCCAGTCACGTATTCACCGTATTCAGCATTGTTAGAGATTGAGTAGTTCATGTTGGCGATGCCGCCTTCATACATTAAATCAACAATCAATTTCAATTCGTGCAAGCATTCAAAGTAAGCCATTTCAGGTGCATAACCAGCTTCGGTTAATGTTTCAAAACCAGCTTTAACCAATTCAACTGCGCCACCACAAAGAACAGCTTGTTCACCGAATAAGTCAGTTTCTGTTTCATCTTGGAAAGTGGTTTCGATGATACCAGTGCGGCCACCACCGATAGCAGATGCATAAGACAAAGATATGGCTTTTGCATCACCAGTGGGATCTTGATGAATCGCGATCAAATCAGGAATACCGCCACCACGAACGAATTCAGAACGAACCGTATGACCGGGTGCTTTTGGTGCAATCATCACAACATTCAAATCAGCACGAGGTGTCACTTGATTATAATGAATCGCGAAACCATGTGCAAAGGCCAAAGTAGCACCCTGCTTGATGTTTGGTTCAATCTCTTCTTTATATAAGACAGATTGAAATTCATCGGGAGTCAGAATCATTACAACATCAGAAGCTGCAACAGCAGCTTTAACATTGCTTACTTTTAAGCCATGAGCTTCTGCTTTAGCGATTGATGAAGAGCCATCACGAAGACCGACAACAACGTCCACACCTGAATCATTTAGGTTGGTTGCGTGTGCATGTCCTTGTGAACCATATCCAATAATAGCAACTTTTTTGCCTTTAATGATGGATAGGTCTGCGTCCTTATCGTAATAAACATTTAATGCCATGGAGAAACTCCTTCTTTTTTGTCACTTATAATAAAACTGGTGGTGCACTATAACCGAGATAAGTTGAAAATATCACAGTTTTTGATTGTTACACGCTAATCAGTTGCGTCTATATAGGCACCTTGATGTGTTTTGTTTTTATGTGAATAGTATGAGCGGCGCAGCATAGCAATTGGGATTGTACACGTCAGTAACCAAGGCCAAAAGACCTTATGCATAAGTATATGGTTTACATTGAAGGAAAGCCTCTCTTTCTGAGAAGAGCGTACGCAGCTTAACATGGATTAAAGGGGTTTATTGGACTTTTCCCTTTTTTAGATAAGCTTGCACTGGGTGTTGATGCGGATATTGATATTTCGTAGCTTAACAGGAAAGAGGAGAACCAAATGGATATTGTCACACAGGGTCTTGCAGGTGCCATTTTGGCTCAAAGTTTTGCCAAAGACAAAGAAGTTCGAGTGGCTATGGTGGTTGGTTTTTTGGCTGGACTACTCGCAGATGTGGATGCTGTGCTTACTTTTTTTGCCAGTGATCCTTTGTTGCAATTGGATTTTCATCGTCACTTTAGTCATTCCATTTTCTTTATTCCTATTGGTGGGCTTTGCGCAACCTTGTTGATGTGGCCTGTTTTAAAGAAACATTTAAGCTTTAAGCGTTTGTTGTTATTTTGCACTGTGGCTTATGCCACTTCTGGTTTGATTGATACCTGTACATCTTATGGAACCTCTTTGTTATGGCCTTTTTCAGATGCGCGCATTGCATGGAGTATTGTCTCTATTCTTGATCCTCTTTTTTCTTTGGCTTTGATCATTGCGATTGTTTTGACGCTTCTTAAAAAGAATCCTCGTTATGCATTTGCGGGTATCGCGTTTGCTTGTTCGTATCTATTGCTTGGTTTTGTGCAACATGAGCGTGTGCGAACTATGACAATGGATCTTGCTCAGTCTCGTGGGCATGAAGTGGAGCGTATTGAAGTAAAACCGACCATGGGAAATTTATTATTGTGGCGTGCTATTTATGAATCAAAGGGTTCTTTTTATATTGATGCTTATCGTGCGTCGATGCTTGGTGATGATAAAGTTTATGAAGGGGAAAAGGTCAAACGTTTTATGGCTTCAGATTTGGCGACGCTTCAAGTCAACTCAACAATGGCCAAAGATATTCAACGTTTTGATTTCTTTTCTAGTGGTTTTGTTGCTTTGTTTACAGGCAAAGAAACGATGGTGGGAGATATTCGTTATTCGATGTTGGCGAATTCAAGTCAACCCATTTGGGGCATTGTGCTTGATATGAATCAACAAGATCAGCATACACCTTTTGTGCAATACCACGATGCTTCTAAACAAACACGTCAACAGTTTATGAGCATGTTGTTGGGTGAATGATAAAAAGGGTGCTTGTGCGTCAATGAACACAAGCACATGTGTTTTTAAACAAACTTCTCTATTGTGAGTTCTTTTCGATCAATCATCGCCATGAGACGTGTGATTTGTTCTTTTTCCTCTGCATCAATTTGACCATCTTCTTTGACCTTGGCAAGAAAGCCTTCATATTCGTTTTGGGTGATTTTTCCATCTTTAATAATTTGGTTAACGAGTTCTGTGATTGTCATATGATCTCCCTATTTAAACTTAATCTGGATCGTACATCCTTTTTTATTTTTTGTAAAAGCTAGCCTTGAGATAAAAAGAGAAGCTATTATTTTGGTGATGACTTCTTATCAGGTGTATGTAAAAAAGCCTTGTTTAGCCATGATTTTAAGATTGTTTTTTTCTATATGTTGGTTATCTTCTCTGCTTCTAATTTTTAAGAGGGGAAGTCGGTATGCGTTTATGGTTAGGTCTGTTGTGTTTGTTGTTGAGCGTTGAGGCATCTGCATCTGATATGGTGACGTTAAGGTTAGGTGCTTCCAGCCTAAGTCCAAGTGGTAATATTAGTGTGACTTCGGGTGCTGTCGCAGGTACAACATTAAACCTTAAAAATGATATGAACCTTAAAAAAGAAAACTTTTTGGATGCAGAGGCTTCCGTGTTTTTTGGTCAGCACAGTTTTCATCTTGCTTATTTAAACATGAAATACAACGGTGTAGTCAGCACGCCGAGTGTGCTTTTTAATTTTAATGGCAGTGCTTTTGCCAACCCTCCTTACTATCATGAATTGAAGGCCAAACTAATCGAAGGAAGCTTTGCTTATTATCCGTTGTTTCTCGAAAAGGAGACATGGCGGGCGCGTTTGGGTGCAGAACTGGGTGTGAAATCATTTAAAACCACGCAATCTGTGCGTGAGACTGCCTTTGCCCAAGCCGTTTCGGCTTCAGCTCTCCTACCATCTTTGGGTATTCGTGGCCATGTGGCTTATAAAGAATGGGTTGCATTGAACCTGCGTTATGGTGTTTATAGCAGTAGTGGCAATCAATTCTCTGATTTTCAAGCAAGCTTAGACCTAAACCCATTGGCCTATTGGAACCAAAAATATGTCAGCATGTATGTTGGTTATCGCCAAATTAAATTAAAGCTAAGTGGTCAAAATAATAATCAAATCCTTGTTGATACGACCTTTAAAGGCCCTGTGTTTGGTTTGCTTTTTCGCTATTAAGGTTTGAGTTTCAACACAGACTTTCTTTATGATAAATGCTTTTTCTAATCTTGTTTAAATGAGGGGATATACCTAATGAGAACCATCTTTTTTTACTTGTTTGTCATCTTTTTCTTAAATGCTTGTATTGCGACGGATAATCCAACGGTAAAAGGCTTTGGAACACCTGATATTACCGCTTGCGGTGTTGTGCCTGCTGAAGATGGCTATACTTATGCACCGCAACGCCCCCCATTGTTTAATGCGCGCCTAAGACCCGATGTTTTTTATATAGGCTGGTCACAGCTTGATAGCCGCAATGATTTACGCTTTCCAACCTCAGGTTATGATCCAACCACAGGCATTAATTTTGAAGATAAGTTATTTGTCTCTCGTGAGCTTCCTGATGGTACCACACGCACTTGGCAGCTATTGCCCAAACGCAATGTAGATTGCACGGATACAGATAAAATTCGCATTCATAGTTTTGATGTCGCACCTGATGGGAAAAGCCTGTATGTTTCGATGCGGCAAGGCACAGATACACATTTGGGTATCTACAATTATAATTTAAATAGCCATACATTTACCAAAATTAGTTTACAAAACACCACGCACTTTACCACACCAACCTACATTGGTGATGACCCTATCACTGGGCATCCCATGTTATTTGTGAGCAAGTCAGTCACAGATGCTGAAATACCTGTGAACTATCGGGCAGTCTTGAAAGATGAGTATGATCGCCAACCCACCACATTAATTCATAAGATGGATGCGGTCACAGGTGATGTTTTTCGCATAGGCTTTAATAACTCACATCAACAAGATCCTGTGTTGATCACCCATAATGGTTTGAAAATGGTGGTGTTTACCCAATGGGAGCATCAAGCGAAGACAAACCGTTTTTCTTTGTGGAAAATGCAAGTGGATGGCAGTGATAACTTTACCTTTTTTGGCCAAGAGTCCGCCATTGATAAATCAGCGAAGAACTTATCGCAACCGCGTGAAATCAAATCAGGGCCTTATGCTGGTTATATGCTGATGATGCAGGGTAGTCGCAATGTTGCCAATACCATGCTGAATTTTGCCGCAGAAGGTGATATTGTGATGACCAAGCGGGTTAACTTGGATGTGCGCAGTGAACGCATTGTTTTGGAAACAGTCAGTGGCGTGGGCATCAACGATAATCTTGCAAGGAACCCTGAGCACTATAATGCAGAAAGTTTTGTGTATGCCTATCGCGCAAGCAAAGAATTTACCTATCATATCTACATTAAAGATTTCTTGCCGCTTGGTCAGGGTACGCGCAAGCAGCTAAGCCCAGCCACAAATTTTTATCACTTTGTGCAACCACGTAGTTATTATCCACCGCAAGCGGCTGTGAATGCACCAACAAATGGGGCTTTGGGTCAAGGTCGAACCTCCTTTACAAACACTGCCTTGGC
>JAUZRG010000030.1 GCA_030950585.1 Mariprofundaceae bacterium | reverse complement strand
GCAAAGATAACTTTACCACTTAAACCTTTATGCTTCACTAGTTTTTCAAAGTAGTATTTAGATGATTTTGTGTCCTCTAAGGCAATTAGGACTTTCTTTTTTTCTACCCGTTGCCTTGCAAGTTTGCGTTTTTTCTTACTTTCTCGTTTACGCGGCTTAAGACTCATGACTGACCTCATAGTCTAGCGAATGAATATGAGGAACAGCTCCAAACTTACCATCTAGGTAGTTTTTTTCTAAAACCAAATCATCTCTTGCTTTTCCTTTTCCATATTCCGCCAAAGAGTACAATTCGCTCTGGCCTAAAATATTTTTTTCTGTAAACCAAATTTGATCTCTTCTAAATGTCTTTTGACTCAATTGATTGGTGTCATGTGTTGTGAAAATCAATTGAGCGTGCTTTGGGTTTGTATCTTCTGAATTAAAAAGTTTAATGATCGCTTCTACTAAGTCGGTATGTAAACTATTATCAAGTTCATCAATGATCAGTACTCGTCCATTTTCTAAAGTATCAATAATCGGCGCACTCAATGCGAGTAGCTTTTGCGTTCCTTCAGACTCCATGTTCAAATTAAATGTTTTTATAGCATGAAACTGATCACCCTTTGCATACTGGATATGTTCTGTCTTTATAGTAGATAAACCATCTTCCTTCATTTTATCTAGTAGAAACGAAGGTAGCTTTCCTAATTGAGAATTTTCTTTGACCACTTGCTCAAGCGACACATCATGCTTCGATATATCATAAATACCAGTATCCGCACTCTTAATCAAAGAAAGCATTTTATCTTTAAAATCAATGTCGTCTAATTTGTCAAAACTATAATTTTGAAAACTCTGTGATTCAGTATTAGATAATACATTGATATTATTCATTTCTTGAATAATAAGCTCAGATATCTCACCATTAAATTGCGCAACAACCGTTAAAAAAAGCGCGTTACCCCTTGTTTTAGATCTAAGGTTACTACCTTCCTTAAAGGAAGGCTTTATGTCTATATTATTTTCAATTCTTTCAAATAGAGGTTTATACCTAGCTCGTAACTTAAGATTTTTCTGAAACAGCCATTCTTTTAAGATCTTTGCATCTATGCCAATTTCAAAGCCATAGAGATATATTGTTTCCCCTATGATAAATTCAATTTCAAATTTTGTAGGTTGATCTTCTTTTTCTTGACTCAACAAAAATGGATGTGGCTTATAGCTTTCTGCCTTTTCCATATTTACAGAGCTTTTTATGATGTTCGTCATCAAGTTTATAGCATCAAGAACACTGCTTTTACCACTTGCATTTGCCCCATAAATGACAGCCGATGTAAGTAAGGACATATTGTTAATCGTGAAAGTATTTGACTCTTTTAAATTTTTGAGTTTTGTCGCTTCCAGAGAAAACTCAGCTAAACCTTTAAATGATTTAAAGTTTTCTACGGTAAAGTTTACTAACATCAGAGCTACTCCAAGATATTTCTATGCCAACTATAAGCATACTATGCAAACTAAACTAGGTTTTATGTGTTTTTTTCACATGCTAACACATATTTAGGTAGATATTTGTTTTATCTACTCAGAATATACCCATCATTACATCACGTAAAACAACTTGCTTCACGTCTTGGAATCATAAGTAAAAGATGCATACTCACATTTTACCACCATTATCGAATCAATTGGTTCATTTCAAGAATAGGCAATAAAATACCCAAGGCCATTAAACCCACCATCACAGCCATGCCCAACACCATCATCGGCTCAAGCAAAGTCACAAGGCGTTTTAAGGCACGTGAACTATCTTCATCATAATGATCCGCGACTTTGAGCAACATACTATCCAATCGGCCACTTTGCTCACCCACATCAATCAAGCGAATCGCTAAATGAGGGAAATAACCACTGGACTCTAGTTTTTTAGCGAGGCTTTCCCCTTCGCGCATCGAATCCCGCGCCTCTTCGCCTGCTTGACGTATCGGCAATAAGGTCAAACTTTGATTGGCAATATGCAGTGCGGTTAAGATAGGAACGCCACCACCCAACAACATACCCAAAGTTCGACAAAAAGATGATGACTGCATTTTCAATAATAAATTTCTAAATAAGGGAAGATCTAATAAAAGCCGATCACGATGAAAACGCCAAGCCTTTTTTTTCATGGCCAAGACATAAGCATATATCAAAGAAATAACTGTCAACAACATCAACACACCGTAATTTTGAACCATGTCCGAGCAATAAATCATCATGCGTGTAATCAAAGGCAGTTCTGCATTGGCATGGGCAAAAACCCCCACCACTTGAGGTACCACCACCGACAACATAAACACCACGACCGCAATACCCACCACCACAATAATAGCAGGGTATAAAATAGCTGATAAAATTTGCTGTTGTAAAGCCTGACGGTATTCAAGCAACTCACTTAGGCGTGTACTGACCGCTTCTAACTGCCCTGTTTGTTCACCTGCGGCCACCATATTGCAAATAATGGTATCAAAACCAACGCTGCTCATGGCTTGCGCCAATGCCCCACCCTCCAAAAGCTGTTGGCGAACTTCAGCCACGCACTGCCTTGCATGTGGCTTTTCCATGCCTTCGGCAATAGAGCCTAAACATTCAGTAAGTGGCACACCCGCACCCAAAAGAGCCGAAAGCTGCTGGAGAAAAGAAACGGTTTCTTCTGAGTTGAGTGCTTTAATTTTTTGCTTGCTTTCTGTGTGTTGATTTTTTTCAAATTGCTTTAATTTTTTAAGTGTTAAACCACGCTTACGAATGAGTTGCCGCGCCTCTAAGTCAGAGGCGGCTTCAATATCGCCACGCTGTTGTTTTCCACTGCGATCCAATGCTTCAAAACGATATTGTGCCATTAACTTATGTCATCCACGGTTTCTTTGAGGGTTACCCTTAAAATTTCATCCATACTGGTGATACCCGCAGCAACATGGCGTGAACCGTCTTGCGCCAAAGAATACATTTTTTCTTGTGCAGCAATTTTTCGCAATTGAGCAAGGTTCTTTTCATCATGAATCGCGGCACGCAAAGCACCTGATATTTGCGCCATTTCAAAAACAGCCTTACGGCCAAGATAACCCGTTTGCATGCAGTGATCACAACCACCCGCTTCATAGATATGGCTGACATCTGCATATTGTGTGGCATCAACACCCAATAGCTTCCAATCTGTGGCTGTGGCGGGACGCGCCACTTTACAATCAGGACAAAGCTGCCGAACCAAGCGTTGTGCTTGTACCATCAACAAAGAAGATGCGACCAAATAAGGTTCCACACCCATGTCTTGTAAACGCACAATAGCCGACAAAGCATCGTTGGTATGCAAAGTTGAAAACACCAAGTGACCCGTCAAACTGGCCTGTATAGCAATCTCAGCGGTTTCCAAATCACGAATTTCACCAATCATGATAATATCAGGATCTTGACGCAGAATGGAACGTAAACCTTGGGAGAAACTCACCCCAATTTTACTTTGCACTTGCATTTGCCCCACACCTTGTAGTTGATACTCAATCGGATCTTCAATGGTTAAGACATTGCGATTTTCGCGATCAACCATCATCAATGAAGCATACAGTGATGTGGTTTTACCCGAGCCTGTTGGCCCTGTGACCAACACAATACCATGTGGTGCTTTTAAGACTTGTTTGGTCAGTCTCATCTGCTCATCACTATAACCCAACTCTTTAAGCGTCAACATTCGACTACTGCGATCCAATAAACGCATCACCACACGTTCACCATAAGCAGTGGGTAAAACAGATACGCGCACATCCACTTCTCGCCCAGCAATACGCATGCGAAAGCGGCCATCTTGGGGGTGACGTTTTTCAGCAATGTCTAAATCAGCCATTACTTTAATGCGGCTGACCATCGCAGATTGCACACTCTTAGGAGGTTTCACAGCGGTATACAACACACCATCCACACGAAAACGCACCAAAACTTCACTTTCAAAAGGCTCAATATGAATATCACTGGCACGCTCACGCAAAGCCTGGCCAATTAAGGTATTCACCAAACGAATCACAGGGGCTTCATCATCACTATCTAAAATATCTTTTACTTCTTCGATTTCATGCGAAAGGCTGTTGTAGTCATCCAAGTCTTCCAACATTTTTTCAGCAGAGGTGGAAGCCATATCAAAGATGCGATTAAGCTCCATCAAAATAACCTCTTTGGGAGCCAACAAAGGCCGAACCTCAAAACCCAGCACACGCCGTATATCATCCAAAATCTCATAAGGCCAAGGGCTATCTTCAGCAATCACCACAGGGTTATCCTGTGCATGCTCTGGTTGAAGTGGCAACAAGGGGCCACGTTTTAAAACGGCCAAAGAAAAACGCAAAGCCCGCTCTGTATCCACGGCTTCAGGCACAATACGAGTGATGCGTGTGATCATTCTTTTGCTTTCTCTTCAATCATAACGCTATCAACTCTTTTTTTGCCATGATCATATTTAGGGTCAAGCTCAGATTCAAAGTCAGGTCGCTCTTCTTTAAAGATAATACTCACTTCACTCTCTTGTGATTCATAAGTACCTTTAATATCTAGGTACTTCTTCTGCGTAATGGTTTGAATATCTTCAATGTTATTAATAATATGTGGACGTAAAAATACCATTAAGTTGGTCTTTTGTTTTTGCACATCCGTGAATTTAAACGCTTCACCTGCAATGGGAATACTCCCCAAGCATGGCAGTTTTTGAACGGATTCTGTGACATCATCCCGAATCAATCCACCCAACACAATGGTTTCTTCGTCATTGGCCAAGACCACCGTTTTAATAGAGCGTTTATTGGTAATAATATCGGTGGCACCTGCGGTGTTGGCCGCAATATCAATACTGGATATTTCTTGAAAAATTTCCAATCGAATGGAATTACCTTGAGAAATTTGTGGTTTTACCCGCAAAGTCAAGCCCACATCTTTACGTTCAATGGTGGTAAAAGGATTAGCCACACCTGCTTGGGTGCTACTAGAGCCAGTCACAAAAGGTACATTTCGGCCCACAATAATTTCAGCCTCTTCATTATCCATCGTGAGGATATTGGGCGTGGAAACAATATTGGTATCGCCATTGCTTTCAAGTGCCCGTAAAATGCCACCCAAGGTTTGACCTTTGACCAAACCAGCAGTTAAACCGCCACCCAAAGAACCAACGGCTGCAACAGTTGCTGCTTGAGCTGCTGTTTGCCCTGCGGCTGCGGCTGCACCGCCCACGGCAGCACCCATCGTTTTTAAAGTCCCAAAGTTTTGACCACCCACAACTGTAACCTGTCCATTACCAAGTGGCGCGCCCGACAACCACTCTAAACCAAGTTGCTTAGTAGTGCTTCCCCGAACTTCCACCACAAGGGCTTCAATAAAGACTTGTAGACGACGAATATCTAGTTTATCAATAATTTTATTGATTGATTCCCAGTCGCTTGGGTCTGAGGTAATAATCAAAGCATTCGTTGAAGGGTCTGCAACAATTTTAACTTCTTTGCTAAACAACGGTTTTAAGCCTGTTACAGGTGCTGCTTTTGCGCCTGCTGCACTGGCTGCTGAATCTGTAGAAATACCACCCAGCAACTTAGCCACAGCTTCAGCATCTGCATTTTTCAAATAACGCACATGTAAATTTCCTGCGGCATGCTCAGGCTTTTTATCTAATTTATGCACCACGACCGCCACTTCTTCGGCAACACTTGAAGGGCCAACAATCACCAAAATATTTTGCGGTGCATAAGCAAGGATTTTCACACCACCCGCAGCTCCAGCAACTTTAGCTCGACCACCCGCCGCACCAAATATGCCCGTTAAAATACGCGCCAACTTATCCGCAGAAGCATACATCAATGGCATCAACTTCACCCCAGAGGTATTGCCCACATCCAGCACATCAATAATATCAAGAATACGTCGAACATTACTGGATGAGTCCGTTAATAATAACATATTGGCTGAAGCATAAGCCACCAAATTACTATTGGGAGATAAGAGCGGACGCAACACCGCAACCAACTGCTGTGCATTGGTGTTTTTCACTTTCACCACACGTGTGATTAAACGATCACCCATCGATGGTCTGCCCTTGGTTTGTAAGGGAATGGCTTTTTGCCGCCCTTCTGCCAAAGGCAAAATCTTGGTGATGGCACCCGCCTCCACAATCGTGAAACCATTCATTTCCAAGACCGACAAAAACACCTTATAAGCTGCTTTTCTGGGTACAGACTCAGGTGAAATAATAGTGACCTTACCCTTGACTCGGTTATCAATCAGGTAGTTCTTATGCGTAAATGCCGATACAAACTTAATCACGGCACGAATATCAGCATCCTTAAAGTTAAAGCGCACCCCTTCTTCTGCAAAACCTTGAGAAGGTAACGACAGACACAAAAAAACGACGCATAAGCATACAATAAAACGTTGGTATAATAATGAAATCAAAAGTCTTTTCCTTTATTGAATATCAAATTGAATATGTTGTAGCTGGCCTTGGCGCATCAAGCTAATTTCGACTTTAGGCGCGCTACGTAACTGTTGATACAGGGTCATCGCCTGCTCCATCGAACGGATAGGCACACCATTCACCATTTGAATCACATCACCATTCATTAAACCAATGGTTTGATACAAACTTCCCGAGGCAATGTTGCTGATCATAAAACCATCAGGTTTACCATTTTGAAGATGAGGTAACACCCTTGCCTGCATGAGTAACTTTGAAAAATCTTGCAGTTCGGCATCAAGCATTTTTCGGCTTATTTGCCGCACCACACGTTTCGGGCTTCGTTGAAGACCTCCTGGACGTACCCCACGCCGTCCATTCTGCATATTGGCCATAGCTGGGTTTTGCATCATAGGATCCATAGGCGCTGGTTGCTGCATCATGTTAGAGGGCGCTTGGTTAATGGTTTCAAAATCCATCCATACTTGCTGTTCTTGGCCTTGCGTTTCAACATAGATTGAATCCATAGCAAAACGTTTCAGGGTCACATCAGTTGAAATCTCATCACCCACCCGAAAGGTCTTTTGTTTGTCTCCCGGTTTAGCAATAATAAAAGCCACCGAATCGTGTCCAGCATAAACAATACCTTTTAACTCTAGCACCAGCTTCAACTGCTTAAATACTTTCACTTTAGGTTTTGGTGGTGGTGCCACTTTGGGTACAGAGATCACGGTCTTGGCTGGCTCTTTGCCAAACAAAGCGCTTTCCACTAATTCTTGCAAAGGAAAGACTGTTTTTGCTGAGGCATGCATTGTTTGCGCCAAAGGCACAGTGATTCCTTGAGGTAGCGTACTCAACACCAAGCCAACCACTAACCAAGCAACTAAACCTACCAGTAAAAACTCGACTGTTTTTGTCAACCAAACGATTTGTTTATCAAACCAAATTAAATCCATAGCGGCGGAATGATATCAGTAGTCTAAAGCAGGGTCATCATCTATGTGCATCCAACAAGAAATAATAAGACCATCCTTTTAAAACATTTAAAAGAGGATAACTATGGCAATTATGAAAAAAAAACCTACCTTTTAGCTTCACCAATGATTTTTTCCTCACAACCATACAATATTTAAAGGGACAAATGCAATGAGCACAAAAAAAGGACAAGAAGCCGAAGAAAGAGCAAGCACCTACCTAAAAAAACATGGTTACAGCATTATTGGCCGCAACATGCGTTTGGCACGAGGAGAATTAGATATTGTCGCAACCAAAAAAGCTTTACTTGTTTTTATTGAAGTGAAAAGTCGCCAACATCATGATGATGCCTTATTGTCACTGACACCCCAGAAGTGCCGACGGATTAAGTCTGCTGCACAAGCTTTTTTGGTTAAACACAGGCAATGGCAACAGCATCAATGTCGTTTTGATGCCATTTTAATTGCTCCCGATATAGAAAACGGTATTGAACACTTAGAGGATATTCTTCATTAATGATACGCACGATTATTTTTTTAAGCTTTTATCTAATGAGCAGCGCAAGCCATGCCAGCGCAACATGGCAAGAAGTCAGCAAGGGTCTGGATTGGATAAGCTACCCTGACCATAAAATCAATATTTTACGCATTGATCCAAAAGCGTGGAAATTTAGTATTCACAGCACCAGCCAAGATAAAAAGAAGAAATCACGCAGCGCGCGATCTTGGGCTAAGCATAAAGATCTTTATGCCACCATTAACGCAGGTATGTTTCACTTAGATCACCACACACATGTGGGCTACCTTCAACAAAAAAAGCACATCAATAGTTCCAAGATCAACTACTATAAATCTATCGCCCTTTTCGAGCCTTACGATAATACGCAGCCAACTTTTCAAATCATCGACACCGATAATCAGGCCAATATCCAAAACACGATCAAGCAATATCGCTATGCCACTCAAAACTTACGCTTGATCAAAAGCCCTGGTATTAGCCGCTGGAAATCAGAAAAAAAAGCCTGGATCGAAGCCGCGTTAGGCCAAGATAAACAAGGACGTGCTTTATTTATCTTTAGCCATAAAGCCTATCGCATGCAGGTCTTCAATGCTCTTTTACTATCTTTAAAGATAGACATTATCAGTGCTCAACACCTAGAAGGCGGTCTGCAAGCTCAACTTTTCATCAACCCAGAAAAAATTGACATCAAAGCACTTCAAACTCATACACAACAACAAATACACCGACAAAATAATCACCTTCCATGGAAAATACCCTTTGTCCTTGGTATTGAGCCAAGATAATGCCTTATGAACCGCTTTCACTGCTATTTGCTTAAAGCTAAGTTATTTCTAGGATGCCGCTCAATACCTATTTGAGGATTTTTAGCCATGCCTAAAACGATATGCAATGATGCATTAGATTATCACCGTTTTCCAAAACCAGGGAAAATCAGTGTTCAACCCACCAAACCTTGCCTCACCCAACGTGATTTATCACTGGCATATACCCCCGGTGTGGCTGACCCTTGCCTTGAAATTGAAAAAGACCCTCAAAAAGCAGATGAGTATACTTCACGCGCCAACCTTGTCGGTGTGATTAGCAATGGTACAGCTGTTTTAGGTCTCGGTAATATTGGCGCGCTTGCAAGTAAACCCGTCATGGAAGGTAAAGGTGTCTTATTCAAACGTTTTGCTGACATTGATGTCTTTGACCTTGAAATTGATGAACTTGACCCCATGAAATTTGTCGAAACTGTAGCGCGCCTTGAACCCACCTTTGGTGGCATTAACCTTGAAGACATCAAAGCTCCTGATTGTTTTATCATCGAAGAAGAATTGCAAAAACGTCTCAACATTCCCGTATTGCATGACGACCAGCATGGTACAGCCGTGATCCTTGCCGCCGCCATGATCAATGCTTTGTTTCTACAAAAGAAAAAAATCGAAGACGTTCGCATCGTTTGCTTGGGTGCAGGTGCTGCTGGTTTTGCTTGCATGAAACTAGTGGAGTCCTTGGGCGCGAAACGTGAAAACATTCTCATGCTTGATCGCAAAGGCGTGATTCACCAAGGGCGTGACAACCTACCCGCACACAAAGCTTATTTTGCCACGACTCAAAAACAACGTACTTTAGAAGAAGCCATGAATGGCGCAGATGTCTTTGTGGGCGTGTCTCAAGGCAATGTGGTTTCTGCCGATATGTTACTTGGCATGAATGAGCGTCCTATTATCTTCGCAATGGCCAACCCAATCCCAGAAATTGATTACTACTTAGCTAAACAAACTCGCAGTGACCTCATCATGGCAACAGGTCGATCTGACTGTCCTAATCAAATCAATAATGTCCTAGGTTTCCCCTTTCTTTTCCGTGGTGCTTTAGATGCCCGCGCCACAAAATTCAATGAAGAAATGAAATTAGCCGCTGTATATGCCTTGGCCGACTTAGCCCGAGAAAGTGTGCCTGAAAGTGTTCGTCACGTTTACCTTGGCGAACATTTACAATTTGGTTCTGACTATATCTTACCCAAACCCTTTGACCCACGTCTAATTGAGCTTATTCCTGCTGCTGTTGCCAAAGCAGCTGCTGATACAGGTGTGGCACGCCAGCCCATTCAAGACCTAGAAGGTTATCAGCACAAAATGGCGGAACGCATTGATCCATCACGTATTTTTATGCGCTGGATCTATGATAAAGCCAAGAATTCACAACCAAGAACAGTCTTACCTGAAGGCAACGATGCCACCACCCTACGCGCAGCAGCCAGTATGCTAGCGCAAGGCATTGCCAAGCCGATTCTGATTGGCTGCCCTAAAGTGATCGAAGCCAATAGCCTTGAATTTGACATTGATATGACAGGCATTGAAGTGATTGACCCCACTGAAGAAAATAGTCTTTTTAGCAGCTTAGCCGATGCTTATTACTTTGATCGCAAACGCCACGGTATCTTGCGTCAAGATGCCATACAAACCCTGAAGTATGATCACAATGTCTATGGCGCATTGATGGTACGCCAAGGTTTTGCCGACACCCTTTTATCAGGACGTACCGCACATTACGGCAAGGTGCTTCGTCCACTCTTACAAGTGCTCGCCCACGATCAAGGTGAGCAACATTACCAAACTTATGGCTTATACATGATGATCATGGAAAATAAGGCTTATTTATTAGGTGATTGTACGGTTAATGTAGAAACAACCAGTGAACAACTGGCTGAATTAGCATACTTAGCCGCACAAACAGCAAAAAAACTTGGCTTTGAGCCGCGTGTTGCCATGTTATCTTTTTCTAACTTTGGCAGTAGCTCTCATCCTTTGGTTGAAAAGGTCGCAAAAGCAACGCAATTGGTGCATGAACAACACCCAGACCTGATGATTGATGGTGAAATGCAAGCTGATACTGCGGTTAATATTGATAAGCTGAATCAATTTCCTTTCAGTAAGCTTAAAGATACAGCCAATGTGTTGATCTTTCCAACCATGCAATCAGGAAATATGGTGTATAAGATGTTATCTGAATTGGGTGGCGGTGTGCCTATTGGGCCTATTTTGGTTGGCTTACCCAAGTCAGTGCATGTCTTACAAACTGGGGCAAGCGTCGATGATATCGTGAATCTGGCTGCCATTGCAGCTGCAACAGCGAACTAAACTTTCTCTATTCTGGTCTTCTTAATGTGGGACGCATGGTAATTCGCCCCACATCATAAGCCAGATGCTCAACTACTAAGGCAAATGGACGCTTTTCTAAAGCGTTCATTTTATCCAAGTCCATTGGCAGATCTTCTGGTGAAACAGATAAAACATTATCATCTGTTACTTTTTTAATAGGCAAGATAAACTCTTGAATGAGTCGTTCTGTATCATCCTCAGCATACATGCGAACCCGAATAAAAGGCAGCGGCAAGCTTGCTTTCAAACGGTTTTCAATCACACCTTTGACCAACAGTAAATCTCGACCTTTATGGGACTCTATCCACGATAGTTTGATATTTTCACTGACTTTCCAATCGGTATCTTTTAATTTAAGTGCAACATTAAATTTTAATAAAAGACCGCGTGATTGTGTTCCAGTCAATAGGTTTTCCTTAAGCATTGATCCCGCAAGAAACAACAATAACACCCCAAAGAAAACAGGCAGCCATACTTTTCCGTTAAAGTGACGAAAACGGCGTTTTAAGAGCAGTAGCAGATGTAATTGCTGTTGATAATAAATGTGTAACTTATCTTGCAGCTTTTGCTTTGTTGAGCGCGGTGGCTCTCCCCAAACAGATTCATCATCAATAGGTACACTCTGTTCCTGAACATCATTGGACTTGCTCTCAGACAAATCTCCCCACACATCTTCATCATAAATAGGCGAGTGTTTTTCTTCTTTTGGGTTTTGCGGTGTTGTTTGAACAGGCGGTAATACTTGCTCAACGACATCAGGTTCTTCTTGTTTAGCGACAGGTTCAGCGTCCTGATCTTTTTTATCACACGTAAAAGAGGCTAAAAAAGGATCTTTTATATTCAAATCTTTTTTGTGTGTTTTCAATTCAGATTCTGATGATATGACTGCGTCACTCGGCACGCTGAAGCGATGGCTACATGAAAAGCAGTGCAAAATTTCATTCTCCAGCACATACTCTACTTTATAAACCCTGCCGCACTTCGGGCAGGTAATACGCTTCCAATCCAATGTTTATCTCCACTCTATACCGCCAAAAGGCTAGCAGCTCTTCAAGTCTTGTCAGCTTCCTCGCTCATTTCAACGCTTTAGCCTTGCTGTCTTGACCTTTACAAAACCCTTTTTATTAGAGGGTAACTTTACCTGCACCCACTCTTTATTTGATAAAACAGGATCAAATTTAACCATCGATCCACGCCTTAACCATGCGACCTTTTTACTTTTACTATCTGGCTTCTCATACATATAGAGGTAACCTCGATATGAAAACGTTGATCGTCTTGATACTTTTTTAGTGGCTTTTTCAACGGCTTGCAATACTGCTTTTTCCACCGATTCATTGCGAACAACAGCTGCACGAACTTGCACAAAAAGCGTTGTTAATTTGAGCGTTTCTCGATCTAACTGCATATTTCCATGTAATTTTTCATTATTAAATTGAACGTAATACCTATTTTTTTCTTTTACCAAAGTATCGACTTCTAAACCCAAGTTGCGCAATGCTTTCTGCACGCTATACAACGTCGGATCTAGCCCTATAGGTAAACTCAGTTCTTTGCCCTGAAACATAGACAGAACACCATTCACCGCCGTACCTGAAACAGCACTAACGGCCGACATAGACGCACATCCACACAATATTAAAGCCAATAAAAACGGTACACAACGATGCAACACAAAAAACTCCTAGAAAGAACACATCACTCAGTAAAAAACAAAGCGAACGCACTCTAAACCGATGGTTAAATGAATCCCACAACCCTGATGAACAATCGTGAACAATGCAGTGACAGAAGCCACCTTTTTTCTCTAAAAAAGCGATAAATATGTACTTAAAATCCAAACCTCAAACCAAAGACATGAAAGTTTCATGAACAGAACATCAAATCATTTTTTGATTTTAACTCAGGACTAACCATACTTCAGCCATGATTAATGAACTTTCACACTACAAAGGGCAGCGAATGATTGTTGCGATGAGTGGTGGTGTTGACTCTTCGGTTGTTGCTGCCCTACTTAAACAAGCTGGTGCAGATATTATTGGTGTCTTTCTCAATGTTTGGGATTATTCACGCGATGATGTATGTGGACATGGTTCCTGCTGCTCAACTGAAGACAGCTATGATGCACGCCGCGTTGCAGACATGCTCAACATCCCCTTCTATAATATGGATATGCGCGAAGCTTTTCGCCAAGATGTGATTGAACCTTTTATTCAAGACTACACCAATGGGCGCACCCCCAACCCATGCGAACGTTGCAATCGCTTCATCAAGTTTGGTGCCTTACTCAAAGTGGCCGATGAATTGGAAGCAACTTATATTGCGACAGGCCACTATGTGCAACGTCAAGATGATGCCGATGGCATTCATATTTTACGTGGTGAAGATGAAAACAAAGATCAAACCTATTTCTTAGCCACACTCAACCAAACACAAGCCCATCGTGTGGTCTTTCCTGTGGGTCATTTATGCAAAGATGAAACACGCAAGCTGGCTGAATCGTTTCAACTACCCACAGCTCAAAAAGCAGAAAGCCAAGACATTTGTTTTATTCCTAATGGCGATCGCGTTGGTTTTTTACGTCAACAAAAAGAGCTTGCAGGTTTAAAAGAAGGAAATATTGTCGATGGCAAGGGAAGCATCCTTGGTCATCACAAAGGCATTGCCTATTACACACTGGGTCAGCGCAAAGGCTTGGGCTTATCGGGTGGTCCATGGCAAGTGATTGGCCTAGACAAAGACAAAGCAGAAGTGCTCATTGCACCCGCCAGAAAAGCAAGCGTCATTCGTTTGAAAGTCAATGAATCACACTGGTTACGCCAACCAAAAAGCGATCAAGTTGGCATTAAAACAAGGTATAGATCCGCCATATCACCATGCACTATCACCCAAAAAGAAGATTATATTGACGTTGTTTTTTCACAAGCTCAAGCACCCACAGCACCCGGCCAAGTCGCTGCTTTTTATGATGGTCAAGAGTTATTGGGTGGCGGCATTATTCAACAAGTTTACCATCAGGAGTCATCATGAATTTTTCTTTTGCGACAGTCCCACCCATTCTTTTTGGTGCAGGAGAGCATAAGAACATCCCTTCTTTGTGTGCCACCTTTGGCTCACGCGTACTTATCGTGCGCGGTGGTGCATCCTTTGACCAATCCGAAGTCTGCCAAAAGATACGCCAAAGATTAGAAGCACAAGGCCAAGTCACACAATGCCATATTAGTGGTGAACCCTCACCTTCTATCATTGATGAATCCGTGCAAAAACACCGCAACTTTCATCCCGATGTTATCTTGGCTGTCGGTGGCGGTAGCGTGATTGATGCAGCCAAAGCTATTGCAGGCTTACTGCCTTGTGGTCACTCTGTATTGGATTACCTTGAAGGCGTGGGTGCGGGTCATGAATACCACGGACCTTGTTTGCCTTGGATTGCTGTACCAACCACCGCAGGCACAGGCAGTGAAACAAGCAAAAATGCTGTTTTATCCCAACAAGGTTTAGGTGGATATAAAAAGTCTTTTCGCTCTGACCAGCTCATTGCCCATCATATTGTCATGGATCCTGAGCTTCATATCTCATGTCCAGCAGCGATTACCGCAGCTTGTGGTATGGATGCGTTCACACAATTATTAGAATCTTATGTCTCAACCCGTGCCAATACGATGAGCGATGCACTGGCATGGAACGGCATGGAAAAAGCACATGATCATTTACTGGATGCTTTCAACACAGGTCAGCTTGAATCACGTTCGGGCATGGCGTATGCATCCATGTTATCAGGCATCACCTTAGCCAATGTCGGCCTTGGTTCTGTGCATGGTTTGGCCTCACCTTTGGGTGCCTTCTTCCCCATCCCTCATGGCGTGGTTTGCGGCACCTTGGTCGGTGTTGCCACGCGCATCAACATTGAAGCCATGCAACACCGTGAGCCTCAAAACCCTGCACTCCAAAAGTATGCAAAAGTCGGCCGCCTATTAAGCGATCAACCCCGCTTAAAAGACGAGCAAGCTCATGCCGCACTCATCGCAATCTTAGACGATTGGATTCAGCAACTGCATATCCCTCGCCTTTCTGAATTCCAGATTCAAGCAACGGATATAGATCAAATTGTGGCAGGTAGCAGAGGCAATAGCATGCAAACCAACCCAATTGAGTTAACCGATGCAGAAATTCACCAAATCGTGCGTGAATGCCTGTAACTTAGGTTTAAGCTCCTCACACCTGCTAAAGCATAAAAACACAGGTCTTTCCTTGTTTTAATCCCCCTCTCCTGCTGGAGAGATCTAGGTGATGAGAATGAAAACATAGCTCCTTCTTTAGCCTTCTACTTTGAAAAAAACGGGGACTAAAAAAGGTTTTCTAAATATTATTATTTTGATGATTGTCGTGATCAAGCTCTGTTAACTCTTTTACACTTAAAAGTTTAGTTATTTGAAATGATGGTGACTGAAGAGTTACCATCCCTTCAAAATGAACTTCCTCATGAAACAACCCGACTTCACTCGTTTGAATGAGAATCACTTTCTTCGATTTTTTTCTTTTTTTGGCTTTCATTAAACATGTCGCAGCCTCTGATAAAGTTTCATTTTTTTTCTGAACACGAACTAATACAGGACTATTCTCATACATATCAACTAAAATCGCATCAACCCCTTTGTTTCTTTGAACAGGGTTAAAAGCAATCCCCTTCAATAAGTCCAAAGCACCTTGATCGACGTTAATATAAGAGTCTCTGCCATTTTTCAAAAGATTTGAATGGGTTTTAATCGGGTTAGCTATGCGACTTAACGAAAGTTTGACCGCTTCTTCTGATGTATCTATTCCTATAAAGTGACGATCTTTTAATTTTGCAGCAACACAAGTCGTTCCACTACCACAGAAAGGGTCTAAAACGAGGTCACCTTTCTTTGTTGTAAGTTCAATAATGCGTTCTAAAAGCAACAAGGGTTTTTGTGTAGGATACCCGACTCGCTCTTTTGCCTTTGGATTTAAATAAGGTATCTCCCAAACATCACTTAAGGGAACACCTTTTTTCTTGTCACTATGTTTAAATTCACCGTTACTATCAAGATCATATACTGACTTATTATGTTCATCCCTTGTTCTGCGTTGTAAAATTTGGTCAACATTGGTGGTTTCTGAGTAAGCTGTATAAATAGGGTTAAATGTAAACTGTTTTGACTTTGAATAAAAATAAATATTTTGATGAGCAGCTAACAACCCTTTCTTAGAATTAGACCACCTTTTATAACTCCAAATAATTTCTGATTGAAAATTATTTGTACCAAACACTTGGTCTAATATCGCCCGAACAATATGCTCCCCACTTTTATCGCAGTGAACAAAAATAGACCCCGTTTCCTTTAAAAGGCCATACATCAATGATATTCGTGCACTTAGAAAAGATGCATATTCTTTATTAGTCCCCCAAAGGTCATCAAAACTAAATTCTTGGGTTCGTTCTCTATTTTTTAAAATATGTTTTTTTTCTGTGAAAAAGGGCGGATCAAGATAAATAAGGTCAAGCGATCCTTTTTCAATGCACTGCATTTGATCTAGGCAGTCACCTTGAAATATTTGATTAATCATTTGTAGACTCATCATTTCTACTTTGCACAATGTGAATCAAAATTGACTTTAGATCATAACCACTAACTCGATAAAGATACTCCCAAGCTTGATCACCCGCATAATACTTTCCACCAATACCATGATAAAGTGTTTCTAAACACTCTTGAACTTTAATGGCCTGTTTTCTTTGAGGGTAATAAAACATCACCCGAATGGGTCTATATCCATGTTTTCTTATCACCTGAACTCTTGTATGCTCTTTTGTAATATGATCGCCATCCGTCGTCGCATCACGCCACTTTAATTCAATGGCATCACGACCATTTAGAAAATCTATTTCAAATGTCCTAGGTTTTTGTCCTTGTGTGTTTTCTACAGTTACTTTTTCACCATTAGGATTGGCAAAGAGAAGACAAAGTGAAGCAGCTTCTTCCACAAATGAACCAGCATACTTATATAAAAAACGACCTGTATTTTGATATTCATCGATCAAAAAACCTTCATTATTAGAAATACCGAGCACATTATATATTAAATGGTGGGAATTATTATCTTCCTGCATGTCTTCACGACGGTTTATGATTTTATCTTTTAAGTTATATGCGTACTCATCAGCTAATTCATTAACCTTGTATTCCAACAATTTCAAACCATTGCCAGATTCGATGGCTTTATCAATTTCAGTTCTACGAGACTGGTATATAGCGGCAATATGATCAGCTCTTGTGGCTCCTTTAATATAAACGCCTAACCCTTTACAATACGCATCTAATTCAGATTTTTTAAGTTTTTCAACTTTCATATACCACCCGTTTTTCTCTATACTTTTTATATCACTTCCCTCATCAAAAGCACCTATTAAAAAGCCAATAACATTTAACTATAACCGCCTAACATCAGAGTCCTAATACCCCTCGCGATGCAAAAAGATAAAGCCTGCCAAGCCTGCAAAAAACATATTGGGAAACCATGCTGCAAAGGCAACGGGCATTTGACCTGAAAGAGCAATAAAACCAGTTGCATTGGCTCCAACATAGAGAAAAAGACCCAGTGCAATACAGACGATTAAATACCATACTACCTTGCCGTGGCGATCCGACATATGAATACACAAAGCAAAAGCCAACAGAATCATCACCAAGCAACTGAGTGGTTTGGTGAGCTTCTGTTGCAAAGACAGTTCAAAAGACAATGAAGATAAGCCTGCCCGCTCTAGGTCACTGGCATAACGCCACAATTCAAAGAAGTTCATATAACTCGGGTCTGGCTGTTCAGCACTTTGCAGTGTGATTTTAGAATCAAGGGTGTATTTATCAAAGTGTTGTACACGCATACCCTCCGTTGCCGCAGGTGAACTAATATCCACATTTTTTAACAACCATTGCTGATTATTAAATATTGCATGCGTGGCTTCCACACGCTTTAACCAGCCACCTTCTTCATCTGTTTCAATCATAGTTAGCTGAAATTGGTCTTTCTCTAAGGGTTGTAGGCGATAAAAACGTCCTTCTTCTTTTAGCCATTGCGTGCCATGATTTTTTTCAGGTAAATGACGAATGTTCACTTGTTCAATGCGATCAAGACGCTGGTTAGTCACAGGGGTAATCCATTCGCTCATGGCAATATTGACACATGAACAAAGTAAAGCCGCCAATAATAGCGGGGTGAGAACCTTCGTAAGACCAATTCCCGCAGCACGCAATGCAACCATCTCGTTATTACGTGAAAGCTCAGTGACCAATAAGCTACAAGCCAATAAAACCACCACAGGCATGAGCTCTTGCACCATCAAGGGCAATTTAAGCAATAAATACTCAATCAAAAGAGGTAATGTTAAGCCTTGACCGAGATAACGACTCTTATCAAATGACTCAATAATGACAAAAATTACAAGCAAAGCGAGCATTGTTCCGATCACTCGACTCAAAAAACCATAAAAAACCCAACGAAATAACGTTGTCATAAACACATCCAACCCAATAACCAAAAGCAAAGGCAAGCATCAAGAACCAACGCGCACATCACAATATTAGCCAATATAAAGCAATGAACATGATTGCACGAAGAACTGAAACGATGCCTCACTAAAAATCATGGTATAAAATAAATGGGCTTTAGATTAAATATCTGGTTAGAATCCGCAACCAGAAATAAGAATCAGGAGATGTGGATGCCCTGGAACAACCAGAACCAGAATCCTTGGGGAAAGAAAAACCCAGACGAATCACCACCCGAAATGGATGATGTGATTAAAAGACTTAAAGAACGCTTTCAAAACCAATTTGGTTCTGGTGGTGGTTCTAATAATAAAAACGGCAGCGGTGGTGTACCCAATGTTTTGGTACTTCTTCTCATCGCCGTCATCTTTCTAGGCTGGCTCTCTTCGGGCTTTTATAAAGTAGCTCCAGACGAAGAAGCTGTGGTATTACGCCTTGGTAAATATAATGAAACCACATCACCCGGTTTGCATTGGCACTTACCTTACCCACTAGCCGTTGTTGAGAAACTACCTGTAACCCAAGTGCAACGTTTGGAAATTGGTTTTCGCAGCATGGGCGAAGGTCGCTCACGAGATATTTTAAAAGAATCTCTGATGTTGACCAAAGATGAAAATATTGTTGATATATCTTTTGTGGTACAATACAAAGTCAAAAAAATAAAAGATGCGTTATTCAATATCGACAATCCTGTCAAAACTGTGCGTGATGCATCTGAAAGTGCCATGCGTGAAATTATTGGTCGCACTATCATTGATGATGTGTTGACCACTAAGAAAGCGGAAGTAGAAATTGAAGTTGCAGCCTTAATTAGTGGCATCCTTGATGACTATTACTCAGGTCTGACAGTAACGACGGTCAAACTACAAGATGTACAGCCACCAGAACGGGTCATTCAAGAGTTTAAAGATGTGGCCAGTGCACGTGAAGATCGTGAACGTGCTAAAAACGAAGCTCAAACCCATGCCAACAAGGTTATTCCAAACGCTCGTGGTGAAGCCAAGAAAATGGTCTTGGATGCTGAAGCTTATGGCAACGAACGCATTGATCACGCTAAAGGTGAATCCAAACGTTTTGCCAGCATGTTAGAAGCATATAATCTATCACCTGAAGTCACACGCAAACGTTTATACCTAGAAACCATGGAAGAAGTCATGCGCAACAGTGATAAGGTCATCATTGGTAATGAAACTGCCAACCACATGGTGCCATACCTACCACTCACACCCAAAACTGGCCAAGTAGCCAAGTAGTAGGATATAACATGAACCTAAACAGTAATTTAATCGCGATTGTCCTCATGGTCGTACTATGGGGCATATCGCTTAGCACTTATATTGTTGACCAGCGTGAACAAGTCATTGTATTTAGCTTTGGTGAAACTATCACGGTTAAAAACAAACTTGATCCTGATCATTTATTTAAGATAGCTGACACCATGACCAGTGAAGCTGGCCTTTATTTCAAATGGTTCTGGCAAGATGTGAAACATTTCGATAAACGTCTATTGATTCAAGATGCCAATCCCAATGAAGTCATTACCAAAGACAAAAAAACCATTGAAGTGGATAACTACACTCGCTGGCTGATCACAGACCCTCTAATCGTCTATCAAACCGCACAAACCCAACAAGGTGTTGCGATGCGGATGGAAGATGTCGTTCGAGGTAAAGTGCGCGAAGTCTTAGGTCAACATACCCTTCAAGAAATCGTTTCAGGTGGTGCAGACCTCACTTTACGCCGCGAACTGACTGAGAAAATCCTGAAGTTGGCTGATCACGATGTGCAAAAATTTGGCATCAAGATTGTTGATATTCGCATTAAACGTGCTGACCTTCCCAGTGAAAACTCCAATGCGGTCTTTTTACGTATGAAAGCGGAACGTCAACGTATTGCTAAAGAATATCGCTCTGAAGGTGAAGAAGCCGCCAAGGAAATTCGCGCCCAAGCAGATAAAGAAGTGAAGGTTCTACATGCACAAGCTTATAAGAAGTCTGAAATCATTCGTGGTAAAGCAGAAGCAAAAGCCAACGCCATTTATGTGAAAGAACATGAAAAATCACCTGATTTTTATGGCTTTATGCGCTCATTGGAAGCGTATCGCGCATCTTTAGGTGAAGGCACACGACTTGTCATTTCACCTGATTCAGAGTTCTTTGATTATTTCAAAGGCTCAAACCGCTAAACATGCATGAACTGTGGATAGCTTGTGGCCTTGTGCTTGTCATTGAAGGTTTTTTATACAGCTTATTTCCACAACAAATGAAGCAGGCATTGATTCAAATCATTGCAATGCCTGCTTCACAAATTCGCTTATTCGGTATGATCTCTTTGGCTATCGGTTGGGGCATTGTTTGGTTTCTTAAGCATTAGCGATTGAAACAAGAACTTGCGATTTTCTACACCGAGGCGTGAACATCACCGTACTTGCACCAGAAAATATTTCCATAATACAGATCCAATCAAACAACCTTGCTTAGAGCATTCACTCTAAGCTTCCTACGCCAAAGAAGGATGTCTTTTCTTTCCACTTTGGAAAAGAACTGCCATTACGTTAAGGTCTATTTTATCTCGTTCCACACGTTCCTGCTAAGGTATGCATACCTTAGCCACCATGACCTACAAACGTTTGGAAAAGCTCACTGCTTCATGTTCTTTTTTCTTGCTCAATCAGGCTTTCTTGATTCCATACAATGTCGTTTCTGCTGATTATCGTAGGCATTCCCACGCAGGAGCGATGGGAACGATAGCGTGCTTTTGAGCCTTAACTTAATGATAGTGACTTTGGAAAAAGGGGATCAAGGGGGATTTATCAGACCAATCCATTTTTTTAGTTGATGTGGATACCCGATAAAAGACTTCGGGAAAGACGCGACTGTGCGTAACATCAGGTTATTCATAAAAAATGCGCATATACCCCCGTATATGCGCATCAATGCAAAGTTAAGAGCACAACGGCTCTTAACTTCTGTTCAACACCATCTTAACGCTCGCCAAAAGACTCTGATAACGTTTTACGTAACGGTTTCAATAAGAAATCAAACAATGTCCGATCACCCGTGCGAATATCAACTTGCGTCGTCATACCGGGTAGAATTTCGAGTTCTTTGCCCGTACTGGTTCTCACAGGTAGTTGACTCGGTACAATATGCACACGGTAATAAATTTCCACGCCGCGTGATGTTTCTTCTTTGAGTGTATCCGCACTGACATACACCACCTTCCCTGCAACACTACCATGAATGGTATAATCAAAAGGATCAAAACGAATATTGGCCGCTAAACCTTCATGGATACGAGCAATATCAGAAGGTGTCACTTTGGCTTCCACAATCAACTTATCATCAACAGGGATGATTTGCATGATTTCTTCACCCGCTCTCAATACCCCGCCTAAGGTTGTCATGCTAATATTCTTCACCACACCCGAGACCTTGGAAACAAACACACAAGCATCAAGCTGCTGTTTTCTTTGCATCAAAATTTGCTCATTTTGCGCGATTTCATCTTCAACGGTGGTGTGTTCTGTGCGACCTTCTTCAAAGAAGCGGTTGCGCCGACTCATCAGCTTGGCATTGGCCTCATTTAAAGAGCGTTTGGAGTTCAAGTATTCTGAACGACTCACATCACCCGAGCGCAAGAGCTCTTCAACCAAAGCAAGGTGCTCTTTGGCCAAGGAAACAGCGACACGCAAAGTTCCCAAATCTTCACGCAAGCCTCTTTTACGCTGTTGAAACAATGCTTTTTCAACCACAACGGTTTCAGCGGCATGCAATTGAATATCATCCGAAAATTTTAAATACTTTTTCTCTGTCACTTCAGCCTTTAAACGCACACTTTTAGCCTTTAGGGCAAACAAGCGTGCTTGTACTTCTGCTACAGCGGCCTGAACACGCCCTTGATCCAACGTTGCAAGGACTTGACCCACTTTCACCCGATCACCTTCCCACACCCGCAATTCAGCTAAAACACCGCCATCTACGGCTTGAATCACTTGCACACGACTACTGGCAATCACCTCACCCGTTGCATTCGCCACTTCATCAATGCGAAAAGACATCGACCATACCACAAAAGAAGCTAAAGCCAGAAAAACAACCCATAACACAAAACCAGAGCCACGGCGGTGAAAATTTTCTAAACGTTTAATGCTTGGATCCAACTCATGATCACCTGCTGTTTCATATAACATCGATGGCACGTCCTCTCTTCACAGTATGTCCAACATTATCTTTGCTTGGATTCGCTGGCTGTTGGTTCATGAGCTGAGGGATAATGCTTTCAGGTTTTCCATCTCGCACTATTTCACCTTGATGCATCACAATAACGCGATTGGTAAACGTTGCAGCAGCCATCGGGCGGTGCGTCGAAACAATCAAAATATCCTCAGGTCGCAACGCGGCTTGCAAGACCTGCCAAACTCTCGATTCACTCTCCCCATCCAAAGATGCTGTTGGCTCATCTAATAACCAAATCTTAGGACGAGAAATAAGGATCCTCGCCATCGCAACCAGCTGACGTTGCCCACCTGAAAGACCTTCTCCACCTTCACTGATTTCTAAATCCATACCTAAGGGGCTACCTGATGCAATGTGATCAATACCAAGGTCATGCGCCACTTCCAACAAGCGTGAATCGCCCACCGCACCCGAAAGACTTAAATTACTACGCAACGTACCTTTAAAAAGGTGAACCGTTTGTGGTAAATAACCAAGGTGACTTGCGATCACCTGTGGATCTATTTCCCATAAATCAGCATTACCCAAACGAACCCGACCTTCGGAAGGTCGATATAAGCCTGCCAAGATCTTTAGTAAGGTTGATTTACCACAACCCACTTGCCCCAATAATAAAATGCGTTCACCCGCTTGAATATTCAACGAAGAGATATTCACTTGCTTAATGGGGGAATCTGGATAGGAAAAACGCACTTTCTCTAAGGCCATCGACTGAGGAATATCATCCAATAACAATAAGGTTTGTTCTTTTCGACGTTCACCATTGAGTTTGAGAATTTGATTCACCATATGCAAGGATTCAGATACCTGTTGCCACTGGGCAATGTGTTGCACACTGGCAGCAATAGGTGCGATCACACGTCCACCTAAGATACTACAGGCAATCAAGCCACCCATGGTTAACACACCTTGCTCAATCTGACCCACACCCACCACGACAGCAGACACATAAGCCATCGTCGATAAACTGGCGGTACTGACCGAAGAAAAGCTACTCACGGCTTTTTGTCGTAAGTTATAACGTGCAATGGATATGCTAATGGCGCGCCACTCTTCAGAAAAACGCCACGTGGCATTATTCGCACGAATAGATTCTGCCCCACGAATGGTATCCACCAACAAACCTTGACGTTCGTTCACCCGTGTCATTTGTGTGCGCAGAAGCTTCCTTAAGCGTATTTGGGTGATGATCCCAAGCAATAAAGCAACAGGTAACAATAAAATATAGACCCAGCCAACCAAGCCACCAATGAGCATAATAAAGGCAATAAACATCATCGCAAAAGGCAAATCAACCAGCGTAAAAATAATGGCTGAAGAAAAGAACTGACGCACCGAATCCAACCCGCCTACTTGTGCTGCCAACGTGCCAAGGCTACGCGGTTGCATATCAAGTTGTAGGTGTAATAAGTGATCAAACACTTGTTGGGTGACACGCTTATCCACTTCACAAGACACGCTATCCAATATGCGTGCACGCACAGTTTTAAGATACCAATCCAACACAACAATAATAAACATACCCGCTGTTAAGGTCGTGAGTGTGGCATAGGCCATCGTAGGAACCACACGATCATACACTTGCATGGCAAAAATAGAGGTACCAATCGCCAACAAATTCACCATCACTGTCGCAACCAAGATATTGAGTAACCATGCTTTATCACGAAACAACTCTTTAAAAATCAAACCTGCGGCAATATTGCCTGTAAACTGCCAAAAGGAATTTCTGTCAGGTCGTTTGCGTACTTGTAACCACAACACCACAGCATCTTGTAAATCAGCATCCGAACAAAGCACAGCATTGCCATCGCTATCCTGAAAAGAAACCACACCGTCCTCTGAACGCTCAGCCAGCAACCAATTGCCTTGTTGACTGACAAGCGCGGGCAAACAGCGTTGATCAAAACGTCGCCATAACAATTGAGATGGGCGAACACCACGCACTTGTGCCTCAGCCATCACCATATGCAAACGCTCAGTCAAAGAGACTTCTGCAAAGTCATCTTTAACCTTATGACAGGCTTCTTCAAACTTTTTCACATTCACACCGACATGCATTTTCGTCAGTAAAAGTTGCAACAACGTTTGGGGGATCGCTTGTTTTGAAATGTCAATCGGGGCTAATGCTTCTGTCACGATGTTCTCACTTTTCCTTCGCGCTGACTTGATCTAATAAACCTGTCATCGCCTGAATTCTTAAGGTCTGAATCAACCATTCACTTTTTGCTTGAGCCAGCATGGTTTTCTGATCGCTCAGTTCACGCTGTAAATTCAAAACTTCCAACCATGCTTTAAAACCAGCACCATATTGTCGGTTATAAGAGTTTAAGGTGACTTGTAAATCATCCACTGCAAGACCAATACCTTCCATTAATGATGCTTGCATACCACGGTTATTCATCAGTGTTTTGACTTTGCGGCGAATATCATTGCGTGTGGAGTCCAAGTCTCGTTTTGCAGCTTCAAGTTGTGACCGTGCAGCGCTCGTCCGACCAAACACAGCCAAACCAAAACCATCTAAGTTACCATCCACCATCACACTGTAGTTTGTGCCTCGGGCATAACCTGGTGCATTAAAGTTACGCTCCGCTTGTACATACACCGTTGGCATGGCTGCACTGCGCACCTGACCAATATTTTTTAAAGCAAGATCAACCAACTGCTTTTTATACTGAACCGTTGCATCTTGTTGCGCTGCCAATCCTTCAATATCATGGATATTGTCTAAATGACGAAAGCTATCACTCACTTTTTCTGAAGTATCAATCGCAACCTGTGTTAACGCCTGTAAGTCATCCAAAGCAATGTGCTTTTCACCCTGAACACGCAATACCTGTGCGCGTGCTTGGCGTAAACGCACCGCCGCAAGCAATACATCGGTTTTTGAAGCCAGCTTACCTTTGTATCGTCGTTGAATCTGCTGATGCAACTTCTCATGCGCATCGACGTTTTCAATGGCAACATCCAAACGCATATTCATCCCTTCCATGACCGCATAAGCCACAGCGGTATCTTCCAGAAGTCGTCGTTTCACACGCAGAAAATCTTGTTCATTCACTTTTTTATCGGCATCGGCATAGGCAATCGTATGGTCAATACGGCCAAAAGCCCAAATCGGTTGGCGCACAACCAATGTCGCCACATTATTCTTACCACGCCGACCCAATTGACTACTCATGGATGGATAACGCTGCGCACGCGCACTATCGGCAGCAAATTCTTTGGCCTCAATTTCAGCTTGTTTACCATGCATCGCAGGATGCAGCGCAATGGTTGAATGCAAAGCAGCAGCCAACCCAGCTTCCTCAGCTTGACTTAAGCCAGCATAACAAAAATAAAAGCTAAAAAATATCCATCGTCCAATCATTTGATTCATTTCATACTCCAAAACCCCATCATTTGTGGGCGATTGCCAACGAACTTTTTTTTAAAACATACTTTGATAAAATGAACTTTTGTTAGAAAATCCTCCCTCCCCCTCTTTTGCCAAAGGAGGGAATCTTGTCTTCCCACTTTGAAAAAGGGGGATTAAGGGGGATTTATCAAACCAATGTTGTTTACTTAACAGATACTCATGAAATTCAATATTATTTGAGCAGCCTTTCAACTTGCGCTAAATCAAGGTCAAACATCCCTGCAATTTGTGCTTGTGTCAGACCCGATTGAAAAGCTTTGTTG
>JAUZRG010000003.1 GCA_030950585.1 Mariprofundaceae bacterium | reverse complement strand
TCTTTACCTGTGATAGAAAAACGTCCTAGGTCACTTTCTTCCGCTGCATAAGGGTCAAAGTAACTTTTAAAAACACCCATTTTCTGAAACAAATTACCACCCACATTTGCGCCTTGATGACAAGCCACACAACCATAGCTCTTAAAAATCTGATAACCCTTTAACTCATTCACGTTAATCGCTTGTTTATCACCCTTTAAGTAACGATCAAAACGAGAACCCGTTGTGATTAAACTTTCTTCAAATGTAATCAGCGCGTGCTTCATGTTGGCAATGGTTAAACCATCGTCATACAATGCATGGAAACGCTTTTTATAGTCTCTATCTTTGATTAATTTCTTTTGAATAGAAGGCCAGTCACTGTTCATTTCAAAAGAACTACCAATCACCTCATCCAGCTGAGCCTTTAGGTCTTTTGCGCGTCCATCCCAAAATTGATGCATATTCAGACTGACATTGAAAACAGTGGGCGTATTGCGTATGGTATGCTGATTTTTCATACCAGATGACAAGGGCAATCCATCCACTCCTCCCGCCGTCAAAATATGGCAATGCGCACAACTTACAGAATTATTTCCAGATAAACGAACATCATGAAACAACCTTTTACCCAAAGCGCGCTTCTTTTGTAGTATCAAACTTTCTTCTGGTGCTTGCAATGGTTGAAGAGGCTCATAATCTAAATTATTCAGGCTTTCAGCCCATACATCAACATTCAATTGAACAAAGCCAAACATCATGACAACAATAAAAACAACACGTTTGAGCATAGCACTCCCTTTCAGCTGAATACGCTTATCCGACGCAAGTTTCAGCGCCATGAAAAATCAATGAAACGAAGAGGCCCACGGTAAATCACGCACAATATCACCTTCAGCTTGACCGATTTCATGCAAACGCTGGTTGACCAATGTTTCATCAAAATAAATCAAGGCCAGTTCAACAAACAAATCACCATGCCGTGCTTCTGCCGCCCATAAGTCACGATAAAAACAACGCATCGCTTCTTCTTCAAGGCCATTGGCTAATAATTGAAAGCGTTCTGCACCGCGGGTTTCAATCACCGAGCAAATCAACAAACGATCCAAGAAAGCTTCATCCCGACCTAGGCGAACTTGCTTCATCAACTGTTTCACATAAGGATCTTTCATATCTTCGCGCAAAGGCATGTTTTTTGCTTTCATTAACGCATAAACTTGTTTAAAATGTTCAAGCTCTTCGATGGCCAAGGCAATCAAGGGCTCAATAATTGCTGGACGATCACGGTACTTCATGATCAGGCTCGTCGCCATCGCTGAAGCCTTGCGTTCACAGTTCGCATGGTCGGCCAAAAGCTTTGCCATATCTTGGGTCGCAACCTCAACCCACGCGGGGTCAGTTTTAAAATACAAATCAATACGTTTCTTAGCCATGCTTGCCTCGATGCTTTTGGGCGATATGCTAACACAGCATGTCTTCTTTTTTACACCGTTATTTAGAACGTTACGCTGCCAACAGCGCACAAGTCATCGTAGCACCACAGCCAGAACTCGGTTTAATAATCGTCATTCCCTGCCAAAACGAACCCAATATTTTAAAACCGTTGCACGCCATACTGGCGTGCCAAAAACCACCTTGTGCCGTGGAAATCATCGTGGTGATCAATGCAGGATCGCATGATGAGGTGACTATTTTAGCACAAAACAACGCATCTTTACGCACCATTGAACAAGCTGACTTGAATCAAGATCACCTACAAATACATGCGATTCATGTTGATAACTTAGCAAAAAAACATGCAGGTGTTGGCTTGGCGAGGAAACTAGGTATGGATGAAGCCATTCGTCGCTTCGTCTTTTGTGGAAAAAAAGATGGCATCATCGTCAGCCTAGATGCTGATTGTGATGTGCATGGCCAATACCTCGTTGATATTTGGCAACACTTTCAAGAAAAGCAGCACAAAGCATGCGTCATACCTTTTCAGCATGACACCCAAGGCATGAACACACGCCACAAACAAGCCATCCAACTCTATGAGATAGACATTTTATACCATGTGCAAGGCTTGAAGTTGGCACAATACCCCCATGCTTTTCACACCATAGGTTCTTGCTTTGCCGTCTCCGCCCATGCTTATGCTGCCCAAGGTGGCATGAATCGCCGTCAAGCTGGAGAGGACTTTTATTTTTTACATAAAGTAGCTGATCTTGGTGATGTGGCCACCTTAAGAAAAGCTTGTGTTTACCCATCATCACGCATTTCTTTCCGCGTCCCTTTTGGTACAGGCCAAGCCCTGCAAACATGGATACAAGATGAACACAGCACACGCATGGTCACCCACCCTAAAGTCTACCAAGATCTGGCTTGTTTATTCTCTCAATTGGATCTTTTATTTAGCCAAGAGATCGTGCTGCCAATACGCTTGGAAAACTTTCTGGCTAACTATGGTTTTCGAGAAGAAATCACAGACATGCGCCAACGTGTGAGCAACACCAGCACCTTTAAAAAACGTTTCTTAAGATGGTTTAGCGCCCTGCGTATTCGTCAATACATCACTGATTGCGCTGATCATATTCCTTTGGAAGTTGCGGCCAACGAACTCCTCAGCATGAGTGCTGAAACCCCCGTTGAAGGTATCGAAGCATTGCTTATCAAGTATCGTCATTTGAGCTGGGGATCACTCTAAAAACGGAACCTTTAAGCATGCCTACAATTAATTCATAAGAATGGTTTAAGGTGCAGTATTAAAGGTGATTTGTAACTACTCATCCATACTAAGTCATTGTTTTTAAAGGAAACAGTCCTTTTTAAAAACACATTAAAGATTCACGGTTAAAATTAATAGCTATATATTTCAATAACTTAGCTTTTCTCTTAGCTTGACCATCAAAATAATGGTTTCTACTTATCTCATTGATATTAAAGAAACTTTTTGTTTTTTCTATGGCTGAGTAGTTACAGTAAATCTATTTTTAATTCACTATATTAGTAAACTGTAAAGACTCCCCAATTTTTCCCTCCAGTTCCAATAAATATCGATTCGCAATTTTTCGCGCATCATTTTCAGAAATTAAATTCATCATTAGTTTGTCCTTAATAAGTGAAGGCTTTGGTAACCATTAGGGTTTGCCGCCTTTCCGATCTGTCCATCCAAGAAACAGACAACCCCAATTCAATTTCTTCACGACACTCATTATTCCTTCAAACGTGATCCATTTCAACCAAAGGGGGTGACTCACCATCGATATGGAAAGAAAAAGTGGGGGTCCATCCATTGGCATGCTAAGAACGAATGATGAACGCCATTTGGAGCTGCGCACGAAATGAGGCTAGGCTCCTCGACATTACTGCGTTTTCTTTTGGATAGTTGCGATGTGGTGATGGTGCAATAAGAGGATCATGGGAGAGGGAAAATGGCAGACTTTGATTTATTCGTGATTGGCTCAGGCCCTGCTGGGCAGCATGCCGCACTGCGTGCCGCCCAAATGGGTAAACGAGTGGGCATGGTGGAGCGCAAAGAACGCATTGGTGGTGCGGGGCTGCAAACAGGCACGATTCCTAGCAAAGCCTTGCGTGAAGTTTCTTATATGGCCTCTCGTTTGGGTCGACGGGGGATGCGTGGTGTGCTTTCCCCCAATCCTCAGCAACATGGGGTTTTATCCGAAGCTCTTCATCGCAAGGACATGGTGATTGCACAGCAAGAATCGGTCATTCTCACACAATTGATGCGTAGTGGTGTTTCTCTGATTCCGGGCAATGCATCGTTTGTCGATGAACACACCCTAAAAATAGGCAAAGACAACCATGAAAGTAAGTTGCGGACGGCAGATGTGATTATTTTGGCCACAGGATCACGGCCACGCAGACCGAGCGATGTCCCTTTTGATAAACTCACCGTACTGGATTCCACCTCAATCTTAAAAATACAGCATTTGCCAAAATCGATGCTTGTGGTGGGTGGCGGCGTTATTGCGTGTGAGTTTATCTCGATGTTTGCAGCCTTGGGTGTGCAAGTACAGGTGGTGGATTCACACTCTCAGATTCTTTCGTATTTGAGTAAGGATGTGGTGGATGTGTTAACCCATGAGATGGACTGCATGGGTGTGTCTTTTAGGATGAACAGCCGTTGTGCCTCCATTCAAAAAGAAGAGGGAAGCATTTGCACCACGCTCGAAAGCGGTGAAAAAATGTATTCGGATGTGTTGTTGTATGCCCAAGGTCGGGAGCCAAACTTTCAATCGTTACAGATTGAGCATGCGGGTGTGGAAGCGACGAAGGGTTGGATTGATGTGAATGCTCACTTTCAAACTTCGGTTTCGCATATTTATGCGGTGGGAGATCTTATTGGCCGACCATCGTTGGCTTCCACGGGTATGGAGCAAGGGCGCATGGCTGCCCAACATGCGTTTGGTACCGCATCATCGGCGATGAATAGCAATATGCCCATGGCGATTTATACGATTCCTGAGCTTTCTTCTGTGGGCAAGACAGAAAAACAACTGCAAGAAGAAGGCGCGGATTATGTGGTGGGTCGTGGCTGGTTTAAAGAAAGTGCGCGAGGTCAAATCATTGGTGATGCCACGGGTTTATTGAAGTTAAACGTCTTGCGTCAGACAAAAGAAATTATGGGTGTGCATATCGCGGGTGAGTCAGCGAGCGAATTGATTCATATTGGTCAGCTTGTGATGAACCTGCATGGAACGGTAGAAGACTTGGTACACAATGTGTTCAACTACCCCACGTTAGCGGAGTGTTATAAACTTGCAGCGACGGATTGTTTGAATCAGTTGAGGTAAAACGTTTTTCGGTCATCCAATGATAAAAAAGTCCGTCACTCCCGTGGTCTTTTTATCGCGAAATTGGGGTCGGGGTCGGGCTTCCATCCTATTTTTTGTCTTTCTTCGCTCCTAACTTCCAAAATCTAACGTCTATATAGCGTGGTAATTTCATATCAAACAACCCTACTAACCAATACTTTTAAAATACTTATTTTATTCCCTCACCCGCAAGATGAGGGAATAAAAATAAAATCACTTTTCAATTTTTCCATCCAAGCTTAAGACTCCTGCAAAAACACCTTTTTCAAACCTTCGCTCATGGTGCAAACATAGCCTTCCATGCGGGCAATCAAGCCACCATCCATATCGACAAACTCAATGTTGGCCGTCATTTGATTGGCTTGATGTGACACCACTTGCAAGCGTACTTCAAGCTGTTGGGGGAATGCTTTAAATTGTTCGTAATGGGTGAAGGATGAAGGCAATGAAGGCATGCCATATTGTTGCCAGCACCAGAGAATGGCCATTTGAAAGGCGGCATCCACAGCCAGCGGTGATGTTTGCCAACGGTTGCTCACACAGTCTTGCATCCAGTCACAAGGTAAGTCTTGTGGATTCAGTAGCGCGATCGCACCGCTTTCACCCAACTCAACTTGATCCAAGACGGCAAAGCATTGGCCATGAAACAATTCTTTTTTAGCATAAGGGTCATGACTCATGCTGGTGAGATGCTGAAGCTCCAACATGGCATTTTTAGTCCGATACGAACCTAAAAGCACATCTGCACGCACGTGCAAACCTTTGGCACTATGCATTTCTAATTTTAACGTCATCTCTGAACCTGTGGCTTTAATCTCTAAAGCTATATGCTCACCTGCCACTAAGGTGACTCCTTTAAGCACTTGAAAGTTTTTCACCACACAAACATCTAAATACACACTCGCACGCCCAGCAATGGCCACAAACCATTCAAGCATGATCGCCATAGGCAACACAGCATGACCATTGATTTGATGTGAAGTTAAAAAGGGGTGACTTTCAATCGAAAGGTCGATCTGTTGGCGAATACTTTCTTCACGTTTGCCCAAAATCACCACTTCTGTTTGGCCTTGGCATTGCAATTCATTCACCAAATAATCAGCACCCGCTTGTTGATCAATCACCCCAATGCCCTCGCTTGCAAAAAGCTCTTTCAAGGCAGGTGTGACCATACCACCATCCCACGGCCCCCAATTCACAGAAACCACCCGACAATCATGGTGTCTCTGTTGGTATTGCTGCCCCATTTTATTCATCACTTCATTGGCCACAGCATAGTCAATTTGACCTTTACGCCCGAAACGAGCTGTGGATGATGAGAACAACACCAAGACCTTTAAATCATCGGCAATGGTCGCATCCAAGAATGAACGCAAACCTTGGACTTTGGTATTGTAAACACGTTGAAATTGTTCGGCGGTCTTATCCTCAATCAAACGGTCTGCCAACACACCCGCACCATGCACCACACCTGAAATCGTTCCCCAGCGATGGCGCACATCACGCACCATTTCAATGACGGCTTTTTCATCGCACATATCCACTTGTAAATAAGTCACGCTCGCACCTACTTGGCGCATCGCATGCATATTTTGCTGCATTTGACGTTGATTTAAAATAGCATCCACTGTTTTTGTGAGGTCACGGGGGGATATTTTCTGCCCTTGATCTCTTGCGTCTTGCATGATCGCTTGTTTTAACGCCAATTTATCCATAGGCCAATCATCTAAAACATCCGATATCGGACTACGACCCAACAACACCAACTGAGGCTGATAGGCTGCGGCCAAGGCTTTGCACACCTGTGCCGTGACACCACGTGCACCACCTGAGACCAGCACCACATCACCTTGTTTTAAAGGTGCATGCAGGACTTGTGGGCGTGCTTGCGTGGCTTCAAACTTTAATATTGGTTGATAACGCTGACCTTGATGCAAGCTCACTTCTATCAAGGCATCATCTGCAAAAATTTCCTGCAACAACAGCGGCATTTCAACATCCGCACTGATATCAATGGCACGACAACGCACTTCTGGCCACTCATGGCTGACAGTTTTACTTAAACCAGCCAAGCCAGCGGCCAAAGGCTGACGACTATTATTAAAGCCAAACTGACCATCTTGCACACTCATGGTCACAAACCAACCACGATTCTGGCGTAAACTTGTGGCAGCCCATTGCAAGCATGCAAAAGCCTGAAGTAAAAAGGTGTCATCGCAATAATTAAGCGGACTCATCAACAACAGCACGCCAGCATCCAATGCTTCTGGCAGTGCCTCTAGGTCGATTAAAATGACATCATAACCCGCCAAAGCCCATTGCATTTGCAAACGCTCAGTCAAGCTTGAACAGCTATTGATATAAATGTTTCCCTTTGGAATAGGCAGCTGCTGCATACTCGCATCTAGCTGCCTAAGAGAAAGCGGAAGTCGTATTAGTTTTTTTTTTGTGTGTTACCTTGCAAATGACCCGCAATATCAGCCAATGAATGCAAGGTTCCCAAATGAGAGGCTTCAATCACAGGCGATTGAGGCAAGGCTTCTTGCAATGCAGAAAGAATTTCCACACGTTTAATAGAATCAATGCCCAAATCAGCATCAAGACTCATTTGCATTTCCAACATATCGACAGGGTAACCCGTTTTATCAGCAATGGTTTGCAACAACACGTCTTCGATCTTGTTGTCCACAACTGGACTGGCCACTTCTGCGACCACCACTGTCGGAGCTGCACTGACAGCTGCCACAGGTGCTGCGCTTGAACCCGCCAAATGGCCTGCAATATCAGCCAATGAATGCAAGGTTCCCAAATGAGAGGCTTCAATCATGGGCGCTTCTGGTAAAGCTTCTTGCAGGGCTGAAAGGATTTCTACCCGCTTAATCGAATCAATACCCAAATCAGCATCAAGGCTCATAGTCATTTCTAACATGTCCACAGGGTAACCTGTTTTTTCAGCAATGGTTTGCAACAACACATCTTCAATCACTGAACCTGCTTGCACAGGTGCGACCTGAGGTTCAGGTGTGGCCACAACAGCAGGTTTTGCAACGGCCACAGGGGCTGGGGGGGCTGCAACGACTGGGGCTGGTGCTGCGACTGGTGCAGCAACGGGTACAGGCGCAACTTGTTGAACCACTGGAGCTACGGGAACAACAGGAACCTCAGGCACGGCAGGAACTTCAGGTATAGGCATCACAGGCTGTTGCACGGGTGGTGCAGGCATGGGCATCACAGGTTCTGGCATGGGCTGAATACTTGGCAAGACAGGTGCTTCTTGCATCAAAACATTGCTGGCTAAACTGGGCAAAGGCTGACCATGTAGCATCGCTGATTGCTGTTGCAACAACTGCTGGAGTTGTTGGCTAGCCAATTGTTGATTTTGCATAAACTGTTGATGGAGATGAGCCGTATGTTCTTGCATACGTTGCAATGCACCAATGCTATCTTGTGTGTTTTGTAAGGCTTGCATCATCACATCAGGTGAGACGGTTGGAGGGGTCTTCGCCACAGGCTTCTTCCTTATTTCTGGCTTATTTTGTTTCACAACTACTTTTTCAATGACTTTTTCGATCACTTTCTCAATCACGTTTTCTTTCATAACTTTTTTAGCACGCACAGGGCGTTGAGGGCGTTTGGCAAGATGATTGGCACCATTCACATTGACACGCATGCGTTTTTTCTCGACAGGTGCGATAACAACACCATGATTCCATGCCGATAGATCAACACTATAACCCGCCACACTGAGCTGTACCAAGACAGAACCCAAAGCCTGCATAGCGGGTTGATCAACACCTAAATCCAAGGCTAAACACTGGACTTGATCCCCTAAGATTTGTGTCACCAGACCCGATAAAACTTGCTTTGGTCCCACTTCAACAAAGGTACGTGCGCCAGCATCATGCATGCGTTGAATTTGCTGCATAAACTTCACTGGATTGACCAGTTGTTGCGCTAAAATATTGCGCACACCTGCGCCATCTTGGGGATAAGGATCACCATGAATGTTGGCATATACTGGGCATGTTTCTTGCTGAAAAACCGTTTCATCTAATGCAGCGGCAAAAGCATTGGCCGCTTCCCTCATCATGGGTGAATGAAAGGCTGAAGACACAGGTAAAGACACAGCACTTAAACCAACTTGCTGACAAAGCAATGCCGCTTTTTCAATTTCAGCCGTTGCACCCGAAACAATCATTTGCTGCGGTGCATTGCGATTGGCAATGACCAAATCTAAATTATGCTGAATCAATAAGGTTTGCAGCCTTTCTTGGCTTACCCGCACCGCCAACATCCCACCTAAAGTTGGCACAGAAGCCATTAGTTCACCACGCAACACCGATAAGCGGCAAAAATCCTCTTGGGATAAACAAGACGCTGCATAGAGCGCGACCAATTCACCATAACTATGGCCTGCCATCATGTCGGCTTTCAGGTTAAAAATGTCCAACACGGCCAACATACTTGCACTCACCGCGCCCAATGCAGGCTGAGCCACATCCGTTTGACGCAAAGCCTCTTCTTGTGCGCTTTGGTCGATAAAGTGATTGTTGGGATAAAGTTTATTGCTAATGGACTGATTGGCTTGGGCATCCATTTCAGCCAAAATATCAAATGCTTTGGGAAAGCGACACGCCATATCCAATAACATTTGGGTGTATTGTGAGCCTTGGCCTGGAAACAAAAAGGCTAACTTGCCTGCCTTAGCGGTGGTGGAAAGAAACACACCCTTGGGCATGCTTTGTTGTTTCTGTAGTGCTGCAAGCACATCAGCCACACGTTGAGGGCTATGTTCAGTTTTAGACCACAAGGCACCCAAACGCACCGCATGTGTTGCATCAAAATCTTGCCGCCACTGTCGCAATAAGGCCACAGCGTCAAACCACTGCTCGCACTGCTCTAAAGCTTGTAGCTGCTGACTTAAAGTCGCTGTATTGGCACCTGAAAGCAACAGTAGTTCCAATTCTGCATCCCAAGCAACATCAGGTTGCGTTGGGGCATGCTCCTCTAAAACCATATGAAAATTACTACCACCAAAACCAAAAGCACTCACCGCACTCAAACGTGGGCGACCTTTTTCCTTCAGCCACGGCCGCATACGACGGTTCAAATAAAAAGGCGTATCTTGTGCCTGTAAGGCAGGCAAAGGTGTACGTGTCTTAATCGAAGGCGGTAAGGTTCTAAAATACAATGATAGCGCAGCTTTAATCACACCCGCCACACCTGCGGCAGCTTTGGTATGACCTATTTGAGATTTAACAGATCCCAATGCACACCATGCTGCATCGGCTTGACCATACACCTCATGCAGGGCGCGCAGTTCAACGCCATCACCCACTTTGGTGCCTGTGCCGTGTGCTTCTAATAAATCAATATCTTTAGGCTCAACGCCTGCTTGCTCATAAGCACGCTGTACGGCTTTTTTCTGACCCGCACTGCTAGGCTCATAGACTGCACCGCCTTTGCCATCACTTGATGAACCAATTCCACGCACAATAGCATACACCTTATCGCCATCACGTACGGCATCATCAAGGCGTTTTAAGATCACAATGCCAAGGCCTTCACCCAACATCGTACCATCGCCATCTTGATCAAAGGGGCGAACTTCGCCTGTGGGTGATAATGCAGGTGTTTTACTAAAGCACATATACATAAAAATATCATTGAAGGTATCAGCACCCCCACACACCACCATATTGCTTTTACCTGCTTGCAATTCCAACATGGCCATTTCCATCGCACTCATCGAACTGGCACATGCAGCATCCACCACACAGTTTGTGCCACCCAAATTCAAATGCTTGCTAATCCGACCTGCGACCACATTGCCAAGCAAACCCGGAAAGGAATTTTCCTGCCATTCTGGGTAAGCATCACCAATGCGCTGAACCACATCTGCGGCGGTCTCATCATCGACACCCGCATCATGCAAGGCTTTTTTCCAATGCGGATGACCCAAACGCGCGCCCAAACTCACCACCAACTCTAAAGCACCCGTGATACCAAGAATAACACTCACCGCTTCACGGTTAAAATCATTGTCTTCACCATAACCCGCATCACGCAAGGCTTGGGCAGCCACATACATCCCCAAAAGCTGAGATGTATCCGTTGCTTCTAAAGCATTGGGTAAGACACCAAAGGCTAGCGGATCAAATTCAACCACAGGAATAAAGCCGCCACGTTTAGCATAGGTATGATCAGGTTTTTTGGGGTCAGAAGAAAAATAGTCTTCGGGTCGCCAGTGCGTCTCAGGAATATCGCTAATGCCATCAACACCTTCACGAATATTCGCCCAATAACTGGTCGCATTTTCAGAACCAGGAAATAAACAAGACATGCCAACAATGGCGATAGGAGCATTATGTTGCATCAACAGGTACCTCAAGTTCAGTGATAGTTTGGGGAGAAATAGCCAATAAACCAGTATAACCATGAACACGTAAATCATTCACGCGCAAAGCACGAGCCGCGCCGTAAAGTAAATTCAAAGCGATGCAAACAACAGTCCGCTCTTGCCAACGTTCTAAAAAACTACCACGAGCCCATTCATTGAATGCACCCATCGCAGAACCACACCAGATTTGATAATCCACTTTGCGATCCACATGACCATCGCGCGCCCACAAAGAAGCTTGACCCAAATAACTACGCATCATTAATGCCATCTTGTGCTTGGGGCTTTCTTTGGCTTTGATCAATTGTTGCAGATCACGTTGTTGAAAGAAAGCTTCAGTCCGTTGCCAAACCTCTGCCAACGACATGCGAAACACTTGTTTTTCTAAGCGTTGACGCTGTACCAAAGGTATAGCATCGATACTTGGGTATTGGCGATATAGGTCGTAAAGTTGACGTGCACGCATGGCAAACATCGTACCGCGCTTGAGTACCTGCACATCCACACCCATTTCAAACATATCGGCTGCGGGTGCCATCGTCACATCAGCTTGCGTGGCCTCAGCCAACATATTGCGTACATCATCTGAAGTACCCGACTCAACACAAGCTTGGTTCACCGTGCCTGTGACAATATAAGCCGCACCCATCGCAAATGCTGCGGCCGCTGCTGTGGGTGTGGCAATGCCGCCAGCCAAACCCAAACGTAAGCGAATATTGGGATAATGGGCTTGCATTTGCAGACGCAACGCATCCAAGGTGGGAAATAAGGTTAATGCAGGTCGATTATCCGTATGCCCCCCTGAATCAGCTTCAGCGGTAATATCTTGGCAAACAGGCAACTGAGCAGCCAACACCGCTTGCTCTACTGTCAACCAACCTTTTTGCACCAGTTTATCCAACATGTTTTTAGGGGGTACGGCATAAAAATGACGTGCAACTTCAATGCGTGAAACTTTGGCAATCACACGGTTGGGAGCCACAATATCACCGTTCATATTGCGATGAATACCTGCAAAACGGTAGTGCAACAAGGGTAAGCTTAAACCTAAAAAGGCAGCGGCTTCCACCAAACGCACTTTCTTTTCTAAATACAATGCCACCGTTGCTTCTTCTAAATCAGGATTTTGAGGTGAATGAATTAAATTAAAACCATAGGGCTTATCACCGAGTTTCTGCAACGCATCAATGGCCTGACGAATTTGCATTAAAGACAATCCACCCGCACCAAAAAAACTTAATATGTTTCTTTTTGCCAGTGTCGAAACCATTTCAACCGATGCAATGCCATTGGCCATTGCACCCGCGTAATAGGCATAATCACAAGCATAATCTTGGCAGAAGCTGACATCGCCCAAAGTCTTGGGTGAACGCGCTGGCAACACCGCATGCACATCCTTACCCATATGGGTGACCACCTCAGACTGCCGACAAGCATGCAAGCTAAAAGAGGTTCTTTCTTGCTGGTAGCTTAAATAAAAAGGCTCAGATACCCTGGTGAGGGTATCTTTTATGCCAACCGCTTGGCCAGCTTGAATGGCAAAAAGTCGATCAGCGCGCATGACGAATAGACGCGGCCAAAATGGCTGCATATCCGTTATATGTCGCAGGCGTTAACGCCAACAAACGTTTCTTGGCATCTTCTGGAATCACTAGGTCTTGAATAAATGCCTGCAAAACCTCACCACTCATGCGGCCTTGACCACGGGTTAAGGCTTTCATTTGTTCATAAGGCTCGGGTAAACCATAACGACGCATCACCGTTTGCACGGCTTCGCCCAAAACTTCCCAACTTTTATCCAATTCAGCGGCAACTTGTGCTTCATTGAGTTCTAATTTGGATAAACCGCGCTGTAAGGATTGGCAAGCCAACACGGTGTAGGCAAATGCCACACCCAAATTACGCAATACAGTTGAATCGGTTAAATCACGTTGCCAACGAGAAATAGGTAGTTTTTCTGCCAAATGTGAAAACATGGCGTTAGCCAAACCCAAGTTACCTTCAGCATTTTCAAAATCAATGGGATTCACTTTATGCGGCATGGTTGAAGAACCGACTTCACCTGCAATCACCCTTTGTTTGAAATAAGCCAAAGAAATATAACTCCAAACATCACGGCAAAAATCAATCAAAATGGTATCCACACGCATCATGCAGTGTGATATTTCTGCCACATAATCATGGGGTTCAATTTGGGTGGTGTAAGGGTTAAAACTCAAACCAAGCGATTCAACAAAATCACAGCTTGTTTTTGGCCAATCAATATGGGGGTAGCTCACACTATGTGCATTATAGTTACCCACAGCACCATTGATTTTACCAAGAATTTCAATGCTTTCAAGTTGTTTGCGTTGACGATACAAACGATACACCACATTGGCCCATTCTTTGCCCATGCTACTTGGTGATGCTGTTTGACCGTGGGTACGACTCAACAACGGAACTTCAGCCATATCGACGGCTTGCTTCTCTAAAGTCTCAATGACTTGATTGATGTAGCCCAAGGTGACTTCACGCCCATCACGCAACATCAAAGCATAAGATAAGTTATTAATATCTTCAGAGGTGCATGCAAAGTGAAAAAATTCACTCAATGCAGATAACTCAGTGCAATCAACCACTTTTTCTTTTAAAAAATATTCAACAGCTTTTACGTCATGGTTGGTGGTTCGTTCAATTTCCTTCACACGTGCTGCATCATTTTCGCAGAAATCATCTAAAATCGCTTCTAAATGTGCTTGTGCAGCATCACTCAATGTCGGAACTTCAGCAATTTCTTCATTGGCAGCCAACATTTGAAACCAACGTATTTCGATCAAAACCCGAGCCCGAATCAAACCATATTCACTGAAAATAACTCTTAAATCCGAAACTTTAGCGGCATAACGACCATCCAAAGGTGAAATCGCACTCAACGAAGATAACTGCATCTAATAACCCCATAACCCACAAAATAAGGCGGCGCAAGCTACATAAGAACGCTAAGAACGAAAGATCAAACGCAAAGCTGCCCACAGACAAGGTGTTTTTACCAACAAATAGCAGCACTTTTTCACCCCTTTTAGACTCAGGAACTACAAGAAAGCATCGAACAACCTCTCCGATCTCGTGCCCAATCGGGTCTTTTTTGTGTAAACATGGCTTTGCCTGTCTGTTCCTCATAAGGATGACGCAAGACTTCAAGTAAATCATGCAGCAAGCTCATATCCCCGACTTCAAGCTTATCAATGGCCATTTGAGCCAAATAATTGCGCAAAACATACTTCGGATTCACAGTATTCATCTGTATGCGACGCTGCCCATCATCCACAGCCTCTTTTTCCAAGCGTGTCGCATAGCTTTCAAACCAAGCACACCAACGCTGCTGATCTGCTTCTGTTAATAAAGACACATCATAAAAGGCATCTTCAATCACGGCCAGCTGTTGCTCAGCTGTTTGCTGAAGTTCGATGTTGGCTAAACAGCGATAAAAAATCGTCATATCGGTTTCAACACAGCTTAAAAGGCTCAATAAGGCTTGCACCAAGTCGTCATCCTCTTGATGGTGTTGATGCACAAAACCTAGCTTTTGGCCCATCATGGTTGCCCAAACCTGATGATAATCGGCACGGTACGCATCCACCCGAGCTTGCAAAGCCGACACATCATCCACCAAAGGGGCAATCGCATTGGCCAATTGAATCAGGTTCCAACAAGATATATCGCCTTGTTGATCAAAGGCATAACGTCGATACTCAGCATCCGTCGTATTGGGGGTCCAATCAGGATCATAAGCTTCCAACCAACCATAAGGGCCATAATCAATGGTGAGTCCCAAAATAGACATGTTATCGGTATTCATCACCCCATGCACAAAGCCCACTCGCATCCAATGCACAATCATGTGCTGGGTTAAATCACAGACCTCTGAAAACCATGCAGCATAGACAGAAACACTGTTTGCCTTGTCTTGCAATAGGTGAGGAAAGTGAGCTTGAATCGTATAATCTAATAATTTTTTCAGCGTATCATAATCTTTGCGGGCTCCAAAAAGTTGAAAGTTACCAAAACGCAAAAAAGAAGGTGCCACTCGACACACCACAGCCCCTTGCTCATCTTTTGCATGGCCATCATAAAACATATCACGGCTGACCAAATCACCCGTCAAACACAAACTTAAGGCGCGCGTTGTCGGCACACCGAGATGAAACATGGCTTCGCTGCACAAAAACTCACGCAATGAAGAACGCAGCACCGCAAGACCATCTGAACCGCGTGAATAAGGTGTGGGACCTGCACCTTTCAGCTGTAAGCTCCAATGCTCTGCTTGAGCATTCACGACTTCGCCCAGATTCATCGCCCGCCCATCACCAAGCTGACCTGCCCAACTACCAAACTGATGCCCACCATAACACATGGCATATGGCCGCATATCATCCAACAAGTCATGACCTGATAACACATTTTTAAATAACTCTGACAAACAATCCTGCTCCGACAAACCCAATAAATCCGCCACTTCTTGGGCATGAATCAGCAATGTAGGATCAGACATTTTCATAGGCTTAACCCATGAAAAGCAAGATGAAAACACCTGCCTAGAATGAGGCTCTAAACAAGAATCAGCGGGTAAACTAGTCGTAAAACGATGATCAAAGTGCAAAGAAGATAGACTATTTTTATGCTTCATAATAAAGACTCCTGAAGCCAAGTATTGCGAAAACACAGCATTCATCCACATAATTCGCCAAAACAGGAGTTAAGGCATGGACATTCACCTATATGGCATCCCCAACTGTGATTCAATACGCAAAGCACGCCAATGGCTAAAAGCACAAAATATTGACTACATGTTTCACGATTTCAAAAAAGAAGGCATCGACCAAGTACAACTCACCACTTGGTGTGCAACGGTCAGTTGGGAAGTTCTGCTCAACAAACGCGGCATGATGTGGCGTAAACTCAGTAATCAAGAAAAACAAGCCATCGATGGTGAAGCAGCAGCGATCACCTTGATGTGCCGCATTCCCACCATCATTAAACGCCCTATCTTGTGTTTTAATGGCCAAGTTCATGTGGCTTTTACAGCTGATAAATACGAAGCGTTACTGAAATAATGCAGCATCAACGTTTATTCATCGACGGCCCGACGGGCAAACTCCAAGCCATTTATCATAAGGGTGAGCAAGGTAAACCTGCCGTGGTGGTCTGCCACCCCCACCCGCTGCATGGCGGAACCATGCGCAACAAAGTGGTCTATTGGATGGCACGCACTTTTGAAGACCAAGGCATGCATGTTTTGCGTTTTAACTTTCGTGGTGTGGAAGAAAGCGAAGGTGTCTGGGATGAAGGCAACGGTGAATCGCACGATGTGCAAGCCGCCCTACAATGGTTAGCACAACAACACCCCGACGCACCACTTTGGTTCAGTGGTTTTTCCTTTGGTTGTTTTGCAGGTTTGCAAGCCGCTCGTCGCAACCCCAATGTGCAACGCATGATTGCCGTCGCACCTGCGGTCAATATTTGGAAGTTTGATTTCATGCAAGGAGAAACACGCCCGCTCACCGTCATTCAAGGCACAAGTGACGAGATCGTCCCCTGTGCGGATGTGTTGGCATGGGCAAAAGATTACCCTCACATGGATGTACATCAAATCAATGGTGCAGGTCATTTCTTTGTAAATCAGATGGATGAGATGTGCGCTTGTTTGCCTAAAGTCATTGATGCGGATCCCCGATAAAAAGACGATGGAGATGACGCACCTGTGCTTTATCCCATCGGATATAGCTCCCATTTTTCTAGGCTAGTTCCGTATATCAATAATAAATATACGGAAAGACAGTCATATTGAGCTTGACATAAGTGAATGAATCATTTTACCTTTAGCAGGTGGCAACCTTTTAGTAGAGGTTTGTTCCGAATCAAATTAGTTAAGTACCATATGGCGGAGTAGAAAAGTGACTAACGCAATAAGAAATTTGGTAAAGCTAGAAATCGCCCTGATAGTTCTCATTATTATTGCGCTATTTTTTACAGATTCATATTTACCAATCGAACTTCAAGATTATCTAGCCATCGAAGCTGAGGCTACATTCACGGCGATGGAGCTAATAGCACTTATTGTTTTCTTAGTCGTGGTGCTTGTACACTTAGCATCAATCTTTGGACTTCTTGCCATTAAATTATGGGCAAGAAAAGCTTATATATATTCAACCATCTTAATATTTCCTTTGTGTCTTTTCTTTGGGCCGCAGGTAGATCATGCTATTGGCTACACACTAGATCAGGTATCCGTGCTCATCCAAGGTATGATATTAAGTCTTTTAATTTACAACAGCTCGTACCAAGAGCATGCACTTAACAAGTCAAACAACTCGAACGACATAAACGCCACTGGTTCTTGAGACGTTATTGAATCTTTCCAATTCTCTGCGTGAATCGTTCCCACGCTCTGTGTCTCTGCCATTAATTTAAGACTAAAAAGAACACTATCTAGTTCCTCACGCTCCGAGTGGGAACGATTTATAAAGACTACGCTACCTATAAACTCTGCAAGAAATCCTGCATGAGTTCGTACAAACGCAACTCCGCTTCAAGTGCAGTGCGTGCAAAGACCATGATGCCATCTTCATGCCCTTTCATCACAAAGGCATTGTGCAAAAAAGGATCGTTTGTTTGATAGAGCTGTGAGATTTCCGTTGCCATCGCTGCTGTTCCATATTCGGCGGTGGTGGCAAGCCAGTTTTGATCTTTCATGAATTGCCACAACACCGCACTGTGAATGTGAATCACGGCCTGAATCTCTGGGTGTACGGCATAAATCATGGCATGACTCAAGGCCTCACTACTGGGTTGATGTATCCCTTGGTAACACACACGAAACAAAGGCACATCATAATCGGAGATCAAACTATAGTGTGCCAAGGATAAATGGGCTTGCTTACCTGTTTGGGTGGCTGTGATAAAAAATTGCTGACTTTCTTCATGGCGCATCGACAGATTACCATAACCAATACCGTCCTTTTCACCAATCAAACCCAAGGCAAACAAGCGCGCGCGCAATGGCTCTAGTATTGCAAATCCTGCAAAAGAAGGGGCTTCTTTTAATGTGTGTCTTAACTCATATTTTATAACACCATCAATCATGGTTATGCCTTCCTTTATTTTTCATTCTCAACACCTTGCAATTGGCTCAATGCAAACGCTCTAAGCTCATCCGAAGCCAACGCTTCCAATGAAATACTTTCCCAGAAAAACTGCGTCGCTTTCAGTAGGACCAAACATTCATGCTCTTCCAAGCTCAAATCGTCTAACTTGGGAGCCACAAAATCATAAGCCAACACCTCACCTGATTTGGGTGCAAAGCCCATTGAGCACATATCGTATATCGGTAATAATTTGAAACAGTCCCCTTCAATCGACAAACTCAAATTACCTGTGTGCATATCTGTGTTGTGAATCATGCGCCCAAAACACCATAGCAACCGAATAAAAAAATCGTCCAAGGAACCCATTAATTCCATTTTCAACATGGCTTCAGCGATAGATGGCCAGCTTTGCCCATCACCCACAAACTCAGCATCCACGACCTGAAGCGAGAGCATGGCCAAGCGTCCATACTCACCACTGCGATCAAAACGGATGGATTCCAAGAACAAACGCCCACCTTTTTCAATGAGCTTGGTCTCTGCTGCGGGGGTATGACAGACATGCAAAGCCTCTGTTGCATAATGCTCCGTAATCAGCATATCACGCCAACGTCGTGCCACATCACTTTCGCCCTTGGGTGAGAATTTGACGATGACATGCCTTTGTCGCTCACGGCAAAATGTTGTGAACTTGGGCTGCTCACCCCCTGCCGATGAACCGTAACTATCATCACCGAGCACCTGCTCAGCCAACTGAGAATAGTCATCTTCACCATGCTTTTCGATGCATCGCCTGATACGTAAACAACCTTGTAATGAAAAAACAAGGTTCCCCGAAAAATCAAAGTCATCACCATTGGCCACCAAATAACGACCAAGCTGGTCTTTGCTCCAACGCTTTGGGTCATGAGGAAGGTGCGTATCTTGGCCTGCAAGGTTGGCTGCTATTTTCCGACCTAAAAAACCTTGCGGCCTTAAATCCTCTAAAAAATAAGGTAAATCATCAAAAAGACCATTTTTACTATCCCCCATTAAAACTGAAGGGATTCCTGTGAAAGCTTCAATAAAAAAACCACCATGTGCCAAGGGGCGCAAATAGGCGACAGGGCTTGGGGTTCCCTGAGCATCAACCATAAAAATGCTAAACCGATCCCCGCCCCCAAAAGCATTACAGGCCAAGGCATACAAAGGCGAACGCCCATTAGGTATTTTAATCACGCTATCGGCCATCGCACGCAGTTGTCGCGATACCGCCGCTTGATTTTGAGATGTGGCAAGTTGAATTTCTTTTGAAGTGGCAGGTGCGCGGCGAAGGTACTCTTGAATTGAAACAGACATGACACATGCTCCAGATTGATATGACTAGGTTTTTGACTAGCAAAATGAATGGACACTCTATCAATAATAACTTTATTTTCAATGAAAACTCACGAGGTAATGATCATGAGTGACTAGATTAATGACTAGCTTTAGGTGCATGATAGGCGTAGGAAAAGGGTGCCTTTATGGTAGACTGTAGATGTAGAGACAAGGCATGCCTTGTCTCTACGGAGATTGCACATTCGATGGCTGTTGCCGCGTGTTCGACACAGCGACACCAAAGCACATCGCCACAACAATAATGCTTTGGTTTTTCATGTATCGCTCTTTACTTTAATCTTTCCAGACGTTCGACGGCTGCAAAGATTTCTTCTAATTGGCGAAGATGCTCATCAAGGTCACCTTGTGTTTTAGCCACCACAGCCTCAGGGGCATTTTGGCTAAAACGAGGGTTCGCTAGTTTTTTCTCAAGCATTTCAACTTCTTTCTTATGTTTGACTTGTTTTTTAGCCAAACGTTGGAGTTCTTCTTCAACATTGATCAAACCAGCCAATGGCAAAAAGATATTCGCAAATGCCAAGGTGCTCATCGCAGCATCTTCAAGACGTTCATCTTGATTTAGCCACTGTAGATCATCAATTTTAGCAAGATTACAAATCAGCTTTTGTTGGCTTTCAAGCTTGCTGCGTGTCACAGTATCACAAGCAATAGCAGCTTGAATCCGCTTACCTGGATTCACATTCATTTCACCACGAATCGAACGCACGGATTTGACCACATCCATGACCAAGTTCATGCACTCAAGAGCCGCTTGACTGCTTTGGTCTTGCTTAAAGTCAGGTAAGAAGGATTGGTGTGTAATCAACCTTGCTTCATCGCCATGCAGTTCTTGCCAAATCGCTTCGGAGATAAACGGGCAAATAGGATGGAGAAGTTTTAACCATGCATCCAATGCAGTCAGCATGGTAATTTGCGTTTCGGATTTATCGGCTTCATCGTCACCATACAGGCTAACTTTGGCAGCTTCAACATACCAATCGCAGTAAGTTCCCCAGATAAAGTGATACAGTGTTTCAGCGGCATCATTAAAACGATACGCTTTCAACGCAGCTTCAACTTGCTCTGCACACGTTTGAAGTTCATGCAAAATCCAGCGGTTCACATCATTTTTAGCTTGAAGACTGGCATCAGGTTTGGCATCGGCACGGTTCATAAATACAAAACGTGCTGCATTCCAAATCTTATTCATGAAATTGCGATTCGTTTTGATGCGATCCGCATCCAGCTTCACATCACGACCGGGGGTTGCCATATGGGTCAGGGTAAAACGCAAGGCATCGGCACCAAACTCATCCACCATCTCAAGAGGATCAATCACATTCCCCTTCGATTTAGACATTTTTTGGCCGTTCGCATCACGAATCAAAGCGTGAATATACACATCTTTAAAAGGCACCTTATCGGTAAACTTCAAGCCCATCATCATCATGCGGGCAACCCAGAAGAAGATAATATCAAAACCAGTCACCAACACATTGGTGGAATAAAAGTCTTCCAACTCTTGCGTGTTTGCAGGCCAACCCAAGGTTGAGAAAGGCCAAAGTGCTGAAGAAAACCAAGTATCAAGCACATCTTCATCTTGATGAATATTGTGGCCAGAACAACCACCACAACATGCTGGCGTGTCTTTGCTCACGGTGATGTGATCACAATCGTTGCAAAACCATGCTGGGATGCGATGTCCCCACCACAATTGACGTGAGATACACCAGTCTTGGATGTTGTTCATCCAGTCAAAATAGGTTTTTTCCCAATGCGCAGGTACAAAGCGAGTCTCGCCTTCTTTCACTGCCGCCATCGCAGGATCAGCCAATTCTTGAATGGCCACATACCATTGATCGGTTAAATAAGGTTCTAACACAGCATGAGAACGATCCCCACGCCCCACTTGATGCACATGCTCTTCCACACGATACAACAAACCAGCCGCATCCAAATCAGCCACGATATGTTCACGCGCTTCATAGCGTTCCATACCACGGTATTTCTCAGGGATAAAATCATCACTGAGTAGATGAGCTTGGTTATTTAAAATATTGATTTGTGGTAAATCATGACGTTTGCCCACTTCATAATCGTTAAAATCATGCGCAGGCGTGATTTTCAAGCAACCTGTGCCAAGCTCGATATCCACATAATGATCGGCAATAATCGGAATGCGGCGATCTGTTAATGGCAGCAACACCTCTTGACCAATCAAATGTTTAAAGCGTTCATCACTGGGATGAACAGCAACAGCAGCATCACCCAGCATGGTTTCAGGGCGTGTGGTTGCCACAATCACAGACTCGCTTGGGTTATCCGCTAAGGGGTAGCGAATATGCCAAAAGTGTCCTTGTTCTTCGACGTGCTCCACTTCTAAATCAGACACAGCTGTTTCTAAAACTGGATCCCAATTCACAAGGCGTTTACCGCGATAAATCAAGCCTTCTTTATACAGACGCACAAACACATCGCCCACAGCGTCAGACAAACCTTCGTCCAACGTAAACCGCTCACGCGACCAATCACAGGATGCACCAAGGCGTTTAAGCTGAGATACAATGGTTCCGCCTGACTCTTCTTTCCATTGCCACACACGTTCAAGAAACGCTTCACGTGTCATGTCACGGCGTTTTTTGCCTTCTTTATCCAAAAGACGCTCAACCACCATTTGGGTCGCAATACCTGCATGATCAGTGCCCGGTTGCCACAATACTTGTTTGCCGTGCAAACGTTGCCAACGGATTAAAATATCTTGCAGGGTATAAGAAAACGCATGCCCCATATGCAAACGACCTGTCACATTTGGCGGTGGAATGACGATGCAATAACGTTCATCTGCTTTTTTAGCTTTAAAGGCATCTGACGTGAGCCATTGCTCATTTACTTTTTTTTCAATACTTGAAGGTTCATAGGCTTTCGCCAGACATGGGTCTGTCATAGTCATTATCTCTTATTGTGCAAATTAAGTGTTTTTTAGGAATCTTTAAAGGTTTTACGTTGTAGAATACTATCAATCCGCCGATTTAAAAACATTTCAACCAACTCAGGAACCGTTGTGGGTAATTGATTGATCACATCTTTTTTTACTTCTTTCATGAGTAGACGAATTTCTTCTTTTTCTAAATGAAGCAGCGACAACTTTTCACACCATGTGTCTTTTGGTTTTTCAATCACCATATCAGGTGTGAGCAAACGAATGCTAGGATTTGGCTTCGCTTTGGCTTGAACTTTAGCTTGAACTTTTTGAGGTTCAGTTTTGACTGATCGTTTCGCTGCAAGACTGGCAGGTACTTTATTAAAAACAGGGCTAGCATTGGCCGTTTCATCAATAGGGAAATCACTTTTGATCACGACACTTGGATTGGGATGGTGAGCCTTTAAGTCTTTTGTTGCAGGAAAATCTTTTTGAAGTTGTTGTTGACCTAGACCTTTTTTTTCAGCCAACTCTTCAGGTTCTGGACTCTTTTTTTTCAGAGGCCTAACTTTTGATTTTTCTCTTCTGTTTTTTGTTCGTGGCGATTCCCTAGTGAGAAATTTCTCAAGATCTCTTAGGGTAAGGTCAGGGGTATCTTCGGTATTCTTCGCCATCATGTCGGGAATTGTAGGGTGTTTTTTCATTTGAATGCAAGCATAGGCATGATGAGTCAATAGTTGGCTATCATTTTACATGGATTGATTGCTAATTTTATAACGGGTAAATGCAAATGGTTCATGGTGCATATCTCAAGTAGTCAATCGTGCTAAAATCACTCAACATACTGGGGTTCAAACAAAGCATTTTGATGCTTTTAAATGCTAATACCGTGACGCTTCCATCTCTTTTGAGTATCGTTCGCAAGCTTTTGTGAGTCTTAATGCATATCATCAAACTCACAAATAAGGAGAGCTACTTGAAAGCAACCACCATTTGCTGTGTACGCCGTGGCGGAGATGTTGCCATCGCAGGTGACGGTCAAGTCACATTGGGTGATACCGTCATCAAGCACGGCGCACGTAAAATTCGCAGTATGCGCGACGGTAAAATCTTAGCAGGCTTTGCAGGGTCATCTGCCGATGCCATGAATCTTTTTGAACGCTTTGAAACCAAATTAGATGAGCACAGCGGCCACCTTACCCGTGCTGCTGTTGCCCTTGCCAAAGATTGGCGCACCGAACGCGCCCTGCAAAAATTGGAAGCCATGATGATTGTGGCAGATCACGAAATTAGCTTGATGATTTCAGGCACGGGTGATGTTTTAGAACCCGATGAAGGTGTGGTCGCCATTGGTTCTGGTGGTACTTATGCCCGCGCTGCTGCCACGGCACTATTGCGTCATAGCGATATTTCACCTGAAGATATTGCCCGCCAATCCATGCAAATTGCTTCTGAAATTTGTATTTACACCAACGATCAAATCAAAGTCCTAACCCTACGAGCGAATGCATGAAAAACATGATGACACCTAAAGAGATTGTCGCAGAACTTGACCGTCATATTATTGGCCAACACGATGCCAAACGCGCTGTATCTATTGCGTTGCGAAACCGCTGGCGCAGACAACAAGTACCTTCACCGATGTATGAAGAAATCACACCAAAAAACATTTTGATGATTGGCCCCACTGGTGTGGGTAAAACTGAAATTGCACGCCGCCTTGCTCGTCTTACCAACGCACCCTTCTTAAAAGTGGAAGCCACTAAATATACCGAAGTTGGTTATGTGGGTCGTGATGTTGAATCCATGATTCGTGATTTAGTCGAAATAGGTATCAAAATTGTGCGTGAAGAGCATGTGGCTCAATTGCAATCACGCGCAGAAGAAACGGCTGAAGAAAAATTATTGGATATATTGTTGCCTCAACCTGTACCAAGCAGTGCAAGTATGACACCAGCTGAAAATTTACCTTCTCACCAAGGTTCTCGTGAAAAAATGCGTCAAAAATTACGCAATGGTGATCTTGATGATCGACTCATTGATGTCGATGTTGCGCAACATAGCTCTGCATCCATGCAAGTGATGCCTATGCAACAACAAGACGAAATGCAACAACAATTGCAAGATATCTTAGGCAATATGCTCTCAGGTCAGACCAAGAAAAAACGCATGTCTGTGAGCCAAGCAAAAGAAGTCCTTAAGCAACAAGAAGCAGAATCTTTAGTCGATATGGATCGCATCAAAGAAGATGCTGTGAAGCTCACTGAAAATGAAGGCATCATTTTTCTTGATGAAATTGATAAAATTACCCATCGCGCTTCCCAAAGCTCCGATGTTTCTCGTGAAGGTGTGCAACGCGATTTATTGCCTATCGTCGAAGGAACCAGCGTCAATACCAAGTATGGTCAAGTACAAACAGATCATATTTTATTTATTGGTTCAGGTGCTTTTCATCTTGCCAAGCCTTCAGATTTAATCCCTGAACTACAAGGTCGTTTTCCTATTCGTGTTACCCTTAATGCCTTAGAAGAAAATGATTTTAAACGTATCTTGGTTGAACCAGAAGCGGCTCTCACCAAACAATACGTCGCATTACTGCATACGGAAAACGTGCATTTAAGCTATGGTGAAGATGGTATTACTGAGCTGGCAAAAATGGCTGTATCTATTAATGAGCAACAGGAAAACATCGGCGCACGCCGCTTACACACTCTTTTAGAGCGTGTCTTAGAAGACATGAGTTTTCATGCTTCGGAGGATGAAAATAGCGAGCTTCATATCGATGCCTCTTATGTTCAAGCACAATTAGGCCCATTACGCGCAGACGAAGATCTGTCTCGCTACATATTATAAGGTTAAGGTCACCCAACATATGAAAAAAATACTTTTACTTTTATATTGCTGTTGTTTGGCATCACCATTGCAAGCACGGGTTTTAGATAGTATCGCCGTTTTAGTTAACAATGAGGCCATTACTTGCTACGACGTGACTCAAGATGAAAAGACCTTGCGTAAACAATTAGGGCAATCACCACTCAATAACCAGAGTGGTGTGCTGCGCCAACGTGTGATGGACTCACTCATTCTGAAAGTCTTACAACGCCAACAAGCACGTCGCTTACAAATTACTGCTTCTGATGCAGAAATTTCCCAGGCTATGGCAGACGTGGAATCCAATAATGACATTCCCGCAGGCCAACTCGTTAAGATTTTAAAAGCACAAGGCATGAATGTCGAGCGCTACAAGCAAAATTTAAGCGATCGCATTCTGAATGGAAAACTCATTAATATTGACGTGCGTAGCCGCTTGCAAATCAGCGAAGAGTCCATGCGTGAGTATTATCGTAAGTACCTTCAACCCGGTAAAGTTCAGCGCGAAATTCATTTGGCACAGATCTTTATTGCCTTAGCTAATGATCCAAGCCCCAAAGCCGTGAGCGAAGCCCGTGCCAAAATGGCAAGCGTGCGCGCACAAGCCAAAATGGGTGAAGACTTTAACCACCTCGCAAAACTTTTTTCTGATGACCCAGCAGCACAGCAAGGTGGTAAGATGGGTTGGTTTCGCCCTGGAACCTTACCTTCAAGATTTCAAAGCGTGATGACTTTACCCCAAGGCCAACTCTCAGACATCATACGTTCACCCGCAGGCTTTCACCTCATGAAAGTGATTGGTGAAAAAAGTTATCAGCCAGATGTCAAAGAAAGTTATACTGAAGTCCGTGCGCGTCATATCTTGCTAAAAGTCACGCCAGCCATGACAGCAGACATGACGACGCAACTCAAAACACAAGCGCAGGTGCTCTCTAAAGAACTTCGTGGCGTGAGTGATAAAGAATTTGCGGTACGTGCTCAAGAGGTCTCACAAGGTCCCAGTGCTGACAAAGGTGGCGACCTCGGCTGGTTTCGTCCTGGTGAAATGCTAGCAGCCTTCGATCAAGTGGTTTTTAATATGGAGGCGGGTGAAGTCAGTGCAGTCGTCAAAAGTCGGGCTGGTTTTCACGTCATCTATCTGGTGGAAAAACGCCATGTAGATCCCAACTCTTTTATTGCCCATAGTGATACCATTAAAAATGTACTCATGAATGCTGAAATGCAAAATGAACTGCCACGCTGGATGGCACGCCTCAAATCAAGAGCACAGATTCAGCGTAAACTATGTCTATGAAAGCCATTGCCCTCACACTAGGTGAACCAGCAGGTATTGGGCCAGATTGCGTGTTACGCGCTTGGCTGCAAGATCCCAGTCTTCTTGATCATATCTGTGTGATTGCACCCCTATATTGGCTCAAGGATCGTGCTACACTGCTCGGTATTCATGCTTCTATCGAACACTTGGATCATTTTGGCATTGGCTCAAAAGGTGTGATTAGTTGCTGGAACCCTAGCCCTGACTGTACAGCTCCGATTCAAGTCGGTGAACCTCGGTCAGCAACAGCACAGGCTGTCGTGCAGTGCATCGAATCCGCTGCAAAACAATGCTTGGCACAACAAGCCACAGCGATGGTCACTGCGCCCATTGAAAAAGCGATTTTAAAAGACAATAACTTCGATTTCCCTGGTCATACTGAGTTTCTTGCCCACCTATGTGAACAAGAAAAAGTTGTGATGATGCTGGAATGTGATGGTCTGCGCATCGCCCTCTTAACCATTCATATTGCTTTAAGCGATGTTCCTGCGAAACTTAATACCCCAGACACCTTAGAAACCATTGTTATTGTTGAAAAAACACTACGTGAACAACTCGGTATTGAAACACCCAGAATTGCCATGTGTGGTCTCAACCCCCATGCAGGCGAACAAGGCTACTTTGGTGATGAAGAAGGCAGAATCCTTATCCCTGCCTGCCAACAGGCCAGAGACTTGGGCATTCAGATCACGAACCCTGAATCTGCCGACACTCTTTTTTGCGCCAGTAAACGTCAATCTTATGACCTTGTAATTTGCTGTTACCACGATCAAGGCCTTATTCCTATAAAAATATTGGGTTTTGGCGATGCGGTCAATGTCAGTATGGGCTTACCCATTATTCGTACCAGCGTTGACCACGGCGTGGCACTTGATATTGCGGGTACATCTGCGGTATCTTGCTCTAGCTTGATACGTGCCATTTATTTGGCATCTTTGATGTCGGGAGCTTCTGCATGAATTTAGATGATCTAAAAGGTAAGTTACTTCTGGCAACACCCAGCATGCCCGACCCAAATTTTAAGAATGTTGCTATTTTTATTTGTCATTACGATGCTGATGGTTGCATGGGCTTGGTGATCAATCGCTCTCAACCCATCACCGTCGATAGCATCTTAAATGATCTGAACATTAGCCATGAAAAAGCTGTTAACTTCCCTGTTTATGCGGGTGGCCCTATTGAACCTTTCCGTGGTTTTGTGCTGCATGATCACAGTCATCACTATGAAACCACCCTTTCTATTTCAGATGATATTCATTTAAGCACATCCCGCGACATCATCGAAGACATTGCACTGGGTGCGCTGCAACATCGCTATATGCTATTGCTTGGCTACACGGGCTGGAATGCTGGCCAACTTGAAAAAGAATTGGCTCAAAATGATTGGATCATTGCACCTGCTAACAAAGATATTATTTTTGATACACCAGTATCCGAACGCTGGGAAAAAAGTGCTATTCAAATGGGTGTGCGCAGAGAAATGCTTTGCGATAAAATTGGCCATGCTTAAACCATGATCAAAACAATTTTAAAATAGCCTTACCTTCTTTTGAAGTTACCCCAGATTCAATGGTCATCTTATCATTGCTAGCTGGTAAGCTGTTTAAAGGACTCTTCAAAAATAAGTTATAAGCCTCTACTTTTTCTTTCACCCCAAGGGGATTGCTCAAACCATTATCAACATCACTTTTTATCTTTCTAAGTGTGGTTTCAAAAGCACTGTAGTGACTTGCCAAAAACTCCACTTTCACCAATGATTTTTTTAATGATTTTAAACGTCGGATGGCCAATACAATATGTTGAGCCAATGCTTTTTCTTCATAGACACGGGCTTCTTTGCTATTGGGTATAGCACGGTAAAAATCTTCACGGCACCACAATGTTTCATCTGGATTGTATTGTAACACAGGTGTGGTCTTCAGCTTCCATTGTTCAGAGCTGCGATATGCTGTTGAGTTCGGAATCGTTAAGAATGAGATTTGATTTGCGGCTTCTTCCATCACCACAAAACTTTGGCGTTTGATGATTTTAGCTAAGGTCATGTTTAATGCTTGTTCATTATAATCACGTTTTGATAACTGGTGAATTCTAAAACTCGAACACATGATATAATGCGCCTGAACATTGGCATCTTGAAAAATTGCATTGACCACACCAAGCATACCCGCATAGGTCTCTTGAGAACTTTGAATCGCCATCACAAGGGTCTCTTCTGCTGTACTTTCAGGGCTAATATCCAGTGCTGAAGGTAGCGTAAAACTCACCACTTCGTCTGTATCTGAAAAACCATAATCACCACAGCTAAGCAGTAGGCATGACAGTAACGTTAACAACATCTTATTTTTCAAAATCACTACCCTCAGCATATAGATGAACTACAAATGAGCACCTTATCCACAATAGGTCGCATGTAAAGCCCAGTTTTAACAGCTCAACTAACTCTATCCGTGACCCATCGTATTCATCAAACCTTATGCAGACATAAAAAAGAAATCATCAAAGCTTTAAAGAAACAATAGTTTTTGTTTTTCTTTATTTCTCAGTTAAATACATCACTCCATCCCAATCAACAGCTGGCGGCTTCTCTTGGTATTGCTGACACCGTGCAACATACATCGCACTTAAGGTATCTTCACTATGTCGATGACTAATCGCAATAAAACGCATATTTGCCTCTACCCATGCTTGCTTTAAATAATAATCCATCGCGCGATTAAAATCATAACTTAATTGCAAACAAGTCAAATCAGCTTTTTTTTTCTCTGCCATTAACTCATATATTTTCATCGCCTGCGATTTCCCTTTCACAGCCACCACATCCACCAAACGACACACAAAATCATCTTTCACCGCAAGGTATGTGCTTTGAGAAATCAACACATCGGTGTGATAAACTTTATTCACCCCTTCAAGCCGACTGGCCAAGTTCACAGTATCACCCAAAACCGTATAGTTCATACGTTGTGTTGAACCAATATTACCCACCACACAATCGCCTGTGCACAGGCCAATGCGTGTGATCATGGCGGGCTTACCCTCTTCAACCCATTGTTGATTAAGCTTTAATAAACTTTGCTGACACAAAAGGGCGGTACGACACGCACCACGTGCATGATATTTATTGGCTAAAGGTGCACCCCAAAAAGCCATAATCGCATCACCAATATACTTATCAACCGTGCCTTCATGCGAGGAGACAATCGCTGTTAATACTTCAAAATAAGATGAGATATGCAAAGCTAAAGACTCTGGATCCATGCTTTCTGAAAGCGTGGTAAAGTTTTCAATATCTGAGAAAAAGATGGTTAACTCTTTTTTTGACCCGCCAAGCGTTGCTTCTTCACCTTCTTCAATGAGTTGCCGAACAAGCGTGGCTGGCACATATTTTTGAAAATCACTTAAACCAATGCGCATTGATTCAATAGCCGCATTCATCACCTGTATTTCACGCACTGGTGAACGCACATTCACCGCATCGCCTAATTTAAAACCTCTAATTTTATCAATGGCTTGTACAAGCGAAACCATCGGTTTAGATATTTTATTGGACAAGGCAGATGCCACCAACAATGCCAAGAAAAGCAAGACCAGTGAAATCAATACCATGTTTTTATTTGAAGATTTCAAGATACCAATAAAATCATCTTCTGGCACCACAATACCAATCAGCCAATCCTTAGCAAAAGAAGTAGGTAAAGGTTCAAAGGCTGCAATATAGCGTGTCCCATCAACCTCCAAAGAAAACTTACGTTCCGAGGTTTCTTGATATGTCTTAACGGTCTTGGTTAACCAATTCAAGCCCAGTTCGTCAAAGGTTGCAGGACGAAAATTTCCAGCTTCTTTTTTAACAATTTTCTCAATATCTTTAAACGCAACCAGTTCACCTTTTTGGTTCATGATAAAAGAAACACCCGTTTTACCAATTTTTAGCGACTTCAAGAAAGTCGATAGTTTGGTGAGCGTCATATCCACACCATACACTGCTTTCACTTGGCCATACTGATCCAGAATCGGATAAGAAGCCGTCAAGCCCAGCTGCTGAGAGGTGAAAAATATATAAACATCCGTCCAGTTAAGGCTCTGTTTTATTTTTGCTTGTTGATACCAAGCACGTCCTCTTGGATCATAAGAAATGGTTGTGGATACTTTTTGATGCATACCTTCAACAGGATCACGATAAATCCATGTTTCTGTGGCTGGGGTGACGTTGCGATTGATGATTTTTGTTTCAAATTTACCATCAGCTAAACGCTTGGGCATTAAGAAATTACCTTGCTCATCAGCATAGAGTAAAGTGGTAAACTGTGGGTAGGTTTTTAATAGCTCAATGCTATAGCTTTCAAGTTCCTTCACATCATCAATATTGATCGCACCAGCTTGGGCAAAGCGGCTGGTTAAATTTGGAATCATCGCAGCAGGTTCAAGGTAGTTGCGTGTATTATCTTGCACTGATGCCATCGTGCTATCAATAAAATCATCGCTGATTTCAAGAAAGGCTTTGGAATGACTGTAATAAGTATACATGGTGCTGACGACGACAGTCACCACCAACAGGCTCACAAAGGCAGTGACAAGATTAAAACGCAGTGAAACCGTTTTAAATAAGTGCATCAGATCATCTCCTTATTCATACCCTTTTATTTGCTAATAATGCAGCCTCAGCTACCAATAAATCTTGGGGTGTATCCACACCTTGACAAGCAAAGTCTCCCACACTCACAGCAATTTTATAACCATGATATAATACACGCAATTGCTCTAATTGTTCTGCTTCTTCAGCAGCACAGCTTGATAATTTAGCGTAACTCAACAAAAAATCACGCCGATAAGCATACAAGCCAATATGACGTAAGGCCGAAGATATTCGGGTACGTGGATAAGGAATAGCAGCACGACTAAAATACAGGGCATTACCTTGCGCATCACAAACAACTTTCACCACATTGGGATTATCCAACTCTTCTTGGCGATGAATCGGATGCGCCAATGTCGCCATCGCAATCTCATCATTTTGAAACAATGGTTGCACCACTTGACGAATGGCTTTGGCTTGAATCAACGGCTCATCGCCTTGCACATTAATCACCAAATCACAGTCGTATTCTTCAATCATTTCAGAAATACGGTCACTACCGCTTTGGTGGTCAGGAGAAGTCATACACACCACCGCACCATCCACGGCTTGGGCAATGCGCACGTCATCCGTACACACCACAACTTCACCCACTTCAGCAGCCAAGGCACGGTCAACCACATGTTGAATCATCGGTTTCCCTGCCAATAAAGCCAAGGGTTTACCAGGAAAACGTGTTGATTCATAACGTGCTGGAATTGCGACTATAATTTTCATACATGCTCCTCAATTTCCTGCCAATTGGCTGTGGCAGTGCCCACTTTGGCCACCACCACACCTGCGGCTCTATTGGCTATCTTAACCGCTTCCAAAATAGAATCACCGCGCACCAAGCAGCTTGTTAACACCGCAATCACCGTATCACCAGCCCCCGTCACATCAAAAACATCACAGGCGGCAGTTGGAATATGCTGAAGCTGTTTACCATCATATAAACTCATACCCTTCTCTGAACGTGTGATGAGCGTATATTGGAGATGTAAACGCTGGTGCAAGGCTTGGGCAATAGCCAGCACTTGTTCATCACTGTTGATTGCTGCCATACCAGCCATTTCAGCGGCTTCCACAAGATTTGGGGTGATCAAGGTCGCATGCTGATAAGCATCGGTATGCGCAGGTTTAGGATCAATGGCAATGATTTTCCCTTGCAGCAATGGCATGAGGTCCAATAAAAAATCATGCGTCAACACGCCTTTACCATAATCCGATAAAATCACCGCATCGGCAAAAGGTAGTTTTTCCAAAATGAATGCTTTTAACTTAAGGCGAGTCTCGCCATGCAGGGGCTGACACCATTCACGGTCAAAACGAACTACTTGTTGATGACGCGCAATCACCCGACTTTTAATGGCCGTCGGCCTTGCATTTTTCTTCATCAACACACCCTGAGCATCAGAGTCCATCGCCTGCAACTCTGTGAGCACCCACTGCCCCGCTTCATCATCACCAATCACGCCCATCATCGCACTTTCATTGCCTAAGCTATGCAAGTTGCGAACCACATTGGCTGAACCACCCAAACGGCGGTCAATGCTTTGAACATTCACCACGGGAACAGGGGCTTCGGGAGAAATTCGAGACACATCACCCATGATAAATTCATCTACAATAATGTCACCAATGACCAAAATCAATGTTGATCTCCTTCAATACGGTATAAATACAAAGCATCACCCCGAATACGGTAGCTATGCTCAGGCGAGCCCAACTTGTCTTGTAAGTGATAGCTGATCATAAAAGCACGTGAGCCTGTACAGTATCGAATATAATCGCCGTTATCGCGCATCACATTAATGTAGGCAGCCACACTTAAGCCCGTTGATGCCACATTGACACTACAGATCGGCCAACCCTCTGTTTTTTCGATAATATCTTGGGCAACAACTTTTAAATCACGCTCAATCATACCATCTTTTAAATAGGGTAAACCCCATAAGCTATAAGGTACCTTCAAGACCAACACGATGACCATGCATTGCACCGCTAACTTCAGATGCTTGGCTTGCAACTGCCACAATAGATAAGTGATGATCAAAGCCAACCAAGGGTAAACAGGCAAGAAATAACGCGGACTACCACCTGGCGCCAGCCAAAAAGGCATAAAACTAAGCAAGGCAATCCAAGCCAGCGTGCTCAAATGCGCATCCCATGCCCAGCGTTGCTTGGCTTGCCACCATAAAAACAACAGCAATAAACTAAAAGGCGCACAGCGTAAAAACAGCTGCAACGGCATCTCAATCAAATGCTGAGCATAAGCCAACAGATCTACACCACTGAACTTGCGCATGATCTCAGCCCACATCACCTGTGTTTGCACCGCCTCACCACCCGAGTTCACCGCATGACCCCACACAACAGGCAAACACAAGGCCAGTAAACTGCCCAAAATAACGAGCGGTTTATATAAAAAATGCCATGCCTGCATACGCCAAACCAACACCAAAGCGGTGGCTGCAAATAAGGGGTATGCGGTTAAATTTTTCACCATCACGCTGCCTGCCAACAGCAAACAGGCAACAAAATACCAACGGCTATCTCTGGCTTCCACAGCACGCCATAAAGCCAAGTTGGCAGCAAGCAAGCAACAGGCAAAACTCATATCGACATAACCGAGCCAACCATACCAAAACATCACTTCGGCCAAACAAAGATAAACCGCAGCTGCGAGCCAACCCACTTGTCGGTCACGCCACAAATGCGCTGCAAAAACACCCAGCATCAAGGCACTCAACCAACTGGCAAGCACACTCACCAAACGAATTGCCACTTCTAAATAATCCCAACCAATCACTTGCACAATGCCAATCACAAGCCAGTGATAAAAAGGCGGGTCTTTCATGATGCCACCATAGAGTGATGTTTGCAGGTAGTTCCCTGATAAAAACATTTCATATGATTTCAGTGCAAACACACTTTCTTCACCAATGTATTGCAACATTGGCAAAGGCAACAGCATCAATAATGCTGCAATCAGGGTGATCCATTGAATTTTAATTATATTAATTTTTTTATTTCCTTTGCAGGCACACCGCCCACCACGCTAAAGGCTTCAACATCGGCACAGACCACCGCCCCCGCAGCCACCACAGCACATTCGCCAATATGAACACCTGCCATAATCACGGCATTGGCACCGATAAAGGCACCACGATCAATATGTGTCGGCTTTTGCATCGCGGGTAAAAACTTTTGCAAGGGATGATCGGTATAGCCCACATTTCGGTGGGTCAAAATATGTACCCGTGCTGCCAAGGTGACTTGATCAGCCAAGTGAATATCATCGGCTAAATCCAACAACACCTCATCACCCAGATAACACGCCTGACCAATCTGCAACCCACCTAAACCTGTGCGGTATAAATTATAAAACCGTACATTTTGCAACACGCTTCCAGAACCAACCTTAGCCCCCATCAGACGCAATAAAAATGTACGCAACGGCGGAACAATCATGAGCTTTAAGACAAGGCTAAAAAGTGTCATCAAGGCAAAACGAAACACTTTAGCAAAACCCACTTGTTTTAAAGCTTGCATTAGCGATCTAGCCGTTTTTGAAAAGCCCGTAAACTTTTAAAATATTGCCATGTATCTGCCACCAAGTTTACCGTACTGGTTTTTTCTGGCCGACGTAAAAACAAACAAGGGATTTCATTGAGTTTCAAGCCTTTCAGATGAGCAAGATACACCACTTCTGTATCCCAAAACCAACCCTTATCTTGGCATTTTTCCAAAACAGGCATGATCGTTGAACGTCTGAAAAACTTAAATCCAGCTTCAGAATCACGAATAGGCACATCCAACATGGCATGCACCAAAATACGGTATCCCACACTCAAAATATGACGGGTTAAAACCGTTGGATGCATTTGAAGTTTATAAATGCGATGTGCCACAATCATATCGGTTTGATGCCTTTTAATATGATCAATAGCGGGTAGAATATACCAAGGACCTACCTCTAAATCGATGTCTAAGAAACCAATAACCTCACCCGACGCAAGCATCAAACCTTCTTGCACCGTCGCGCCACGGCCTTGGTTTTCTGCATGAAATATAACCTGAACATCATCACGATGATCAAACAATTGATGCAGTATCTTGGCGGTGTGGTCAGCCGAACAATCATCAATGACAATCAACTCATAGACCAAGCCCGATGCCTGTAAAGAGGCCTCTAAAGTCGGTAAACTTTGTTCGATATGTTCCGCTTCATTGTAGCAAGCAATGACGACGGACAAATCAATTTCATACGCTGTATTATGTTGCATATTTTCTACCTGCGATAATAAGAAATAACTTTATGAACAGCGGCAATCACATCATCCACTTCTTTGTCTTGTAGTGCTGCCGATAAGGGTAAGCTGATGGTGCGCATGGATAAATCCAGCGTCACAGGAAAATCTTCGTCACGATAGCCAAAGCGGTCTTGATAATAAGGATGCATTTGCAAACCAATAAAATGAATACCTACGCCAATATTTTCAGCATGAAGAGCATCCACAATGTAATCGCGGTTCACCTTCAGTCCATCCAAATCAAGTAAAATCGTATACAAATGACGCGCATGCACATCACCCTGACGCACAGGTGCTGGCAAGGTCATCGGCAATGCTGCAAACGCAGCATCATAACGCCGCCATACTTTTTCACGAACCTGTAAATAGCGTTCCATTCTGGGCAGTTGGTGCACACCAATGGCCGCTTGCAAGTCCATCATATTGTATTTAAAGCCTGCTTCAGTCACCTGATAATGCTTAAAACCTTCATCACTATAACGCTTCCAAGCCCCACGCGACATACCATGCAAACCCATCACTTGAATGCGCTCTGCCCAGTCAGCATGAGGCGTGGTCAGCATACCGCCTTCACCTGTCACAAGGTTCTTGGTCACATAAAAAGAGAAGCAAGTGGCATCGGATAATGCACCAATCTTTTGGCTTTGATACACCCCTTCGGTGGCATGGGCTGCATCCTCGATCACCCGTAAATCATGGGCTTTGGCCAAAGCAAGAATCGGAGTCATATCACAAGGACGACCTGCCATATGCACAGGAATAATCGCTTTCGTTTTGGCTGTAATGGCTTTTTCAATATGTTGTGCGGTGATATTCATATCATCTGCATCGACATCCACCATCACAGGTTTTGCCCCTGCATGAATCACCGCATTGGCGGTGGCACAAAAGGTCATTGCTGGAATAATCACTTCATCACCCTGTTGCACACGCGCAGCCAACAAGGCCAAATGCAAGGCCGCTGTGCATGAATGCAAGCCCACCGCATGCGGTGAACCAGTGTAATCACGAAACATGGATTCAAACAAAGTAACCTTGGGTCCTGTGCCTATCCATCGAGAACGCAAGGCCTTCACAACCTCTTCAATTTCGGCCTCTTCAATCATCGGAGAACCAAATACGAGGTACTTTTGACGTACCGCAGAACCACCTTCAATTGCTGGAATCACATTATCTCCTTTGTTCAAGGCTGGAATCCTAGTCAAAGCATGACTATTATGCAGTGTTTTTTGGGGACAGTGGATTTTGAAAATTCTAGATCGTTATATGTTACGCAACTTTGCCTTGCCTTTTTTAACCAGTTTAGCCGTCGTCACAGGCGTGCTTTTATTTGGCAGAGCCTTAAATATTCTATCTTCTTTATCAGATAATGGCTTGGGTTTTTCACTCATGATTCAATTGCTATGGTCTATTTTACCTTACTTTTTAGTCTTGACGGTACCCATTGCTTTCTTCTTCGCCATGCAAAGTACCTTGATGCGTTTGAACCAAGATAGCGAAATGGATGCACTTCGTGCCGCAGGTATTTCTTATCCTCGCACTTTACGATCGCTCATCATGGTGGCTTTTTTATTGTACCTATCGCTTTGTTATGTCGCCCTTGTTTGGATGCCACAAGGTACCCATTCTTTTCGTATCGCGTTCTACAATATGGACAATATGAAGTTGCTAAAACTCACCCCACAGCAATTTTCAGATAGCATGGATGACCTCACCGTTTATGTGCAAGGTCAGGATGAGACTGGTCTATATCACCAACTCATGATGGAAGATCGACGCAGTGGAACCCCCATTGTTTATTTAGCCAAAACAGCAGCCATTGAATGGCGTGGCGAACAAATTGAATTCATTTTATATCAAGGTACGCGCCTTGAAGGCAAAGCGCCTCAGCTGCGCATGGCTTCTTTTGATCAATACCAAACCCAAATCAAAATCGCCCAGTCCTCGACTAAAAACCCCATGCCGTGGCGCAACACCCTTTTGGAAATGCCACCGATGGAATTATGGAAAGTGGTGCAAAGCTCTGACAATGCTGAAGCTACCGCAGAATGGCATCGCCGCTTACTGCTTCCCACCACTATCATTGTCTTATTGCTTTTTGTTTTGCCTCTATCACTCAGTCCAAAACGTTCCATGCAAGCCACTGCCTACCTATGGGGCGTTCTTTTGATGTTTGCCGTCTACAACATCCAAGTTGCACTTTTCCAGCAAGTCGCCTCGGCACAATTACCTTGGGGGAGCATGTGGCTTGGTCAAGGACTCATGGCCTCACTGGGTCTCACTTGGTTTATCTATGCCTGCAAGAATAGTGGTTCAGGCATGTTCCCTTGGACACAGTAAGTTTTTTTTCACAGCATTTATCGTTAGCATGCGTTCTTTTGACTAAGAGGTAAACATGCCAAACCAACAAGCTGAAAGTCATATTCGCGCTATTCTTCAACACATTGGTGAAGACCCTGACCGTGAAGGGCTGCAAGAAACACCCGCTCGTGTGATTCGCGCCTTTGATGAATACTTTTCTGGTTACCAACAAGATGCCCGAGCGCACCTACAAAAGACATTTGAAGAAGTCGAAGGCTATAATGAACTAGTCTTGGTTTCTGATATCGACATCTTTAGCCACTGTGAACACCACATGGCTCCTTTCTTTGGTAAAGCACATATTGCCTACCTACCCAATGGTCGCGTTGTGGGCTTATCCAAACTTGCCCGCGTGGTTGATGTTTTTGCACGTCGCCTACAGGTTCAAGAGAAACTGACCATGCAAATTGCCTCTGTCATTGAAGAAGTCTTGGAACCCGCTGGTGTGGCTGTGATCATGCAGTGCCAACATTTTTGTATGTGTCACCGTGGCGTGAAAAAACCAGGATCCATGACCACAACCTCTAAATTAACAGGTGAGTTCCTCAATAACCCCTCATCGCGCTTGGAGCTATTCAATCTCATCGACATGGCCAAACAAAAATGAAAAAAGGCATCCTTTTATGTAACCTTGGTACACCTGACGCGCCCACCACAAAGGCTGTTCGCCGTTATTTAGCTGAATTTTTATGGGATCGTCGTGTGGTTGAAATCCCACGTATTCTGTGGTGGTTTGTCTTAAACCTTTTCATTTTGAATTTTCGACCAAAAAAATCTGCCGCACTTTATCAAAAAGTATGGACCAAAGATGGTTCCCCTCTGCTTGTGGGCATGCAATCTTTAGGTCTCAAACTCGCAAAAAAGATCAACACACCCGTAGAGATTGCCATGCGTTACGGTCATCCCAATACGGAAAAATCCCTGAAATCCTTAGAAGATCAAGGCTGCCAAGACATCATCGTTTTGGCATTATACCCGCAATACTCAGCCACAACGACGGCTTCCAGTTTTGATGCTGTTTTTAGTCATATGCAACAAACACGCGAAATGCCAAGCCTTCGATTCATCAAAGATTATCACACCCACCCAGCCTACATCGAAGCCTTAGCCCAACAAGTGCAACAACACTGGCAAACACGTGGCCAAGCTGAGATTCTTATGATGAGTTTTCATGGCATCCCTCAATCCTATATTGAAGCAGGTGATCCCTATGAAGCCCAATGCCAACAAACAGCGAAGAAACTTTCTCAAGCCTTAAAACTACAAAACAATCAATGGGTTTGCTCTTTTCAGTCTCGTCTAGGGACACAACCGTGGTTACAGCCTTATACCGATGAAGTTCTCACAACTTTGGCTGAACAAGGCACCAAAATGGTCGATGTGATTTGCCCTGGATTTTCCATTGACTGCCTAGAAACCATTGATGAAATCGCACGCGAAGGCGCAGAAACTTTTTGTTCTGCTGGCGGCAGTGAATTGCGTTACATCCCAGCCTTAAACGATCAAGACAGTCATGTCGCACTGATTGATAAAGTATTGCAATCAGAGGGTGGATTCTAAAAGACCACCCATATACCGTAGGGGTACCCTTCTGATGGGCATCTCTACGCCATAATATGTGTATTTCACCCAGCCTTTAGCATGAACAAAAAACGCCCACATTGCAGACACCTTGATTGACATCATTGCCTATAAAACAAAGTATTGGCACAGAAAGTTGAGCGTATTAACACTTCTCTATGAAGTCTTTTTCAACCCTGCATAACGACTTTTAAATATAACACTTACGCATTGAATTCTCAGAAGAATATTTTCACTGAACGACTTCATCATGCAGGAGGATTTTCTTCATGAAAAGATTGTATTTGTTTGCACTATTTTTATTCTTGAGCTTGTCAGCAACCCCTGTTTTTTCCAATGAAACGATTGAACTTCAACTTAAATGGAAACATACCTTTCAATTCGCGGGTTACTACGTTGCAAAAGAAAAAGGTTATTACGATGATGAAGGTTTGAATGTCAACATCATTGAAAAAGACCGAGAAAAATCACCACTGAAGCATATCCTTAGAGGCAGTGGCTTTTATGCTGTTTCAGATACAGGAGCATTATTAGATAAAGCAAAGGGGGCACCCATCAAGGTTGTGGCCACCATATTTCAACATTCACCGCTTGCACTTGCCGTCAGAAAAGGCTCAGGGATTCGGTCATTTTCAGACCTTCACGGTAAACGGGTGATGCTACAGAGTGATAATATGGATGCCGTCATATTGGCGGCAATCTATAAGGCTGGACTCTCGAAAAAGGATTTTATTCGGCAAGAGAATAGTTACAATTTGAATGACTTAATTACAGGAAAAACGGATGCCTTCAGTGTTTATATGACCGATCAACCGCATACGTTGGAGTCTTTGGGAATAGAGTACGGTATTTTAAACCCTTTGGAATCTGAAATTGATTTTTATGGTGATATTTTGATTTGTAACGATCAAGAAATTATAGACCACCCAGAAAGAACCTTAAAATTCATCAATGCCAGTAAAAAAGGCTGGATTTATGCTTTAACACATGTTGAAGAAACCATTCTTATGATTCATGAAAAGTATAACCCACAAGGACTTGGTTTTAATCACCTCAGATTCCAAGCAAGAGAAATAGACAAAGCGATTCTAAAAGATGTCGTTGATATTGGCTACGTCAGCAAGCAACGCTGGTCTTCTATACAAAAAGTGTATATGGAACTTGGCCTTATCCAACAGCCTGTAGATATAGATGACTTTATATATAAAAGACCCAGTGAGCTTCATAATCTATTGATCAAATATCGATTGGAACTCATCATTATTGGCCTATTAATACTCGTTCTTTTATCTGCCTGTTACTCACTGATGTTAAAAAATATGGTCAAATCCCGTGCTGCTGACTTACTGGAAAGCGAATGGCTGTTTCGGGATATTTTTGAAAATAAAAAGAGTATTGAACTGATTATTTCCCCTCAAAATGGAAAAATATTGGATGCAAATAGAGCAGCTGAAGCCTTTTATGGATACTCCAAAAAGAAGCTTAAGTCATTAAATATATCTGACATAAACACACTTTCAGAAAAGGAAAGAGAAGCCGCGATAACAGAGGGTTTTCATGATAACCGTAGCCATTTCATTTTTAAACACAGGCTTGCGAATGGTGAAGTTAAGGATGTTGAAATTCATTTAGGACCTGTGAAGTGGAAAGGTGGCGAATACCTTTACGCGATTGTTCATGATATTTCTGAGCGCATACAAGCTGAGCACTATATTGATACGACTTCAGATATTTTAGAACAGCTGGCAAAAGATGAGCCTTCAGGTGCGATTTATAACGCCATATGCTCAATGCATGAGAAGCTATACCCTGACATGCGCACATCAATTTTATTGTTAAAAAACAACCGTTTGTTTCACTGCTCCTCGCCAAGTCTTCCCCAAGCCTATTCGCAAGCCATTGATGGTGGAGAAATTGGTCCTTCTGCTGGCTCCTGTGGAACAGCTGCCTTTCTTAGCAAGCGTGTTGTGGTCACAGACATTGCCAATGACCCTCTATGGGAAAACTTCAAAGACTTGGCTCTCTCTCATAATTTAAAAGCCTGTTGGTCAGAACCAGTACTAGGAAGTCATGGGCAAGTGCTCGGGACTTTTGCCATGTATTTTGACCATGTGTCCCAACCGAATGCGACTCAAATCATCAATATTCAATCTGCCTCCAGACTGGTGGCTATCGTCAGGGAAAAAGAAGAGAAAAACGTTTCAATCCGAAAATTTTCAGAGGCTATTGAGCAGTCTGGTGAATCCATTCTTATCACAGATAATCAAGGTTCGATTGAATATGTCAACCCATCCTTTACGAAAATAACAGGTTACTCCTCTGAAGAGGCCTTGGGAAAAAATCCAAGAATACGCCAGAGCGGGCAACAATCGACTGAGTTCTATGCATCCATGTGGAACACGATTTCCGAGGGTGGCGTGTTTCATGCCTCTATCAGAGATAAAAGGAAGAGTGGTGAGGAATACCCAGCCTTGATGACGGTGTCACCGATTAAAGATTTAAGTGGTGACATCTCTCATTATGTAGGGATTCAGATTGATATGTCAGAACATGAGATACTTGAAGAGAAATTCCGTCAGTCTCAAAAGATGGAGGCACTCGGAACGCTGGTCGGCGGCATTGCCCATAACTTCAATAACACATTGGCGGGTATAACTGGTAACCTATATTTAGCCAAAATAAAAATTGCTGATATGCCTGATGTGTTATCTAAACTTGAGAAGGTTGAAAAGCTGGCCTTTGATGCAGCTGCAATGATTCAACAGCTATTAACCTTCTCCAGAAAAGATCGCATTAACATCAAGCCTTTTGGATTAACCTCATTCCTGAAAGAAGTTTCAGCATTAAATAGGTCTATTATTCCTGAAAATATTTTGTTTTTTGAGTACTATCCAAGTGATGAATTGATGGTGAATGGAGATGAAACACAACTTCAGCAAGCAGTGATTAATCTCATCACGAATGCACTCGATGCCGTTTCCGCAGTTGCTAACCCTGAAATTTCATTAACATTAAGTGCCTTTATTGCTGATGATTCATTTTGCGCTGCCCACTCAACTATAAAATCTCAAGCGTATGCGTGCATTGCGATTAAAGACAATGGCTACGGCATGAGCGAAAAAGACAAACGTCATATCTTTGAACCTTTCTTTACCACCAAAGCTGTTGGCTCTGGCACTGGGCTTGGTTTATCAATGCTCTTTGGTGCGATTAAAAATCATCAAGGTGTGGTCGAAGTCGAGAGTGAGCTTGGGCAAGGGGCTCTGTTTAAAATTTATTTACCTATATTGAAAGAAAGCCTCCCTATTGTGATGAATGATGGTGACATACCCATTGTTCAGGGTAGTGGTCAATGTATCCTTGTGGTTGATGATAATACAGATGTCCGAAATATGGCCAGAGACGTTTTAGAGAGCATTAATTACACCGTCATAGAAGCATCCGATGGCTTTGGGGCTGTTGATGCTTACATGAGGCATCGTGATATTGCACTTATTTTAATGGATATCGTGATGCCTAGACTGGGCGGGCTAGAAGCTGCCAAACAAATCTTGGCAGCCAATGCTGAGGCGAAAATTGTATTCTCATCAGGCTATGATAAAGATACGACATATCGAGGTAAAATACCTGATAGCCGTCATATGATGCTGCCTAAACCTTATGATATCAATAAACTTAGTAAGGTTATTAAGCAAGCGTTGACGAGTTAATCATCTCAATGGATCGTGCTAAAACGATACCTTAAGATCCCTTTAAATAAACCTCACGCTCAAGCCAATAATGCTCGGCAACTCAATAATTGCTGATGAATAGCTGAAAAATTGGGGCGATTCTGCGTGATGCTATCCGAGCTGGCCTGTTGCAACGACCAGAGCTTGGCCATGATCTCTGCATATGCTTGGTCATCCGCATCCTCGACCCGCTCTAATAGCTCCTCCAAAAGGCAAGCAAAAGCTCGAACCTCAACGCGCTCAATCGCATGGCTAAGTTCAGCACCCATGCCGTGGTAGAAGGTTGCCGCGCCAAAATCACCGAGCAGGCAATGTGCTGCATCATTGATTAATATATTGTGACCATACAAATCCCCATGTGTGATGCCTGCCTGATGCAGATGAACAGCTGCTGAGGCAATGGCATCGCTGATATTGAGAATATTCATTAATGTAAACGAGGTTTCTGCGCTGTAACTATCGCGTGTACAGGAGTCCAAACAGGGTGGCCCAGCAAGATTTTGATAATCATCCGATATCAACGCTAAAAGGAGACCATTTTTTTGTTCAGGATGCCCTTTCAACTGACCGATCACTTCAACAAGATTATCGTGTTGACCCACGGCAATGGATGCGGCCATTTCATCGGAGGGGAAACCATCGCTTGTGACCTCACCTTTAAAGGCTTTGAGTGCCACATCAAAATTGCCCTGCCAATGCGCCATAGAGATCATGCCCGACGCACCTTCACCGATCACTCGGCCAACATTGAGCTCATCCCAATGAATTTCTGCCAAGGTATGGGCACAATCATCCGAAGCCGTGCATGGGTTTCCTGCAAAAGCCAACCACGCCAATTTTGGAAGCGTGAACAACCACGCTGGAAACGCTTCAAATTGATTCGCCGATATGCGCAATAGCTCAAGGTTCTTACAGTTGATCATCTGCTGGGGAAGTGCCGTCAATTGATTGCCTGCCAACATCAACTTTTGCAGCTGCGTATGCTCACCCATCGATGATGGAAGTTGTGTGATAGCATTATCGGTTAAAATCAACCAGCGAATATGCCTTGGAAAAGCCCCTTCTGGGATATGTGAAATTCGATTGGCTTTAAAACCCACCATGCTCAACTCAGGGCATTCTGCCAGCTCCACTGGCATTGATTCAAAACAATTGTCCGAAAGAAAAAGGATGCGGAGATTTTTGAAACGGGAAAAATCATCAGGCAAACAACTCAGTTGATTACCCGAAAGATCAAGCACTTCCAAGCTGACCTCAAGATCAAACAACTCGCGGGGAAACTCAGTCAGTCCACAAGCCATTTTGATATGTTTTGCGCCAGCCCATTGACCCGATTTCAACTTTTCGAGCGTCACCATAAAACCACCTTCAATCCGATATATAGACCCGTTGCAAACAGCGGGCAGCGCGCAAGCTGCTCAATCGGCGGCTGAAGTCACCAAGATGATGCATCATGAAGAAAGGCCGTTATAAATGGGTATGTCCTCTCGCTGCTTTTGGCACATGAATATGAATGATTTTATGATGCTCAATTTCATGCACAAAAGACACAAGCTTTGCACATGGACATGCATCCTTCTCTTGCCTCGCCATCAGGAACGTCCCATAGTCATGCAAGTCACACTGCTTTGAATGCTAGGCAGGGGAGAAATTCAGCGATGAATAGCAACCAGTTTTATCACCAACTTCAATCCTTTTCTAATTTTAATGAGCTCACCGAAAAGAAACATTTTAAGTCCATTCCCAAAGATTGGACGATTGTCATCACCGATATTATTGGTTCCACACAAGCCATTGAGGAAGGGCGTTATAAAGATGTAAACCTCATTGGTGCGGCTGCCATTGTGGTGGTTCAAAACAGCATGAAAAATCAAGACTTTCCATCCAGTTTTGGTGGCGATGGCGCTACCATGCTCATTCCACCCAAATATAGCCAAGTTGCACTGCAAGCACTTCACCAGTTGCAGCAGCTATCCCAAAGTAAATTTCAGCTTCAGTTGCGTGTTGGCATCCTCAAAGTTGAAGATGTGGTACATGGAAATACCCGCATTGAAGTGGGCAAGTATCATTTGGGGCATGGTCGATGTGTAGCCATGTTTCGTGGTGGTGGCCTCAGTTTGGCAGAAAAGACGTTAAAGGCTTCTGATCATGGCAAAGAATTACCCGCAAAGACTGAGCAACCAGCCAACTTAACAGGCTTATCCTGTCACTGGAAAGGCATTCCAAGCCAACATGGAACCATTCTTTCGCTACTCATTATCGCCAAAGACCCTGACGACATGGCTCTTTATCAAGAGGTTTTACAACAATTAAACCATGTGTTTGACGGTCAGTTTCAGGCTGCAAACCCTGTGCATATCGCAGATATGGAATCAAAGTCCTTGCTCGAAGCTCTACAACATGAAGCACGTTACATTGATCACCTGCTTAGCCTCTTCTTTTTACGCCGTTTTTTTAAAATAAGCATCGCCTTTTTCATGTTAAAATGCCACATACCCCCTTTTACCAATCAAGATGGGCATTATATGCAAGCCATAAAACTACAGTCCGATTACAAAAAATTTGATGAAGGTTTAAAAATGGTGATTGATTGCTCACCTCAACAAAGCAAAGAAATCTGCGCGAATTTAAAGGCATGGTATCGAGAAGGCCGCCTTTTTTATGGCATACATGAATCCGACAATTCACTCATGACCTGCTATGTGCAAAACCTGCATGATGGTCAACATATTCACTTCATTGATGGTGACAATGGCGGCTATGCGATGGCCTCCAAACAATTAAAAGAACAAATGAAGACTTCAGATCAACAATGCAACGTATAATATCAGTGAGTCATATTGGCACCACTCACGCTAGATGAGGTGGGACGGGTATAGTCACTATCAGCTATTGCAAAGAATAAAAAACAACCACCGAATTCATGCATGATCTACAACAATATGACAAAACAACATCAAAAAGTTTAGCGTTCTCAGCATGACAACCATCCAATGCCGCCAGTGCCCACGCCTCAGCTCCTTCCTTGATGAAGTCAAAGCAGAACACCCTGATTATTTTTGCCAGCCTGTGCCTGCCTTTGGCGATCCTAAACCTAAGTTGTTGATTATTGGTTTAGCCCCTGGGAAGCATGGTGCAAACCGCAGCGGCCGACCTTTTACGGGCGATTATGCAGGTATTGTTCTGTATAAATCGTTGCATGCTTTGGGTGCAGCTTCTGCCCCTGAATCATTGGCTGTAGATGATGGTTTAATCTTAAAGGGTGTGCGCATCACCAATGCGGTGAAATGTTTGCCACCACAAAACAAAGTGACGGCTGATGAAATCAAAACCTGCAATCATTTTTTACAAGCCGAATTGGATGATCTACCCGCCGACTGTCGCTTATTGGTTTTAGGCCGAGTGGCACACCAAGGTTTGATGCGCGCATGGGGACTGAAACAAAATACCTACCCTTTTGGACACGGTGCTCAACACCAATTACCCAATGGCCGCATCTTATTTTGTTCGTATCATTGTTCGCGTTACAATATTCAGACTCGCCGTCTTAGTGAAGCGATGCTGCAACAGGTTCTGAGCCAGGCTTTGGCTTAACACCCGTTTTGGGATTGAGTACAGCAATGGTCACATCATCTTCTTTTAAGTATTTTCGCGCATAAGAAGCCACTTTCTTTTGACTATAAGCCAAACGTTTTTTGCTTTTCACAAAACGGCTAGCAGACAAATCCAAGACATGTAGCAGATAAAGCTTCTTTGCCCAATAACGATTGTTTTTTGCTTTTTTATCTTTGGCTTTTCTACTTTTTTGTATGCTTTTCAACATTGAGTTTTTTATAAAACCAAGGTCTTCAGCCTCTGAATCTTTGTTTTGTAAAGCAAATTCAGACGGTGGCATGCGTAAGTTGGCCAATACATGTCGCCAACCTGCAATCACTTGATCGACATGCTCAGGTGCGCAATCAAAATGAAACATGAAAGCAGCATAAGGCTCACCTTCTTTTGCAAAACGGTAAGCCACATCAGAACTATAAATTAAACCCAGTTCTTCGCGTAAATATTCATTTAATTGATGGCGCAGCAACCGCTTCAAGAGAGAAAAACGTTTACCCTTATAAGCAGCATAGGCTTCATGGCTCTGCAAACGAATCATCACGCTGCTTTGATACTCTAGGTTTTCATTCACCGTCACCTTATAATGACCCTCTAAAGGTCGAGTCTCCACCACATGCCGCACTTCACGTTGGGGTTGAGCGGGTAAATTAGCCAAATAACGTTCGATCAAAGGCCGCATGCGTGCAATGGAAAAAGCGCCCACAAATTGAAAGGTAAAATCACCAGCATTGGCGAAACGATCTTTGAGCACATAACGCAACTCATCCGCTGTCGTTTGTGCGACATCTTTGGCCAATACATGATGATTAAGCGCATCTTGACGCTCGGTTTTTAAATGCATGGCATGATAAAACTTCCACCATGCGGTTTGTTCGCCCAATTGCATGCGATCAACCAAAGCATCTCTTTTCTCTGCAAAAATAGCATCATCCACATTGGCTTGTGTGAAGGCTAAGTGCGCCAGTTGAAACAAGGTATCTATGTCTTTGATAATTGCTTTGCCTTTCAAGCCTTCGTGATACAACGACACATAATTGCGCAGAGAAACCTTTTTATTGGCTAGTTTCTTCTCTAGCTGCACACCCGAAAATCGACCCAAACCAGAGTGCGATACCACTTGACGCATATTCTTAATGACAGCGCGATACTTGCCACCCATCACAGCCAAACCGCCACGACTATAGGCGTGAAAACGAATCGAATCTTTGCTGCGCTTGGTGGGCTTTAACAATACCCGCGCACCGTTGGACAGTAATAGCTCCGTCACCCCTGTTTTTTGATGAAAGATTTCGGATTCAATGTGACCCTTTTTAGCCAAGTTTTTAATCAAAGGTCCTTTGACTTCATCATCCACATAAGCAGCCACATCTTTTTTGGCACGAATAGCCGCCATCATACTGAGCACTTCAGCTTTTGATGGGGCTTGTTTCGCTAATCCATCATGACCTAAAAAAACCAAGCTTTGATTGCGCTGATCTGCGAAGGGCTGAGGCATCGCATTGATGCTGGCCAGATCAATGCCTGCCAAGAGGCGTTTGCTGTATTGATATTCATCTGCAAAAGACATTTGCGTCACCGCATCAAACACATCCGAAGCATATAAAGAAGCATAATAAGAAGATTTCTTCTCTGTACGTTGCAAATACATGGCTTTTAATTTCGTCATAAATGTTGATTTAACACGCGCCAACTCATGCGCTTGAAAGCCGTGGCGACGTACACGCTCAAACGCCAATAGCACTTCATAAAAACTTTGTTGATACGTACCTTTTTTGGCCACAAGGGTTAGGTTTTGCATGGAAAATACACGATTCACATTCCAATGATGATAACCAGCTCCCACATAAGATCGGATCGATAAATCTTGAGAACGTAAACGCTGATTCAACATGGAAGCATAGAGGTTACGCATCAAGTACGCTTGCAGGTCTTGTTCACTGCGCTCTTTAAAAGGCGTGTTTATTTTTTTCTTCAACCTGATCATTGCCTGCGTTAACTCAGGGTCAAACACATTCAACTGTTTTAAAGAGTCATGTTGATCCATCGCTGCCAAATGGTGGATCGGTGCACCCTTGGGGTTTTTTAAATCCGCAAAAAGGTGTTTTATTTTGGCAATCATTTGCTTGGGTTCAATATGACCGACCACCACAACAGCCATCAATTCAGGTCGATACCATTCACGATAAAAACGCAACACATCTGCGCGCGTTAAGCTTCTGATCACCACTTCTTTACCAATGGGTGTATGACTATAAGCCTCACCGAATTCAAAACGCCTGAGCTTTTCGCCCACACGTCGGCCCAGCCCCAAGTGCAAACGGCTTTCTTCTAAGACAATCTTTTTATCTGTTTCGAGAATATCGGCATCAATGCTAAGGTCACCCGCCCAGTCACGTATCAAGAGCAAAGCTTCATCCATGCTCTTTTCATCATGACCCAATAAGCGAAAACGATACATGGTTTCATCCATGCTTGTGTGCGCATTCACATCATTGCCCATTTCAAGCCCTTGTTTCTCAAAAAAGGCTGAAATCGCTTGTTTGCTAAAATGCTTTGTACCACTAAAAGCCACATGCTCTAACAAATGAGCCAAGCCCCGTTGCTGATCATTCTCTTGCAATGAACCCACGTTGAGCACCAAACGAAACTCAACTTGCTGATTTGGCTTTTTATTTTGGCGCACCATATAACGCAAACCATTTTCTAGTTGACCCACATGCAACTGTGGGTCCTGTGGCAAGGGTTTATCCATATGCGATAAATTCGGTGAATTGGCCACACAAGCTGACATCAATAAAAAGCAAACACACAGACAAAATCTTGATTTAAACATACAAAACCACGCTCATATTAAAGAAATTATAAAAACAATTGATAGGCAGGGTTGTTCGATTCTTCTACCGCAGGAAAACCCACTTGAGCCAAAAATGAAGCAAAATCCTCACGATCTTGCAATGGCACTTCCATGCCCACCAAAACCCGACCAAATGCTGCACCGTGATTGCGATAATGAAACATGGAAATATTCCAACGTCCTGCAATTTGCGCCAAAAAAAACAGTAAAGCAGATGGCCGCTCTGGAAACTCAAAGCGATACAACACTTCATCTTTTACCAAAGCACTGCGCCCACCCACCATATGACGCAAATGCAAGCGTGCCAACTCGTTATGCATCAAGTTCATCACAGGGTAGCCTTGTGAAACCAACATCGTTTCAATATCTTTTGAGACTGTTTCACCATTAAGTGAAATACCCACAAAAACTTGTGCCTGTTGACGATCCGATAAACGATAATTAAATTCAGTGATGTGGTGCGATTTCAAGGCATCACAAAACGTTAAAAAAGACCCCGCTTTCTCAGAAATCGTGACTGCAAATAAGGCTTCTCTCTCTTCACCAATTTCAGCACGCTCCGCCACATAGCGCAAACGATCAAAATTCATGTTGGCACCGCTATTCACACAAACCACTTGCAAAGACTTTTCTGGAGAAGCCGATAAATACTTTTTAGCTGCGGCAACAGCCAAAGCACCTGCGGGTTCCACCACACTGCGGCTATCATCAAAAATATCTTTGATTGCAGCACAAATTTCATCCGCACTCACAACCATGATTTCATCAACATATTTTTTGACCAAATCAAAGGTGTGTTCACCCACCTTTTTCACGGCCACGCCATCGGCAAAGATACCCACTTGCTCCAAGGTTACCCGCTTACCAGCGGAGATAGAACGCTTCATGGCATCCGAATCATCGGGCTCTACACCAATAATACGTGTTTCTGGTGACATGTGTTTGAGATAAACAGACATGCCCGCCGCAAGCCCACCCCCACCAATAGGCACAAATACCACATCAATGGGTTTATGGGCTTGCAACAGCAACTCACGCGCCACCGTACCTTGGCCAGCTATCACCAAAGGATCATCATAAGGATGCACATAACACATGCCATTTTCTCGACATAGCTGCTGTGCTTTCTCACTGGCATCCGAATAACTATCGCCATGTAAGACCACATGACCACCCATGCTTTCCACAGCATTGACTTTGATTTCTGGTGTGGTGCGCGGCATCACAATGGTCGCTTTGCAACCACGCTTTTGCGCACTCAGAGCAACACCTTGGGCATGATTTCCCGCCGAAGCACAGATCACACCTGACTGAAACTCCTCAGGGCTCAGTTGCGCTATTTTATTGTAGGCTCCTCTTAATTTAAAAGAGAAGACGGGCTGTAAATCTTCACGCTTGAAGAACAGGTGATGACCCAGCCGTTTTGAGAGTTTAGGTGCTGCATCCAAAGCCGTAACTTTGGCAACATCATAAACAGAACTTTGATTGATTGCATGAATATAAAAACTTTCCATGCGGCTTTATATCAGTGCCTCAAAGCTTTGTCAGTTGCTCAGGGTGACGCTTGATCATAAATTGTTTACTATGCGCCTGTTTTTATAGGTAGGAGAGTGGGCATGGCTTCATGGTTAAAGAGATTAGGTGCAGGTTTAAGTCGCAGTAGAGAGAAATTAAGTAAACTTATCCCTGGTAATCGCGCTGGAGAAAAACTCACTGATTCAGAATGGCAAGATATTGAAGATGCCTTGATCATGGCAGACTGTGGCCCTGAATTAAGCATAAACATTGTCAATAAATGTAAAAAAGAACGCCAAGACAACCTACATCAACTCAAAGAACACATGTTAAACGTTTTTCCTGAAGTAAAGTCCTTAAACGATGACAAAAAACCTTTTGTTTTGCTTGTGGTCGGTGTGAATGGTACGGGTAAAACCACCACGATCGGTAAACTTGCCACCATGTATCGTCAACAAGGTAAAAAAGTATTGGTCGGTGCTGCTGATACCTTTCGTGCCGCAGCCGTTGAACAACTTTCTGTATGGGTGACCCGTGCGGGTGCTGATATTGTCAAACAAGCTGAAGGTAGTGACCCTGCTGCCGTCTCATTTGACACCATTCAACGCGGCATATCTCGCGACTATGATGTGGTGATTATTGATACCGCTGGTCGAGTGCAAACCGATACAAGTTTGATGAATGAACTGGCCAAAGTACACCGCGTCATTCAAAAAGCCATGCCCAGTGCGCCGCACGAAGTTTGGCATGTGGTGGATGCTGGTACAGGTCAAAACGCCATCAATCAAGTTGAAAAATTCAAAGAAATTGCTCACACCACAGGCTTAATTGTCACGAAGTTAGATGGCACAGCAAAGGGCGGCATTGTTTTACAACTCACCCACCGCTTTGCTATTCCGATTCGTTATATTGGTGTCGGTGAAACACTGGAAGATTTGCTTCCCTTTGACGCTTCTAACTTTGTCGATGAGTTGTTACCCAAAGAGTAAAGGCTAAAAGTGATAACCAAGGCGTAGACCCAAGTTATTCAAAGACATGGTGGTATTGGCACCTGTATCCACATTGGTCCAGTAGCTCAACCACTCCACATCGGCATGAAAACTGTTACTAACCGCATAGCTAATGGATGCACCATAACTCATGCCGCGTTTGGATATTTTTTGACTACCGCCAGCATTACTTGTTTTACGAGAAATTTGTGCATCCGTATAACCCACTAAGCCAACAACACGCCATTTCGAATCAATGTCCCAATTGGCACGAAATAAATAGGATTGCAGGGCATCCACAGAAAAACCCAAGGTTTGATTGTTGGCCAGCGTTGTCGTGGCAGTATTCGTGAAGCCAAAACGGGTTTCAAAACCAGCAAATTCATTAAAATTAGCACCTGTATACAAATACATGCCAGCCATGCTGTTTTTCTGACTAAACACAGGCTTTGTTTCTTTGTAATCAAGATTAAACTGAGCCAAGCTAATACCTAAAAAAGCTGCTCCTCTCTGATTAAACGGTTCAGCTTGTACCGCTTGTGATGAACACAACAAAGCCAGCATAAAGATGGATAAGCGCAACATAAAACACTCCAACATTAAATTTTAGCGAAAGTCTTGGCTGCAAAAGACTTGCTTGCAAGGTTGAGCATGTGTGATTATCGTGACCTTCCCAAAGGTCAAGCTAGACTTTATGCATTGCAACAAAGTATTTTGCGGTCATTTAGACAGAATATGATCGAAATAATCATATCCTAAACGGTACTTTAAAGGACAGTCTTATGATTGATCGTCGACAAACACTACTTAAGAATTACCTATCCATTGACTTTATTTTATCAGTATTAACCCTTGGTATCGTGCGCTTTGTTTTTGTAGAACAAGGGACCAATCGCATTATCACTCGCTTTGGAAAATATGAAAAAACCCTTGAACCTGGCTTGCAAACCTTTATTTCTCTTTGGGGGCTAATGGGCAGTATTCATGGTTTTGAGGTCACCGACCATGAGACAAACCGTAAACTTCATACTTGGGAAGTGGATATTAAAGAACTGGTTTATACCACAGATATGGAAAAAGTTATCTCCAAAGATAATGTGCAATTTGAGGTTAGTGCCACGGTTTATTTTAAAATAGAAAACCCTGAAAAGGCTATTTTCTCGGTAAGTGACTACGTTAGTTCACTGCGAACCCTGATTCAATCCGTCTTGCGTGCAGAAATTGGTAAACATGATTTAGAACGCACCTATTCTCAACGCTCAGAAATATCTCAAGCTCTTGCTGAAGAAGCCAATTCAGCTACCCGAAACTGGGGTATTACGGTGATACGTTTGGAAATTAAAGAGTTTGATTTAAAAGATTTTGCCACTGAACTTCTCAAACAGAAACAACAAGAAATCAAGCGTAAACAACAAGTCACTGAAGCTGAAGGTATGCGTGAAGCAAAAATTAAAGAAGCTGAGGGTACAAAAGCAGCAGCCATTAAAATTGCTGAATCTAAAAAGATTGTCGCTCAAGCTGATGCCGATGCGCAACTTATTTTATCAGAAATGGATGCAAGAACCATGATATTAACAGCTGAGGCAGCGGCCAAATCACATATTTTACAAGCTGAGGCTGAAAGCACATCGCAAGACATGCAGACGGATGTGGATATGTATAATTTTAACAAAGTATCCGAATTGATTAAGCGTAACCCGTATATTATTCACTACCTACGACTGAACTCTGCGGAAAAAGTCAGTGAAAATTTAGCCGATGGCAAAGCCACCAAACTCTTTTTACCAAACTCTGCGAATGATTTAATGACAACTTTCTTGGTGAACTCAGAAGCAATGAGTGGTAAAGAAGCCAAGATAGAAAAGGCTTCTCCGCCAAGCAGTAGTTAAGCATGAATCAATAAATGATCTTGTTCATCGCGCAACTTCAAACGTCGAAGCCCATGTGAGCATGGTCCAGAAACACAGTCACCATTGATAGGGTTAAACAAAGCACCATGTGTTTGACACATCAACCACTGCTCTGAAAAGAATTGCCCTTCTACCCAATCAAGCGTGGTTCCCATATGCGGGCAACGGTTTTCATAAGCATAAAATTGACCTTGAAAACAAATGACAAAAGCATTCTTTTCAAGGCTATCATCCATGATCAGAAAACAAGTTACCTTGCCTTCTTCAGGTTTAACGACAGTTTGCCAAGTCATATTTTGCCTCACGGCAAACAAGAGCCTCTTGATAAGCTTCAGTTGATTTTTGCCACATACGTTTTTGCGCATACCAATCAGCGCGGGTGCGCCAACTTAATTCACATGGACAACTAATAAGAAGTGCTTGCAAGTGCTCTTCTGCTAAGCCGTCCAGTTCTGAAGCATGGGCTAATTTTGCGCGTAACCATTGACTAGCAGAGTTTAGGTCTTCTGCATGTTTCTTTTCTAATTTGCGATACGCTTTCAATGCGTCATCAACCAATTCAAGATAAAGCAAATCAGCAACCACAAAACAACTCTGCTTTTCCAAATATTTCATCCATAATTTATTAGCATCATCCATGTCATTGCGTTGCTGATAAACCTTCCCTAAGGCAATGACAGCATCCATATCATCTGCATCCAAACGGCAGGCTTTGCGTGCCATTGTTAAGGCATCATCACTGGCTAAGTCTAAGGTATAAACACACTTCACATAGGCATGCATCAACGCATTTTTCACACATAAGGCCGCAGGTTTTTCTTTTTTCCATCGATCTTCTAGCAAATGAACTAATCGCAACCATTCACCTTCTTCTTGCAACAACTCACACTGCCTTTTTCTCGCCAAAGGAGACTTGGGGTATGCTTTCAACCAAGCTGCCAAAAGCTTTTTGCGACTAAGTAAATTCACACCACTATCAGCCTCTGTTGCTTGTCGTGCCGCCATAGCAATATTTAAAGGATCGTCATCCTCGCCGACTTCCACAGGTTCAAGCCATTGCTTTAATAATTGCGCACCCCATGCAGGCATCAGACTTTGTGATTTTTTTAATGCCTTGGGTGCTACCTCTGTTTGTTCATTCAAACGGTATGCAATCATCGCGCGCACACGTGCTTCTTGCTGACGTTCACCGCCCAATCGCCACCAACCACCAAAACGGCTTGGTATACCAAAAGCCAAACGCATCAAACGGCGCAATGCCCAAACAAGACAAAGCAATAAAAACATCACAATCATCAAGCTGCCTTGCTTGGCACTAAACACCCAATTAAAGGCTTCAACATGCATTTCTTGGCGCGCAACCTCAGGAAACAAAGCAACCAAAAACATAATAGAAACAGCTAAAAATAAGAAAAATATTAAACGCATCGTTATTTCTCCAACCAGCCAATAGCCAGCTCTTTCATGGCCTGACGATCTGCTTTCGCTTTCTCAAAATTCAAAGTTTCTATTTGATCTTTATCTGATAACAAAATGAGTATTTGCTTATGAAGCGCGTGCCACTGTTCTTCTTCTGGCCATTCCCCATCGCCCAGTAAAAGCAGCTCTTGAATTTTTTTCTGCAAACGCAATAAGGCATCACTATTCTTTTTAGGCATATGATTGAGTTGAAAGTGACCCGATAACCAAGCTAACCAAGGATCTCCATCCTTCGGAATTAACGACTCTTCGCCATCATGCTCTTGGTGTTGGATGTCATACAGTATGACACGTAAATGCTGTCGCCATTCCAAAACCTTTTGCATATGCTCGCGTGCAATATCAGCTTGTTCAGTCGCTTGGGCGCGCTGCGTATCACTCAGCATGGCCAAAGCAGAAATATCCTGCCAATAAAGGTATAGGTGCATCCAGTGATTACTGGGAATCAACACCCATTTTAAACGTGTATGTAAATCTAGTTTTTGGCGTGCAATATTGGCTTGGTGCAACATCACTTGATCTTGTTGGTTTTGTTTTAAATCCTGACGCAATTCATGAATTTCTGAAATTAAATGTTGTAAATGAGAAAGCACATCTGCTTGCTGTCCCTTGATAAGAGGTGGCGCAACGACCTGTTTAGGTGTCACTTCACTGACATGAAGCTTTGTTTCATCCAATGGAAAAATGGATGTTCCTTGCAAAGGTTCAATCTGTTGTTGTTTTTCTTCCACAAACTCAACATCACTTAAAGTCGTCAGTGTTGGCTGTTTCTTTTCTGTGCTCTGAACCTTCACAGCCTGCGTATCCTGTTGTGGCAATTCAGCTGTATCTATTGCGATCACACTTGGAACCATGCGTTTTTCATGTTGTTCACTCTGATCTTGATTGTACTCACGCACAGGTTCCATGACCTGAGCCTGTTGTTCAAAGCCCAAGTACCTTAAGTATATTTTCTTTTGATCTTCTTCAAGGTTCCAAATCCAAGTTAGTATCACGGTCATTAATAATACAATAAGCAATGATAACCACTTTAAAAAAGAAAACTTTTCTTTTTTAAGCTCTGTTTTTTCTAAAGTTTCAATATCTACTGCTGCCTCAGGCATCGTTCAACCATTTGGCCACATCCAAGGCATGATAAGTTAAGATCAAGTCAGCACCTGCTCGTTTAAAGGATAACATCGTTTCCAACACCACACGTCGCTCATCAATCCAACCTTTTTCTGCGGCAGCTTTCACCATCGCGTACTCTCCCGATACATTATAAACAGCCATCGGGACATCGGTCACTTCTTTCACAGCTCGGATCACATCCATGTATGCCAAGCCCGGTTTGACCATTAAAATATCAGCGCCCTGTGTGACATCAAGCTGTGCTTCACGAATCGCTTCACGAATATTACCTGAATCCATTTGATAACTTGCACGGTCGCCAAATTGAGGTGAGCAATCGGCAGCGTCACGAAAAGGGCCATAATAAGCAGAGGCATATTTTACAGCATACGACATAATGGGGATATGTTGCCAGCCGTTTTGATCTAAGGCCGAACGCAAGGCTTCCACAGTCCCATCCATCATGCCTGAGGGTGCAATCACATCCACCCCTGCTCTGGCATAAGACAAGGCTTCTTTTTGCAAGTTTTTAAGGGTCACATCATTATCAACATGCTCACCCTTCAAGACACCACAATGACCATGATCGGTATATTCACAGAAACATGTATCTGCAATCACACACAAATCGGGTGTTTGAGCTTTAATGCTACGAATAGCTTGCTGCACCACCGCATCATCATCCCAACCCGCAGAACCACAGTCATCTTTATGAAGGGGAATACCAAATAATATCACCCCTTTAATACCAAGGTCAGCGACTTCTTGAGCTGCTTCTGCGGCAAGACTCACTGGAATGCGGTAAACACCTGGCATGCTCGTGACTTCTGTTTTTACTTGAACTGTTTCATCAATAAACAAGGGATAAATAAGATCCGATACAGACAACGTGGTCTCAGAAACCATTGCGCGTAATGTGGCCGTATGGCGCAAACGGCGTGGACGAATAGGCATATCAAAAGATTCAGTCATAGATTTACTTCCCTTCAAAATAGTGATGCAACGACATTAGCATAGATGAAAAATTGGCTTCTTTTGAAACCAAACTCACCTTTAAACCCAAAGACGTTGCTGTTTCAGCAACCCTAGGGCTTATAGCCACAAGAAGCGCGTTATTAGCAATACGAATATCTATTGTACGACGCAAATAGTGCCGAACAGTCTGCGGGCTGCCAAGTAAAACAGCATCAACTTGGCCTTCTTTCAAAGCCGATAGCACCGTTGTTGCATCGGATTGCGGACATTGCATTTGATAACTCATCACAGCGAAAACCTCAACGCCTTGTTCTATTAGGCTCTGCTGCAAAAAATTTCTTGCTTTTTCAGCACGAAAAAAAAACAACTGCTTGGGCAATGTTAAAGCTAGCATCATAGACAAAAGACCTTCTTGTGAGTGCTCTTGAGGTACTAAAACATGTTTTATGCCAGCTTCATGTAAAAAATCAGCTGTTTTTTCACCCACGGCCAATACGGTATGCCTTTTTAATTCTAAGACGAAATTAGAACCCAGCGTAGATTCTAAAGATTCAAGGGCGTTCACACTCGTAAACAAAACCCATGCAGGGCTTTTCTTTTGTAATAAATGCCAGCCTCTTTGAATCTCAGCACTTAAAACAACACATTCCATACACGCTAAAACAAGACTTTCCCCGCCATGCGACTGAATCTCAGCAGCAGTTTTTTTAGATTGTGTCAATGATCGTGTTAATAGAATACAATGACCTTGTAAGGCTAGATTCATATACCACCTAACTATTTAATATTCAATGAACTGTACACTTAAATATAAAATTAAAAGTGTAAAGTTCTGGTTATTAAGTGAAAAGTTTGTATTCTGTACGTTATGACCAAAGACCAGTTTGCAAAACAATCCCTCGCCATGCTCAAAGAAGTTTTTGGCTATGACCAATTTCGTAACCAGCAAGGCGAAATTATCACATCGATCTGTCAGGCCAAAGATACCTTTGTTTTAATGCCTACAGGGGGCGGAAAATCACTTTGTTATCAAATACCTGCAATGATCAGAAATGGTACAGGTATTGTGGTTTCACCTCTCATTTCACTCATGAAAGATCAAGTTGATGCCCTTCAGGTATGTGGTGTCAGTGCCGCGTTTTATAATTCATCACTAAAAGCGGCTGAATCACGTAAAGTCTTACAAAACTTTGAGAAAGGAAAATTAGACCTTCTCTATATTGCACCCGAACGTTTGTTATCTCAAGAATTTATGGGACGTTTGAGAAAAGTTAAAATTGTTCTTTTTGCCATTGATGAAGCGCATTGTGTTTCTCAATGGGGTCATGACTTCCGCCCAGAATATGTACGACTAGGCCAACTACGGAAAAACTTTCCAAAAGTACCTATGGTTGCACTCACAGCCACCGCAGACACCCACACCCGTGAAGATATTATTGAATGCCTAGGTCTACATAACGCACGCCGCTATGTCTCAAGTTTTGATCGCCCAAACATCCGTTACCTTGTCGCGCCTAAACGTCAACCCATGAAACAAATCGTTGAGTTTATTCGTGACTGGAAAGACTCTTCAGGCATCATTTATTGTTTATCACGTAAACGTGTAGAAGAAGTCACTGTCAATTTACAACGGCATCACCTCAAAGCAGCCGCTTACCATGCGGGTTTACCTGCCAAACAACGTGAAAAAGTTCAAGATGACTTTCTTCGTGATCGCATTCGCATCATTGTTGCCACCGTTGCCTTTGGCATGGGTGTGGATAAACCCAATGTTCGCTTTGTTATTCATCATGATATCCCTAAGAGCATTGAAAGTTATTATCAAGAAACAGGCCGTGCCGGTCGTGATAGTTTAGAAGCTGAAGTTCTGTTGCTTTATGGTGCTGGTGATACCAACTTGGTGCGCAAATTAATCGAAAATGTTGAAAGCCTTGATCAACGACGCATCGAAGTTCACAAACTAAATAGTATGATTGGTTTTGCCGAAGCCTTAACTTGCCGTCGTCGTGTGTTGCTGAGCTATTTTGGTGAAAGACTAGAGCATGACTGTGGCAACTGTGATATTTGCCTTGATCCACCAGAAACATTTGATGCCACTAAATATGCTCAACAAAGTCTACGTGCGGTTAAAACTGCTGGTGAACAATTCGGCATGGGTTATATTGTGGATATTTTACGTGGTGCCGACACCGCACGTATTCGCACCAATGAGCATGCTAAACTTAAGATGTATGGTGTTGGTAAACACCTTGGCCTAGATGAATGGACATCCATTCTGCGCCAACTTGTTCATCATGGCGACCTCACGCAAGATGTGAGTCAACATGGTGCGCTTAAAATGACACCCAAAGGTCAAAAATTACTTAAGGGATCTGCAAAAGTTACTTTTGCAAAATACAAACCAGGTGTACGTCACGGCATTAAAAAACCATCGCGCAAACGCAATGATGATGTCTTCGCCCTTCTCGATGTTTTGCGTTACCAACTATCCGACAAACTAGATATTTCTCCACATACTATTTTTAGTGATGTTGCCTTAGGCGAAATGAGTTTAACGCGTCCTATTACAGAAGAAGCTTTTTCAAAAGTGAGTGGTGTCGGTAGTCATAAGTTAAGCACCTATGGCCCTGACTTTATTCATGTTTTACAAGAACATGTGAAGCGCTTTCCTGAAATCATTGTGCCTAAAATTGAGAAAGTCATCAAGCTTGTTCCCAAAGGTCCATCTCCCACAGCTGCCCAACAACATACTTGGACGCTGTATAAGAAAGGAGCTTCCATTGAAGATCTCATTGCCCAAGGTTTAAGTGAAAAAACCCTGATGCAACATTTCATTGCCTTAGTTCGTGCTGGCAATGAAATTGATGTTAGCAGCATTGTTGGTGAAGAGACTTTTAAATACGTGATGAAAGCACTTGCCGACGCCGATCCTTGCTCCTCTTTAACTGAGGTTAAAAAGGATTTAGACATTGACATCAGCAACGAAGCCTTTCGCCTTATCTTAGCTTGGAATGAAGGTGCCGAAGAGGTTTAAAGCCACCTCTAACGATGCATGGTTGCTATTCTTTCTTTTTCTTCTTCAATGCACTGCTGAACCTGTTTCAGTAGTGCATTAGCCTTTTTCTCTTTCACTTCTTGGGCTGGAATAGCTTCCAAAATTCTAAAGTAAACGTGGCCAGGGTACTTCATAAAACTTTTCCTTGGCCAGCAAAGACCTGAATTATGGGCAACGGGTACAATATTAACTTCAGCAGCTTTTGCTAACAACACACCACCTGCACGAAAATCTTTTTTCTCACCAATAGCCACACGTGTTCCTTCAGGAAAGATGACCACCCAGCGACCATTACTTAAAAACTGTTTTCCTTGTATCATAACCTGCTTCATGGCTTTGCTGCCTTTGGCACGCCAAATAGCTATCGCCTGCAACGCAATTAAAGACCAACCAAAAATCGGAATAAACAAGAGTTCTCTTTTCAAGACCCAAACAAAAGAGGGCACAATGCGTGGCATCAACGCTGTCTCTAAAGCAGACTGATGATTCACAAGCACCACAGAGGAGCCTGTGGGTAAGTTCTCTTTTCCTTCGATATGCACATGTACCTGACAAATAACACGCAACAACCACTGCACCATATCAGACCAAATAGATGCACAATACCAACTTGCTTCTACGCCAAAGGGACGCACACATATCAAGCAAATAGCAATCAATGGTGTACTCACATAAAAACAAACATTAAATAATATAGAACGCAAAACAAGCATTAAAAAACCTCCGCATAAATTAAAAAACTGAAACCTAGCCATGCAAAGGCTAATCGTCAGTGATACTTTATAAAAATAGACATAAACGATCCTTCAAACAAACAAAAAGAGCGGCAAAAGCCGCTCTTTTTACACTTAACAATAAATTAAATGTGTCTTATTTTGAAAACAACTGCGCATATAAGCCTGTTGCATGATTCATTTGATTTAAAACTTCATCCAAAGCACCATCGACAATATTGCCTGCGGTGGCTTTAGAGGAAAACAAGCTTTTAGCAAGATCCCATGCTTTTTGAGCACTATCTAGTCTTTCTTTAATTTCAACTGTGTTTTCAGGTACTGCTTTCAAAAACAGCATCGCTTCTTCAAACTCTTTGATGTCTGCATCCTTAGATGAAACACCTATACCTAGCTTTTGCAACATATAATTCTTAGTAATACGTTGACTCAGCATTCTTTGCTTACCTGCTAAATCAATGACATTTGCTGAAGCCGTTGTTGATAGAGCTTGTACCACCTGATGTGCAGCAGCAAGCAATGCATCATTGGTTTTTGCCAATACCTTCAAACCATCTTTTGTCGCTGGAGCACTGGCAACAGCCTTGAAAGGACCCCATAATGCTTCAACAGCTGCAAGCTTTGCTTTGACAGCATCGTTTGGCGCAAATGATTTCAGGCTTGATAATTGCTCATCAAACAAAGCAATATCTTGCAGCTCCTCCCGCTATCGACTTTCCTATGCCAAGAATAACGTTTTTTTCAGCTTGGGGCAGCGCAAAGCCTTTGCCTTCAGTTCAGGCAAATCATGTGACTCAATTTTTCAAACGTTCAACACACCAAAGTTAAGGATAC
>JAUZRG010000029.1 GCA_030950585.1 Mariprofundaceae bacterium | reverse complement strand
ACGAACAGTTGCCAATAGGTAAGCTTCATCCATAGGAAACGAGTGAAAGCGTTCTTGCCATAAATGACCACGGTAGCCCTCACGCTGATTGATAAACAATGTATAGTGTATAGAGACGATGCGTTTCACTTAAAGCCAATCGCAAGCCATCTTCTGTTGAAGGTACCAAGACAAGGTGAACATAGTTCGTCATCAAGCAATAGGCCCAAATTTCCGTTCCACTTTTACAACATGATTCTTTTAAAAAACGGATGTACAGCTGATGATCTGTATCACAAAAGAAAACATCATTCTTACGAACACCACGTTGTGTGACGTGATGCGGAACCCCAGGAATAACAACTCTTGCCATGCGTGCCATGTAGTTAACATAGCTGTGACATGAAGCGTTGGCAATATAAAAGAGTAAACTGTCCCCGATTTAAAAAGTAGCGAAGTAATGAATAAAACATCTTTACATTCATTATTCATGGCGTAAGTCTGCCGAGTATGCAAAAAAGTGACGTACAAGATCAGATCATAGATGCCGCAGAAAAACGTTTTTCTGACTATGGTTTTAAAAAAACGATTATGGCTGAAATTGCTGCCGATTGCCCGATGAGCGTGGGAAATCTGTATCGTTTCTTTAAAAACAAAGAGTCGATGGCGGCAGCCTTGGTTAATCGCTGTTTGGAAGATAAAATACAGCAAGGTGTGGATGCCGCAGCGAACGAGCAGGGTTGTCTTAATCAATTAAATGCTTTTTTACTGGCGCGCCTCGCTTATGCCCATGCCCATATCAAAGACCATCGACACTTACATGAACTGGTGATGATTGTGCATAAGAATCATGCCGATATTTTAGAGTGTATGGAAAAGAAAACGACGGCTATTATGGCTGAGTTTTTAGATCAAGGTCAGTTGTCAGGCGAGTTTAAAAAAGTGGATAGTGAGCGCACGGCTTACCTTCTACACCATTCTCTCATGCGTTATAACTATCCGCTTAGCTTGAAAAACAATAGTTTAACGATGCTTCAAAAAGACTTAAGTGACTTTTTGGAAATGGTTTATACAGGGCTGCGGCCGTGTGATACGTTTGTGCCGTTAAAGCTTTTAAAAAAATAGGTTTTTGGAGAGTCAGATGTATCAAGTGATCTTATGTTTTGCAGCGTGGTTATGTTTGTTTGGTACTGTGGATGCAGCAGAGCCCACAGGTTTACAAATTATGACTTCGGTGGATCAGCGCGAAGATGGTGACACCTTACAACAACACATGAAACAAATTTTGATTGATCGCAATGGTCGTGAACGTGTGCGTCAAATGATGTCTTTTCGTAAAGATGTGGGTGTGGATAAAAAGATGATTAGTTTTTTTCTGGAGCCTGCCAATATTCGCGATACAGCCTTATTGACCTTCGATTATGACAATGAAAAAACCGATGATGATCAGTGGCTTTATTTACCTGCATTGAAAAAGGTTCGTCGTATTTCGGCTTCAGACCGTGGTGATTATTTTATGGGCACAGATTTTAGTTTTGAAGATATGAAACAAACGCCTGAACTTACCGATTACAGTTGGAAGCTTTTAGGAAGTGATGTTCTCAATGGCCATGACTGTTGGAAGGTTCAAGGTGAACCCGCCTCGCAAAGCCTTGGCCAAGAGTTGGGTTATTCAAAAATCATCCAATATGTGCGCAAAACCAGTGCGGTGGTGGTGCGAGTTGATTATTGGGATTTAGCTCAACGCCCACTCAAAACCATGCGTATGTTAGAGTTAAAGGAAATCCAAGGCATTTGGACACCTTTAAAAATTGAAATGGTGAATGCACAAAGTTCGCATGAAACGGTGATTGAGCTGTCGGATCATGTTTACAACGGGGACATTGCCGATAAAAAATTTAGTCAGCGCAGTTTAAAGCGTGGCTACCGAGGCCATTGAAATGAAATGTTTTTTTGAACTGACCATTAAGTATGCATGGTGGGTGTTGTTGTTATTGGCTTTGATGACCACAGGCTTTATCACTCAAATGCCCAAATTGCATTTGGAAACCAATATTGAAGAGATGTTGCCCAAAAACATGGATGCTTATTTAAATAAGCAGCGTTTGGAAAAAGATTTTAATGCCGCAGATATGGTGGTGATTGGGGTTCTTAAGAAAGACACAGAAGGGATTTACAATGCGCATAGTTTGGCATTGGTGGATGAATTAACGCAGTGGTTACGCACCCGTAAAGAGTTTCGCACTTTAGCCTTGGCTGATTTAATGAGCTTATCCACGATTAAAAATATTCGTGGCACGGCCGATGGTATGGAAGTCGAAGAGTTCATGACTGTGCCTGCGCTTAGCTCAGATGATATTGAACAATTACGGCATCAATTAGAAGTGAATGGTCTGTATATTGGCTCCATTGTCAGTGCTGATGGCACGGGCACATTGATTGTGGTGCGCCCCGCAGCGGAGTACTTGGGTAAATACCATGAAGTTTATCAAGTGCTCAGCGATAAGATTGAAGAAATCAAACAACGTGGTGGGCCAGAAGAACTTTTAATCACAGGCCGACCTGTCATTGAAGGTGTGTTTGGTGTGTATATGCCGCGTGATATGCAAAAAATGCAGCCCATGATTTTATTGTTACTGGTGATTTTGTTGGCGGTATCTTTTCGCAGTGTTCGGGGTGTGTTGATTCCATTGACGGTGGTGATTTTATCCGAAATTTGGATGTTGGGTACGATGGCTGCGATGGGTGTTCCTGTCTATACGGTGACCACCATGTTACCGATTTTAATTTTGGCGATTGGTATCGCCGATTCGGTGCATGTGTTGACCCATATTCGGGTTGAGGCTGGGCGTGATGCATCGCTGAGTCGCGGCGAATCAATTGTGTTGGCAATGCAAGCCATGTGGGCACCGATTTTGATGACGACCCTCACCACCGCAGCAGGTTTTTTGGCCATGCTCAGCTCTGAGCTTATTCCGATGCAGTATTTTGGTGTGTTTGCAGCGGTAGGTATTGTGTATGCTTTTATTCTGACTGTGCTTTTTATCCCTGCGATTGAAGCTGTGTTGCCCAAGCGTGAAAAAGCCTTGGATAAACTGGCTTTCACAGCGTATTTATCATGGATCACGCATGCTGTGGTGCATCGTTCGCGTCAAATATTAGCCGCCTTTGCGGTACTTATCTTGATATCGGCTTATGGCTTAACACAATTGAACGTAGATTCATCGTTGATTCACCAATTTAACCCTTCAGACCCCCTGCGCCAAGCGGATGTGGTGTTGAATGATCACTTTGCGGGAACCAATACCTTAGATATTACTATTGATACCGATCAAGACGATGGCGTGCTTGAACCTTCTTTTTTGAAAGCTTTATTGAAGTTGCAAGGCATTGCTGAATCCAATCCGCTCGTGGGCGATTCTTCTTCGATTGCTGAGTCTTTAGCGGAGATGAATAAAGTGATGCATGATGGTGATGAAGCATGGCATGTGGCACCTGCCAGTTCAGAGCTGGCAGCTCAGTATTTGTTGCTCTATTCTTTTTCAGGCGCGCCTGATGATTTTGATACCTTTGTGACTTCAGATTATCGCCAAGCACATATTCGTATTCAATTAAAATCGGATGCCAGTGCCGATGCGGATTTCTTGGTGCAAAGTTTAAAAGGAAAGGCTGAGCTTCTTTTTCCTCAGATGCGTTTGGAGTATGCAGGCACAGCTTATACCGCGTTGCGCTTTTCAGATTTGGTGATTCATGGTCAGATCATGTCGTTGTTGTTGGCGATGTCGCTTATTTTTGCGCTGTGCTGTTGGATGTTTAGGAGTTTGAAAGATGCAGCGTTGGCGATGTTGCCCGTTTCGATGGCTGTGGTCGTTGATTATGGCATGATGGGATTATTGGATATTCCATTGGAAATTGGCACAGCCATCACAGGTGCGATGGCTTTGGGTATTGGTGTCGATTTCGCGATTCATTACCTTTATCGCTACCGTTGCCATGAAAAATTAGGCATGGCTTATCAAGATGTGGTGGCACGCAGCAATGAAGAGACAGGCCGTGCTATTTTATTCAATGCTTTGGTCGTCATCGGCGGTTTTATGGTGCTGTTAACGGCCAACTTGTACCCACAAGTGAAGCTTGGAGCCTTGGTTTCTGGTTCGATGTTGGTGTGTTATTTGGCAAGCTGTTATTTGTTTCCTATTTTATTGCGGGGACGTGTTTCATCATCATGAGATATGCTGTTCTTTTTGGCTTGCTGACGTATCTTTTCAGTGCCCAATCGGTGGCTGCTGTGGCGTGGAGCATGCACGGTAGCCTGAAAAGCGAAGCGGCTTATTTCCTGCAAGCCCAATCTCGTTGGGATAAGTTGCAACAACAGCTGGTTTTAAAACCAGAATTGCAGTGGGAAAACTGGGAGTTTCGTAGTCGTGTCATGGCTTGGTATGATGTGGCAGCGGATATCAATCCTCGTATCGGTGCGGATGTGGCAAAATACTACCGCCATCATGTGGCCGTCAAAGAAGCTTATCTTCTTTATGGTGCTGATAACTTTGATTTACGTGTGGGTCAGCAGCAAGTGGTGTGGGGTAAAACAGATGGTTTGCGCTTGTTGGATGTGATCAACCCTTTGGATATGCGTGCGTTTATTTTAGATGACTTTCTTGATTCTCGCATGGGTTTGGTGGCTGCGCGTGTTAACTACTACCCTCAAACCGATATGGAACAAGAGATAGAAGTGTTGTGGATTCCAGATGCGCGACCGACGCGAGCTGCACCCACAGGCTCTGCTTGGGCTATGTCCACGGCTGGGGCAGTGCTGCCGATGTTACCAAGACATAAGCCTAACTTTTCAGCTCAAAACAGTGAGCTTGGTATGGCATGGCGTGCCAACCTTTCGGGTTGGGATATGTCGTTAAATTATTTCTATGGCTGGAAAGATTCGCCTAATTTCTTTTTACAATTACCGCCACTGCCTTTGCAAGCGCAGCTCAAACACCAGCGCATGCATACGGTGGGTGGTTCTTTTGCCAGCGTGGTGGGTTCTTTTGTGTTTCGTGGTGAATTGGCGATCAATGCCAGCGAGCCTTTGAACCAAACCACACCGACATGGTCAGATAGTGTGGTGAAAAAAAACACCATGAATATGGCTTTGTCGATGGCGTATAACAAAGGTAATTGGACGATCAGTCCACAGTTTTTTATGCGTCATATCTCAGGTTGGAAAAACACCTTGCAAGCGCAAAAGAAAACGGGCTTTTGGAGCTTACGTATTGCCAGAAACTTTATGCATGAGAAGTTAAAAACAGAGATGCTATTGTTGGCAAGCTGGTCCGATGGCAGTTGGATGAGTCGGTATAAAATAGCTTATGAGATCAATGATCAACTGGCACTGAGTTGTGGTGCAGATTTTTTTTGTGGCAAGCGTGGCTTGCTGGGTCAATTTGATAAAAATGACCGAGTACATTCAGACATAAAATATGTTTTTTAAATGTTTTTAAAGGAAAGAAACCAATGATGTTAAGATTATTACTGTGTTTATTATTGCTATCAGCATGCTCAGATTCCGATAAAGAAAGTTCACAAGCCAATACAGCTGAAGGTACGGTGCAAAAGGAAGCAGAAGCAAAGAAAAAGAAAGTGCGTACAATCAAGGTCAGCAGTGTGCAGAGCTTTGTACAGGATGTTGCCTTGTATGAGCAAGTGATTGGTTATATTGAAGATGAGCAGTTGGCAACGGTCACCGCACAGGTCAGTGGCTCAGTGAAGCGGGTGTGGGTGGACTCAGGTTCGCAAGTGAAAAAAGGGGATGTCTTGGTTGAGATAGAGCCTGATGATAGCAAAGCAGGCTCGCAGCAAGCCCAAGCGGCTTTGTCACGTTTGCAGGTGGAATATAAAGCACAGAAACGTTTGTTGGCACGTTATGAGAAATTGGGTAAAGAAGGGTTTATTTCCAAGCAAATGTTGGATGCAGCCAGTGATCAGCTGCAAGTGATTGAAAAATCATTGCACGGCGCGCGCGCGCAATTACGTCAGCAAAACAATCAATTACGCCGTACCCGTATTGTGGCTCCTTTTAATGGCAAGGTGCAAACACGTTATATTTCTCAAGGTGATTTTGTGGTAGTGGGTAAACCATTGTTGTTGATGATCGGTCAAACCAGTTTATTGGTGCGCGCACCTTTTCCTGAGCAACTTGTGGGTGTGGTGAAAGCAGGACAGAAAGTGAATATGCGCACGCCTTCAGGCCAACATATGCAGGCTGTGATTCATGAGATGAGCCCGATGGTGGCTAAAAATGGTGCCTTTGATGCTTTGATTCGTGTGGATCAACAAACGGGCTGGGTGGCTGGCGGTAGTGTGGCTGTGCAAGTACAAATGGACTTTCATGCGCAAGCGGTCTTGTTGCCGCAATCTGCGGTGATACTGCGTCCTGCTGGTGAAACGGTTTATCAAATTAAAGATCATAAAGCTGTGGCTGTACTGGTGAGTGTGGGTGTGCGTCGTGATGGTTGGGTAGAGATTACCAAGGGCTTGGAAGCAGGCGTGACCGTTGCAGGAAAAGGTGCCTCCTTTCTCAGTGGTGGCGCTGCGATTAAGGTTGTGAACCCCTCATGAATTTACCTGAGTTAGCCATTAAGCGGCATGTTTTGGCATGGATGCTTTCAGCAATATTGATTTTATTTGGTGTGGTCAGTTATCAAAAAATCGGGATAGATCGTTTTCCAACGGTTGAATTTCCAATGGTGACTGTGACCACCGTTTATACGGGTGCCCACCCCGATATTATTGATGCCACCGTGACTTCTGTGATTGAAGAAAAGGTCAATAGCATTCCCGGTATCAAGCATATTATGTCTAGCTCTTCACCCGGTGTTTCTAATGTCACCATTGAATTTAACTTAAGCAAAAGTGTGGATGTGGCTTTTACCGAAGTGCAAACTAAAGTCAGCCGTGTGTTGCGGCGTTTGCCTGAAGGGGTTGATCCTCCCACTGTCGCGAAGGTTGAAATTGGTGCTTCTGCGATGATGTGGTTGAGTTTAACGGGTGACCGCACCATGCAACAACTCAATCAATATGCGCGTAATATCATTAAAAAACGTCTGGAAACCATTGATGGTGTGGGTGAAATTCGCATTGGTGGGCGGCGTGCACGCACCATTCGGGTGTGGTTAGATTTGGAACGCATGAATGGCTTAAAGGTGAGTATTCCTGAAATCACCCAAGCTTTCTCACGTGAACATGTGCAATTCCCTGGTGGTTTCTTGGTGGATAGCCAGCAAGAATACCTCATCAAACTGGATATGGAGTATCACCACGTTTCTGACCTAGAAAATATGGTGGTGCGTTCCAATGAAGGTTTTAATATTAAATTAAAAGATGTGGCACGGGTGGAAGATGGCTTGGCGGACAATCGCCAAATTGCCCACTTTAATGGCGAACGCAGTGTGGGTATTGGCATTGTGAAAATCAGTGGTTCCAACACAGTGGCTATTTCTGAAGAAGTAAATCGACGTTTGGAAACTGATATTTACCCCAACTTACCGCCCGGTGTGGAGCTGCATATTTCCACCAATAATGCCGATGTGATCAAAAACATTATTGATGAATTGAAGGTGCATCTTGTGCTTTCGGTGTTACTGGCTGCGTTGGTGGTGTTATTTTTTTTAAAGAACCTTGTTTCAACGTTGATTATTTCATTTGCGATGCCTGTGTCGTTGATGGCTGCGGTGGCAGCCGCTTATTTCTTTGGTTTTACCCTGAATCTCATGACCTTATTGGCCATGCTACTACTGGTGGGGGTGGTGGTTGATGATGCTATTGTGGTGCTGGAGAATATTTATCGGCATCGCGAACAAGGTTTAGAGGCCAATGCGCGTGATGCTGCGATGGCTGGGAGTAAGGAAGTAACCTTTGCGGTTATGGCTGCGACCTTGACCTTGGTGGCTATTTTCGCACCTGTGGTCTTTATGGATGGTATTTTAGGTCGTTTCTTTGCGGCTTTTGCGGTGTTGGTGACGGTGGGTGTGTTGGCTTCATTACTGGTCTCGCTGACCTTAACCCCCATGTTGTGTTCACGTTATTTGAATGTGTCCACGCAGCACGGTTTTGTTTATCGCTTTTTTGATTATCTCTATAGCTTGATGGAACGCAGTTACCGCGTGCTCTTGCAAGTGGCGTTGCGTTTTCGTTGGTTAACCTTGCTGTTGGCGATGTTGGTCTTTGTGGGCAGCACGTCGTTGGTGGATCAGGTGGGCAAAGGCTTTGTGCCACCTGAGGATGAAAACCGCTTTATGTTGTTTTTCAAAGCACCTTTGGGTGCATCCATTGATCAAACATCGGCGCGGATGCAAGACGTAGAAAAAGTCTTGGCTGTAAATCCCAATGTGCGTAATTACTTCACCGCCATTGGTTTGGGTTCAGGTGGTCAGGCCAACCGTGGGATTGGTTTTGTGAAATTAACGCCCAAACAAGATCGTAGCATACCACAGTGGGAAGTCATGGCTGCGGTGCAAAAGGAACTGGGTAAAATCGCAGGTGTGCGTGCCTTTGCTTTGGCTGTGCCAGTGGTCAGCGGTGGCGGGCGTGGTGATCCTTTACAGTTTTCAGTGAGTAGCAGTAATTTAAAAGAATTGGCTGTGACTGCAAAAGAGATAGCTGAAAAATTAAACGCTTACCCAGATCTTGGCCGTGTGGATATGGATCTGCAATTGGATTTACCCCAGTTGGATATTTCGATCAACCGTGAGCGTGCCGCACAATTGGGTTTGAGTAGTCAAGATATGGCTTTGGCGGTGAATGTGTTGGCAGGCGGGATGAATGTGGCGCGTTATAACGATGAACCTGGTGATGGTAACCGTTATGATATTCGTTTGCAGGCTGAACAAGGCACGCTCAATCAACCCGCTGATTTGAAAAAAGTTTATTTACGTTCCAACACAGGCAACATGGTGCGCCTTGATACGGTGGCAACATGGAAAACAGGCTTGGGTCCTGCCGTTGTGCCACGCATGGATTTGCGTTATTCGGCGATGTTCTACAGCACACCAAATGTGCCTGTGGGCGATGCTGTGACCCAAGTACGCAGTGTGATGGACGAGAACCTACCCCTTGGTTATCAATTTCAGTTGATGGGTGAGGCGGCAGAGTTTGAGCAAAGTGCCAAACACACCATGTTTGTATTGGTGTTGGCGATGCTTTTGGTTTATATGGTTTTGGCCAGTCAATTCAACTCCTTTTTACAACCAATGGTGCTGATGTTGGCACAGCCTTTGGCTATTATTGGTGGTATTGCAGCCTTATGGATGGTGGATGAAACCATGAATATATTTTCGATGATTGGTTTTGTGTTGTTGATTGGCTTAGCCGCCAAAAATGCCATTTTATTGGTGGATTTAACCAATCAAATGCGGGCGCGTGGCCATAGTATTTATGATGCCCTTTCAGAAGCTTGCCCTGTGCGCTTACGCCCCGTGTTGATGACCTCAATTACCATTGTGGCATCACTCACACCCACCGCTATGGCGATGGGTTCGGGCAGTGAAATGACAAAATCACTAGCTGTAGCGGTCATCGGTGGCATTATTACTTCGACCTTATTAACCTTATTGGTGATTCCTGCCGCTTATTCCTTATTAGAAGGTGGCCTTTTGCGTGTGAAGGCATGGAGAAAGTGATGATGAATGTTTATCGTGTTTTAATTTTGTTGATGCTATGTGTGGCATGCTCGCCTATGGCTTTGGCTCTGGACTTAAAAGATGCTGTGGCGCGTAGCTTAGATCATTCATCACGTTTGGCGGCTGCGGAAGCACAACAAGCTTCCACATCTGAAAATGTGAGTATTGCCAAAGCATTACTGTTACCCAATATTCGCTTCAATGGTTCACACCAATACTTGCGTCAACGCTCCTATTATAAGCAAAACATTGCTTTTATATCTCCTACTCTCCGCGCGACTCAAACGCGGGCGGGTATTTCCTTGGTGCAGCCTATCTTTCACTATGATCGCTTCTCACGTTACCAACAAGGCAAGGTCTCAAGCGAGATGGGTGATTTAGAATTAGAAGCTCAGCGTCAATTGTTACGTTTGGAAGTGATCATGAGCTATTTAGATGCAGTCCAAGCCAGTAGTGAAGTGGATCGACAAAAAGATGTGTTGGAATCATTGCAGCAGTTAGCGGCACAAACGCAAGCAGCTTTTGCTGTGGGTACGGCCTCTGCCAATGATGCCTTGCAAGTGCAAAGTCAGCTTGATTTGGCTCAAGCTGATATGTTGGCTCTCAAGCATGCTTTGCGTTTGCATCAAACACGCTTATCGACCTTATCGAAATCACCTGTGCAGCGTCTACAGCGTTTCTATCCTAACTGGTATGCCAAAGTAGAAGGTGAGAGCTGGTTAGCAAGGTTATTGATAGGTAATTTGCAAATGCGTCTTTTAAAAGAGCAAGTAGACATGAGCCGACTACAAATTGATGTGGATATGGGTAGTGCTTTACCCACGCTGGACTTGGTTGCAGGCTATGATTGGCAACGCAGTACTGCTAGTCAATTTGGCTCAGGCAGTATCAGTCATCAAAGTTATGTGGGTCTCAGGCTCGATGTGCCTCTTTATGCTGGTGGCGGGGCATGGTCTAAATTACGACAAACACAAAAAGATAAATTAAACCTTGAGCACCAACAAGATCAGCTGGTGCAAGATTTGGGTTTACAGGGGCGCGAGTTATTGCAGGGTATTAGAAATGCACAAGTACAAATCAAAGCTTTGGGTCAAGCTCAGCGTTCGGCAACACAGGCTCATCGTGCTGCGCAAGTCTCCTTTGAAGTGGGGCTTAAAGATTTATTAGAAGTTCTCGATGCGCAAGCGCGTTTGTCTGAAGTACAAGGAAAAATGAATCAAGCCAAGGTGAGTGAATTGAAATTAAAGGCACAACTTTATTATTTGGCAGGGGCTTTAGATGCGAGCTATGTAGAAAAAATAGCATCAGCATTGGAAGCTCGGCCTTAAACTTGAAAAATATCTATAAATTAAAGCAATGGGTAGAAAACTATTGGTGGAAATCTGAAAAGCCTTGCTTAATGCTACGTTCTTTGAGCGGGTTTTATCACTATTTGAATCAATATAACTTGAAAAAACGCTTTGATCGGCGAGAAATTCCATTGGTTCCCTTGATTTCTGTGGGTAATATTACGGTAGGCGGAAGTGGCAAAACGCCTTTTGTCGTTTGGCTGGTAAAAGAGCTGCAAGGGCGTGGTTTTTCGCCTGTGGTACTTTGTCGGGGTGATGGTGGCAGTTCTCAAAAGTTGCGTTGGGTAGAACAAGGTGACAACGCCTCTGATGTGGGTGATGAAGCTAAAATGTTGTTTGAACAATGTGCTTGCCCAGTCATTCGTGGTCGTGATCGCTTGCAGGCTGCGGGTATGGCGGCAGTGCACGGTGATGTACTCATTTTAGATGACGGATTTCAGTATCGGCAGCTACAAGCCACGCTTGATATTGTGCTGGTTCCGCATGTGGGTGTGGGCAATGCTTGTATGCTACCCGTGGGGCCGATGCGTGAACCTGTGTCTGCTTTGCAACGTGCAGATATGGTGGTGCGCACAGGTGGAAAGAAAGCCAAACAACTGAGTGCGCAAAAAGAATGGTGGTGGTGGGCAAAACCAAATCTTTTAAAAGATATCAACACAGCACAGCAAGTGCCACCCAAAGAGATGTTGGCACTCACCAGTATTGCGCGCCCACAGCGTTTTGTGGATGCCTTAAGGTCTAAGTATATACAGGTGCGCCAACACATCTTTTTTCCCGATCACCATGTTTTTTGTCAGGACGATATTGCCGATGCACTCAGCGCAGATTTTGCGATTGCAGTGACTGCAAAAGATGCGGTGAAATTATTGGCGTTATGGCCGCTAGAAAAGCCTTTATGGGTCTTGGGCCAAGAGCCCAATTGCGAGCAAGGCTTGATGGAAGAGATTCATGGCCACATGCTTCGCCATCAAATGGAGAATCATCATGTTGGATAAAACATTGCTTGAACTAATTGTATGCCCAAAATGTAAGGGAAAAGTAGCTTATCAGGCGGAAAAAAATATCTTAGCATGCCCTGCTTGTAAGTTGGCTTATCCAATTCATAATGATATTCCTGTGTTGTTAAATGAAGAAGCTGAGTTGCTTGTCGATTAATGTATGCATTGCAACTGACCGCTATTCGAGTGGTCTTTTTTTTGATACGTTGCCTACCTGTGCGTGCCTGTGGGGCTTTGGGTGCAGGTTTAGGTCGCGTCTTTTATCGCATTGATAAAAAACATCAAAAAACAAGTTTAGATAATTTAACGCTTATTTACCCAGAAAAAGAAGCCAATTGGCATGCCCATATTGCGCGTGAATCTTTTGCTGAACTTGGGCGAACCTTATTTGAATTACCCCATGTTTTTTTGCGTTCACGTTCGTTTCTATTGTCACGGGTGACGATTAAGGGTGAAGCGGCTTTTCGTGAGGCGATGGCACAACAAAAGGGTGTGTTTTTGATGGCTAGCCATCACTCCAATTGGGAGTTGGGTGGTTTAATGATTTCATTATTAAATTATGACTCTTCGATTATTCATAGCCCATTGCGCCAACCTGCTTTAGAAGCTTTTTTGTCGGCTTGTCGGTGTCGTTTTGGGGCTCAGTTACATGCTCGCAAAGAAGGTTTGAGGTGGATGCCAAAAGCCTTGCGCCAAGGACGTTGTGCCGCCATCATGATTGATCAACATCAAGTCAATGGCATGTCTGTCCCTTTTTTGGGTCAAGACGCGATGACCACAACTTTACCCGCTGCTTTTGTGTATAAATATGGCACACCCATCTACAGTGTTATTTTACATCGTCATGCGCATGAGTTTCGCTTTTGTTTGGAATTTAAAGAGATCGACGCACCTCCTGAAGGTGACGACAAAGCATTGAGTGCACATGCCTTAATGAGCAATGTTAACGCTTATTTTTCTAAAGAAATTTATGCGCGACCTGAGCTTTGGCTGTGGTCACATCGTAGGTGGCGGGATGTCTAGCGCGCATCATTTACCCGTGAATATGATACGCTGGTTGAAAGCTCAGAAATGGAGCAAACACTATTGGTCTGGTGCAAAGACTTTGGCGCGAGAGCGTGTGCGTTTGCAACGCACAGTCTTACCTATTATTCAGCATTATGGGCATGATTTAGAGAACTATCATCATATCTTAGATGTGGGTTGTGGGCCTCTTTGTGCGGCACAGTATATTGAAAAAGGGACTAAGACTTATGTGGATTCCTTGCTGGATGACTATCGACGTGCTTACCCGAGAAAGCTGCCCAAGGGTGATCGTTTGTGTAGCAGGGCTGAAGAACTACCCTTAGCCAGCCATAGCATGGATATGGTGCTATGCATCAATGCCTTAGATCATATGCAAAACCCTGAGTTAGTTTTAAGTGAATTACACCGCATTATACGACCCACAGGTTTGGTGTTGATTTCGATGTTTGTTTACCCTGTATTGATCGCCCGTTTATATTATTATTTGGAGCATTCTCACCTACCATTAATTGATCGAGGACATCCTTATAACTATAGCTATCGTGGGATCAAGAATACCTTAGAGCGGTATTTTCATATTCGAGAAAGCAGAAAGGTGAAGCTGCCTTTGATGTGTTTGGATGTGATGCCTCGTCATTATTATATGTTTGTCTGTGAAGTAAAAAGTTGAAATTATGCTAATTATTACCCCTAACTGGTTGGGCGATGTCATCATGGCACAGCCCGCCATTCATGCTTTAAGTGCATCTCAAAAATCACCCATGGTGTTGTATGGTAAGCCTTGGCTGCGTGATCTATTGCCTCTTTTGAATCTGGGCGATGCCACTTATAGTGATACGCTAAAGGTAGAGACGCAATCTGCGGTTTTATTCACCAATAGCGTTGGTAGTGCCTGGCGGTTGTTTCGTAGTGGTGCGAAGCATCGTATTGGATTTGATACGGAGTGGCGCGGTTTTTTGTTGGATGAGGCTTATACGCCGAGCTTGGATATGCGCACCCAACATCACCGTGAGTACTTCTTAGATTTAGTCGAACAGATGCAGGTACCTGTGCCTCAGCGTGATGTGAGCCTTCAAGTCTCAGCGCAAATGAGAGATCAAGGTGAGGCGTGGCTTATCGCGCAAGGTCTTGACCCTCAACGCACGGTTTGTGTGGCTGCGGGAGCTGAGTTTGGGGCTGCCAAACGTTATCCCGCCACATCCTATAGCAAGGTACTCAAACAGCTTTCAGATGAAGGTTGGCAAATCTTGATGTTGGGCACCGATGGTGAGCGAAAAATCAGTGACGCTTGTTTGTTGCAAATCTCCCATACCGCATTTAATGCGGCAGGAAAAACGACGTTGACGGAAGCCTTGGCTGTGATCAGTGCAAGCCGTATGTTGTTGTGCAATGACTCGGGCTTGATGCATGTGGCTGCGGGCATGCAAAAACCTGTTGTGGGTATTTTTGGAGCGACCGATCCATTGCGCACGCGCCCTTCTGGGCAACACGTACATCTTTTGTATGAGCCTGCGGCTTGTAGTCCTTGTTTAAAGCGTGAATGTGGGGTGGTGGGTCATCCTTGTATGAACAATCTATCAGCTGAGTTTGTCGCGCAAACCTGCTTAAATGTTTTATCATGAAAGTTCTTATCGTAAAACTCGGTGCTTTTGGTGATATCGTGCATTGCTTACCTGCATTGCAGGATGTGCTCAATCACCCTGAAGTGTCCGAAGTGCATTGGTTGGTCGATCAGTGTTATGCGGATGTGGTAGCTTTGTTGCCTGCACAAGTGCAATGCCACCATGTGCAACTCAAGAAGCCGCGCAAAATCGGTGTCAGCTGGCAAATTGTGCGCTCATTGCGCCAGAAAAAGTTTGATGTCGTTCTGGATTTGCAAGGCTTATTGAAGTCGGGTTTATTGGCGCGCTTGGTGAGTGGCAATGCTTACGGTTTTGATCGTTTGTTTTCGCCTGAGAAAGGCAATGCCTTGTTGGTGAAGCCAGTTCATTTTCATGCTGATGAAAAGCATGTGGTGCAGCAATACCGCCGCATTGTATCGGTGATTTCGCCCACGCAATCGGCAGCCTTTGATTATGTCGCACCTCATATTGCGATGACAGGAAAATTGCAAATCATCGCGCAAGATGTGTTGTATGGTTTGCGCCTTAATAACTTTGTTTTGATGCATTTGGGTGGAGGTTGGGAAACCAAAAAATTACCTTCAAGCACTTGGCTGATCTTGGCTGAAAAAATAGCCGATGCAGGTTTCACGCCTGTGTATAGCTGGGGTAATAGAGAAGAACAGGTCTTGGCATATGAACTTGCTGACCAGTCTTATGCGGTGATTTTGCCCCAACGCTTAGATATGTTGCGTTTAGCTGGTTTGCTTTCGGGTGCTAAAGCGGTGATTGGTGCTGACACAGGTTTGATTCATTTGGCAGCAGCGATGGGAACGCCCACAGCCAGTTTTTGGGGACCATCGGCTTCATGGCGTTCGGCTCCTCAGGGTACAAAGCATATTCATGCGGAATCAAATCCAAGTTGTGGCCCTTGCTTTAAGCGTTCATGTGTTAATTTTATATGCATGGATGCCATTGTTGCAGATGATCTTTTGAGGGTGCTAAATGTTTAAATTATTTGTGAGTATCTTTTTATTGTTGCTGCCGATCCAGGTATTGGCCAGCGATTGCCAGCCTTATGTCGGTGAGGAAATGAAGTACCATGTGGGTTGGGAATTTATTGATGCAGGCAGTGCCACCATGAAGGTGCTTAAAACCAAAACGGGTTACCGCATTCAAAGCTTAGCCAAAAGCGAAGGCATGTTTAGTGTTGTGAAAAAAGTACGTGATGAAATTGTCTCTGAAGGTATTTGTCGTGATGGCAAAATGCAGAGCACCTTGTTTAGCGTCAAGCAGTTAGAGCACAAATACAAAGCAGAAAAGAAAACAGTGTTTGATTGGAAAAATGAGAAAGCCCTCTATACTCAAAATGGTAAAACAGATGCTTATGATGTACCTGCGGGTTATCTCAATGTGCTAGATGCTTTTTTTCTATTGCGTGATATGCCGATGCAAAAAGGGCATGTGCTCAAGGTTCCAATCTTTGATGCCAGAAAACTATACGACATCGAAGTACATGTGCTCGGCAAAGAAAAAATCAAACTATCCAATGGTCAGAGCGTGTCTTGCATTGTGATTGAGCCGAAGCTCAAGAGTGAGGCCATCTTTTCAAGCATTGGCACGATGAAAGTCTGGTTGAGCGATGATAAGCATCGTGTACCCGTTAAAATGTCTGCTAAAATTCGTTTTGGTCGTATTATTGCGCGATTAAGTCAATATAAGAAAGCAGGTGTGCGTGTTAAATGGTGAATTGAGAAGTCAGGTTGATAACTGATGTTATGCGATAAGTTTTTTCATAGCTTGTAATTCGTCAAACGCAATTTTTGGTCTTAAACACCCATCACTTTTACAGTTTGATCAAAGCATGGATGATGATATTATCAGACGTAATCTTAGCAATATTTATGGCATTAAGCAGGCTCCTTGCGACACTTGGTTTCGAGAACGTCTGGATGAGGTGAATCCAGAAGAGATCAGGAAATCATTCAAAGCTATTCTCTCAACAGTTCAACGTGGGAAAGGTCTAGGAGGCTGTCCGAGAATGAAGATCGTAGCGAGGGAAAGTGAGATTGAGTTGAATTTTCGCCCCATTTGAGGCGAATAGCAGGGACTATTTAACGATAATGGGGTGGAAATACGGCCAATATCCGCTTTTACGCAGTAGGTTTGTCATTATCGGACAGCCTCCTAGGAGGCTGTCCGAGAACAGGGAAACGTTTTTCTGCTATAGTGAATCAAGAATAGAAGTAGTTATTTTTTGTTTTTAAAATACTATCAATAGCCTCATCAATATTATTGAAAAAATGTCTCACTTTTCTTATTTATTTTTTCATAACAGCCCAATAATTTTCAATAGGGTTAAAATCTGGAGAGCAAGGTGGAAGATAGAGCAATATGCATCCAGCATCCTCAAGCATTTCTTTAACTTTAATATTTTTATGAATGGACGCGTTGTCCATAATGACGACTTGTCCTTTTGAAAGAGTGGGGAGTAGAAGCTTCTTAATCCAGCATAAAAATAGCTCTGTATTCATGGTGCCATGATAAGCCATTGGAGCATTAATATTATCTTGATGAAGTACTGTAATCACACTCGTTTCTACCTCGAGCTTTACCACTTCGTTCCCCAATTAATTCTGTTCCAACTTTGATCCAACAGTCTTCATTAATCATATTGTGATCGACACCAGATTCATCAATATAAACATATTTTCTAACAGGAAATTGAGCTAATTCTTTCAAGTAGCTTTCTCGTTTAGGCTCATCTCGCTCTTTATATCTTAAGCTTTTTTTTTATTCACATAACCATATTTATGAAGATTATAAGCTGCCCAACCATATGTTAAATTAAAATGCTTTCCGATCTCTTTTAATGTTTGTGAGGGGTTGTCATTGATATAAGATTCAAATACTTCTTGGCTAATCTTTGGCTTGGCGCCACCTGTATAAGGACGAGGGCAAATAGAGCCTGTTTCTTTTTTTAATTGAAGCCAATTTTGGATCGTCTTTAAGCTCACATTGAAGATAATCGATGCATTTTTTTTCTTCATTCCTGATTCAACTGAATTGATAACTCTATCTCTCAAATCTAAACTATAAGCCATAATATAAATCACCTTTATTTTCAGTATATATGCCACTCTATAAAAAGTAAATCTATTTTTGATTCACTATATATAGTAAATCATATTTCAAATTACTGACTGATGTTACGCATACCATCATCCCGTGATCTTTTAATCGAATTTCGTGGATGAACGTTGCTCTGTGTTCATTATTCTGGGAGTGCGGCTTTAGCCGCGCCGAATAAAGTATCAGGGCGTGGCTAAAGCCATACTTCCTAAACATGG
>JAUZRG010000028.1 GCA_030950585.1 Mariprofundaceae bacterium | reverse complement strand
TTTAGCAAGCCCTTAATCGAAAGGTCTTTCCTAAACCTGCTTTCCTTCATAGGACACCTCAATCAATTTAATAGTCTGCGAAAGACTCTTTTTGGAAACGTTACAAGTAAAGGGATTTATAGGCTAGCGGGAAGTGCTGGTCCCACATGGACTTTCACCATGCTGGTAAAACGCTTTCACAGGCGCACCGTTCCCATCGCTCATGGATGGGAATGCATACCAAACACAACAAAGCATACGTTTGATAAAGCCCCCTCTTTGCCAAAGAGGAGGTTAAAATCTATTTAGTCAAACGATTCTTTTAACTAATCTGTGCTTACAATCTCTTGTAATTTTTGCACAATACCTTGATCTTCTAGGGTGGAAGTATCTTGTTGAATGGTTTGGCCTGCGGCAATGCCACGCAAAAGACGACGCATGATTTTACCTGAACGTGTTTTGGGTAAGCCCTCTGTAAAATAAATAGCATCGGGTTTGGCAATAGGGCCAATGGCCACGCTGACATGTTGGCGCAATGCTTGAACATCAATGTCATCTTTAAGGATGACAAAGGCACAGATCGCTTCACCTTTTAAATCATGGGGTCGTCCTACCACAGCTGCTTCTGCGACGGCTGGATGAGAAGCTAGTGCCGATTCAATTTCCATCGTGCCTAAGCGATGACCTGAAACATTCAAGACATCATCAATGCGACCCATAATCCAAAAATAACCATCTTCATCACGGCGGGCGCTATCGCCAGCACAGTAATACTGACCATTGAACTTGGACCAATAGGTTTCTTTGTAGCGTTTGGCATCACCCCAAATACCGCGAAGCATGGAGGGCCAAGGTTGACGTATGGCCAATAAACCACCCTTTCCATCGGTGACTTCATTGCCTTCTTCATCGAGAACGGCGGCATCAATGCCGGGAAGCGGCAAAGTGGCTGATCCGGGTTTGGTGGGTGTGGCAAAGGGCATGGGTGCGAGCATGTGGCCGCCTGTTTCTGTTTGCCACCATGTATCAACGATGGGGCATTGTTCCGCACCAATTTGCTGGTGATACCACATCCACGCTTCAGGGTTGATGGGTTCACCCACACTGCCAAGGATGCGCAGAGAAGAAAGGTCACAAGCGGCTGGCCATTGGTCACCTGCTTTGATGAGGGCGCGAATCGCTGTAGGTGCAGTATAAAAAACACTGACTTTATGACGTTCACACATTTGCCACATTCGACCCGCATTTGGGTAAGTGGGTACGCCTTCATACATCAAAGTGGTACCACCACAGCATAAAGGACCGTAAGTGCTGTAGGTATGACCCGTGATCCAACCAATATCAGCGGTACACCAAAAAACATCTTGTCCTGCTTTGAAATCAAAGGTCCACAACATGCTTAATTTTGCCCATAACAGGTATCCACCCGTGCTATGCACAATCCCTTTGGGCTTACCTGTAGAGCCTGAGGTATAGAGAATAAACAAGGGGTCTTCAGCATTCATGACTGTGGCTTCACAGCTATTTTCTTCTTTGCCAAGGCAATCATCCCAGTCATGGTCACGCATGTGTTTTGGGCTGGTGTTTCCTGCATGGGAAACGACTAAGACTTGAGGTTGAACAGGACAATCTTCTAATGCTGTGTCCACTTTTTCTTTTAAGCCGTGAACTTGTCCTCGGCGTTGAACCCCATCTGTGGTAATCACCAGTGATGCGCCTGCATCTATAATGCGGTCACGCAAAGCTTGGGCAGAAAAAGCAGAAAAAACCACGGAATGAATCGCACCAATGCGACTGCAAGCCAGCATGGATGCAACAGCTTGAGGAATCATAGGCATATACAAAATGATCGTATCACCTTTATGCAGACCTAATCTTTTTAGAGTGTTGGCTGCTTTGCACACCATTTCATGCAATGCTTGATAGCTAATATACTGCACATTGCCAGCCTCACTTTCCCAAATGATGGCTGTGCGTTGACCATGACCTGCGGCAATATGACGATCAAGGCAATTTTCACTCACATTAAGTGAACCATCTTCAAACCAGCGATAAAAAGGCGCACTATGCACATTGAGTGTATTTTGAAAAGGGATCTGCCAATCAAGGTGCGTACGTGCAAGCTCAGCCCATGTGCCTTGATAGTCTTGTTTAAACTCTTGGGTTAAAGCATGATAATCGGGCATAGATGCAATAGCGGCATCGGCTTGCGGCTTTGGATGGAACAATCGTTTTTCTTTTAAAATAGATTCAATATGTTGACTCATGCCAAAGCTCTCCTTATCTCGCACACAAAAAAGGGGGATGATAGCTGGCTGAATCTTTGATCACAACATATGAATTGTTGTGTCAGGAATCAAACAGGGGAGCTTTTTTGTTTGTAGCTTCTATACCCGTCCCACTTCAAGATGTAGGACTTCAGCAAGTCGAGAAGCGTTCAGAATCGAGGCTTAAAAGCGCAGTATTAGTCGCTCTAAGCCAAGCTTTTGTAACGAAGAAGATGGACGCTTCTCGGCTTGCCCTGCGGGAACTTAGAAGGAAACCTGCAACTTGAGGTGGGATGGGTATATACTTTGACTCACACGCTTTTAGCTCATGGATTCAGAGCAATGGCATAGCTTTTCAATGCAAAAGTGGGGCGATGACTAAACTCACAATGGCCATGACATTGATCAAAATATTCATGGAAGGTCCAGAGGTATCTTTAAAGGGATCACCCACAGTATCACCGACCACACACGCGGCATGAACATCGGTTCC
>JAUZRG010000027.1 GCA_030950585.1 Mariprofundaceae bacterium | reverse complement strand
CTGATCTTTTCTTCCAACAACTGAATATGACTTTCAACGATTAACTCATCTTCATCATGAAGCATACCTTCGATATAGTCATTGGATGATGTCGAAATAATGACCGCAGGGCTTTGAAAAACAGTTTGAATTTGTTCTTTTACTTTATTTTCTGTGTTGGCAATATCTTCATGACACGTAACCTTATCGGTACGCGTCAGTACAAAGAGGGTTCTTGCAATCAATTCATGCGAGTCTTTCCAGTGTTTTTTGATATCATCTAAGAATTCAACTTCTTTTTTATTAAGTTCCCCCGCAGTCAAGGTGTGAACAAACAAAGTGATGTCGGAAGTTTGAATCGCTTTCATCACTGTTTGATCATCTTTTACTTGAATATTAAGGCCGGGGGTATCAACATATTTTATGTTCTTATAGATGATACTTTTATTCGATGTTGTTTCTCTGGCATCCGCTGTTTTAAACGTTTTCAAATCAAAATCTTTGACTAATGCATTCAGCAGTGTGCTTTTTCCATGGTTATACAAACCCACACAGCTGACTGTGATCATATCTTCCTTAAGAGATTTCTTTATGTTTAAAAAATCTGTGACTTCTCGTTCGCTTAAATATTTTTTTAAAGTTAACATTTCCTTCCTAAGTCGATGCGTCATAAATCCATGATTCAAGTGATTTAAGCCTATTCTAGCATCGAGCACACCACTGCTTTGAGATATTCCAAATATTAAATGGAAATCACATAAAACACTGTTTTGGCAAGCTTGCCAAAACAGTTAATGCACAATTCAGGCACTAGCCTTGCCTGATGTCATCACGCCCTCTTTACCTCATCGCTTATGATATTCATTGCCCCGAACGCCTTGGCCTCGCGCTGCATGCCGTCCGTCATTATGCCACTGGTGGGCAAAAATCCGTTTTTGAATGTTACTTAAGTCACAAAGAGAAAAAGCACCTGATTTCAGAGCTACAAAGCATCGTCTGCCACACAGAAGACAGTTGTTTTATCTTGCAGCTTGATCCACGTATGCAAGTCAGCACCTTGGGCATCGCCTTATGCCCAACAGATCCTGACTGGTTTTATTTGGCATGAGCACACTTTATCTTGATCGCAAGGGAGCAAAAGTAAGCCTGAGTAATCGCGCCTTGTGTGTGCAAAACCCACAGCAAAAGCCGCAGCGCATTCCCCTCACGCTCTTCAATCGTGTTGTCATTAGTTGTGATGTGGATTTATCCAGCCATTTGTTAAGCACGTTGGCACAATCAGGCATTAGCACACTGATTTTAATACCACGCAAATCACAAGGCAGAGCCTTTGTCTTGGGTGATATGCACAACGACATCACGATTCGCCTACAGCAATATGCGTGCATGCAATCCACCGACTTTTGCCTTGGCTTCTCTCAGCACCTCATTCGCGCCAAACTCCTTGGCCAACAACGTGTGTTGCAGCATGCCAGCATGCAGCACAGTCAACACAAGGCGACATGCCAAAAAGCCTTGAAACACATCAAAGAACAACAGAAAAAGATCATGAAAAGTGTTGGCATTGCCAGCCTCATGGGGATGGAAGGTGCAGCGGCTCATGCTTACTTTCAAGCTTATAGCCAGCTATTTGCACCTTCTCTGAATATGTCTGGCCGCAACAAAAGACCACCCAAAGACCCTGTGAATGTTTGTTTATCATTGGCCTATACCTTATTACATTTTGAAGCAGTGCATTGGTTGCATGCCTCAGGCTTGGATGTGATGGGTGGCTTATTTCATCAACCCCTCTTTGGCCGAGAGTCTTTAGCTTGTGATGTGATCGAACCCTTTCGGCCCAAGGTAGATGTGTTTGTATTGCGTTTATTTGTTGAAAAAACATTACGCCCCGAACATTTTAGCACCACAGAACAGGCATGCATGCTACAAAAAGCAGGCCGCCAACATTTTTATCATGCTTATGAACAGTGGGCCAAAGCCATCCGTCGTCTCATGCGTTTGGAATCTCGTCGGCTTGTTTCTTACCTGCGTGGTTACCAAGCATGAAAAAAGTCGTCTACCTTGGAGAAAGTCAAAAAAAGGTCTGCGTATCACTCGATGGCCCAGCCTTACGCATTCAACGTTACCAAAAAGCCAACGTGTGGTTACCTCTTTCTCAAATCAGTTATGTGGTGTGCAGTCATCAAACCCAGTGGAAAACAGATGCTTTATTGGCCTGCATGCAAACATCTATTTTGTTAATATTTAGCAGTACGCATGGAAAAGTTGCAGGTTATTGTGTGGGTGAAATACAGCCTAGCCTTGAGATGTCGGAAGTTTGGTTGAGCTACTGGGAGCATCACCATCAAGGCGAATCCTTTTATCAATGGCATGAAAACACAGTACGCCACAGCATCATGATGATGGCCAAGCACTTACACATTCCCAACCCTAGACTTCACCACAACGGTGCAATGCAAGATTTAACGCACAAGGTTTTTGATCAATTTTCTCAACATCAAGTCCATAAGATTCAAGAGGAACTACAAGAATTACTACACGCATGGCTTGTCTCTGAATTATTTGAATTGGGCTGGCCCTTAGAAGTTTTATGTGCCGCTCAATTTCGTCCTGACCTTTCAATGTGCATGGTGGATCATTTACACTGGGAAAATCAAATCATTGTCATTCAGTTATTACAAAAATACCCCCAAACCATCCAGAGAGAGCACATCATTGCCGCTTTTGAGCAACACAAACACCATTTTAAAAAACAATTTTCAAGCTATTGGCATGATTTCTACCATTGGTTAGCCATGCATCACTCATTTGTATGAGACATAAAACAAAATACCTCATCTGTTATGATATTACCAACCCCAAACGGCTACAAAAAGTTCATAGAACAGTATGCAGATATGCCTTTATGGTGCAATATTCTGTCTACTTCGCTGAAATGAGCAAAGCAGAGCACGATGCCTTATTGGTTGAACTAGCCAGTATTATTCATAAAAGAGAGGATGACATTCGCTTTTACCCACTACCCACAAAGATCAAAGCCATGCAACTTGGCCTGACGTGCTTCAACGATGGTATATGGCTCAGTGGTATCTCGGATGTATTTGATCAATAAAAACACGTCCGCTGCTCTTTACAACTTAACATAATGCAACACGCAAGTTTTCAATCTGCTTGTTTTTTGGAAAAGCTGTTTGTAAGCTACCGACATTCAACACCTTTTAAGACACAGAGGGATTGAACAAAGACCTGATAAATAAGGGATTACGACCCCGTAATTCGTCCGTGTATTCTATCGCCAGCGAGATTGAACAAAGACCTGATAAATAAGGGATTACGACCCATCCGACTTTGGGTAGTCGGCGTTATAGTAAGTGATTGAACAAAGACCTGATAAATAAGGGATTACGACATTTTTAATACTCCTATGTTTCTATTATCCCTATGATTGAACAAAGACCTGATAAATAAGGGATTACGACAGAGCTGCCGCATTAATTGTCATAAAAAAACATGAGATTGAACAAAGACCTGATAAATAAGGGATTACGACTATCTGCCATTCTGTAACCCCCGGAATCTACAGTTGATTGAACAAAGACCTGATAAATAAGGGATTACGACGGCAGCATTTAATGCGACTACTTAAAATTTTTGCGATTGAACAAAGACCTGATAAATAAGGGATTACGACAAAGTTCGACGTCTGAGTTGGAGTCCCTATACAGAGGATTGAACAAAGACCTGATAAATAAGGGATTACGACCCGATTGATCTCTTACATATTGTATCGCGTAACTGGATTGAACAAAGACCTGATAAATAAGGGATTACGACAGCTATTGACAGAGCTTGAGTCGTTGGATTTAAGATTGAACAAAGACCTGATAAATAAGGGATTACGACAATTTCACCACTTCGTTTTATCATTCCTTGGGTTTCGATTGAACAAAGACCTGATAAATAAGGGATTACGACTGTTAATTACTGCTTTTTTTGCTGATACCCCCCATGATTGAACAAAGACCTGATAAATAAGGGATTACGAC
>JAUZRG010000026.1 GCA_030950585.1 Mariprofundaceae bacterium | reverse complement strand
AAAGTAAGGCTGTGCTTTTCCATAGCTCTTGTTCTTCTATACTCGCTTTTCTATAAGCAATGCTCATTCTTGGGAATTTAAAATAGTTTAGTCGATTAAAGCAATGTTTTTTTCTGGATGTTTTATTTTTTCCGTGAACCTAATAAGCCTCAATATCAAAAGAAATCACAACATCCCAGCTTTCGCCTTTGCTTAGGTTCAATGTCCACGTGGGTTCAATCACGGCAGCTTGCATGATTTTTTCAAAACCGGCTTCTGAGCGTGAAACGGTGCGTAAGGGTGAAAGCTTAATATTGGCCGCTTGGCTTAAGTTAAGGCGAATATTGGCTTGCAACACATCGTCGGTTAATTTCAGCGATGCGCTATCACAAAGTTCATACACCTCACCAAAACCACCCAAGGCTTCTGTGTTGTGATAACAACCCGCTGGGCCATCACAAGAAGGCATGGCTAAGTTCCACTGACTTGTGAAAGAAAGTTCAACATCAGCTTTTGCGCTTAGTTGATAGCTCACACTTAAAATCGTGTCCTGCAAAGAAAATGTTTTCTGTAGTTGCAGATCATCTAAATCAAGCTGCAAGGTAAAAGCATCATCTGTTTGCGCCACTTGTTGATAGTCACCATGACAATCTTGCGTTTCACCATTGATCACGAGTAAATCAGTCGCGCTACCGCGTGCATGGCTATCTGTTTCCAAGTCTTCAGGGCTGATTTCATGAATAAAGCTGACTCGATCATGAATACTGGCCAAGCCATCACCACCATCATTGCTTTCAGAGCCTTGACGGGCTTGGGCATGATAAGCTTCAGGATGACGACGCAAAGCATCACCAAGGTTATGGCTCACAGCATACAAGTCCCACTCACGAATGATGCCACCGGCATGGGCTTGCACCACAATTTGCTGCTGATCATTGTGCAACAACGATTCATCTTGGGCATCCATATCTAAATCAAAGCTTTCAAAACTGACGCGAGGAGAGTGTTCATCTAAAGCTGATTCAAGCTTTAGCATTTGACGGTATAAACCACGGCGTAAGTGTGGGTGATACAAACCACCAAACATACCATGCCAAAAAGCATCATTGGCTTGGGCTCGATAAAGCATATCGTACAAGTCTGTTTTATCGGCAATATCAGCTTGGCTTAAACGGGCAGACAATTTAAGCATGCGTTTATGCATCCAACCTGATTCTGGGTACTTCACAAGGAAGTTTTTCCAAATACCACCACGTAAAAAGGGTTTGAAATAATCATAACTTTCATCATGACGATGTTTTTGAATCAATTGCTCATACTTTTCACAGCTTTTGGGTGGCAAAGACCACTCACCCATTTCGATGTATGAAGTGGTGGGAAGATAACAAATACCTTTACTGCGATTAGTCGCACGGTATTCCGTAAAGGTTTTGGCTTGAATCAGTTCTGACCCACACACCGCTTGCATAAACTGGTGTAACCAACCTTGATTGTAGACCCAATCATAGGTTTCAGGCCAAATACCAAACTTCTCACCATCATCAAAGCACACCGCAGCATGATCGTCTTCACTGGCTAAGGATTCTAAATAGGCCACCGCTTCATGCACTGGCGCAAAAGGTAAGCGGTAACGCAACGCTTCACTGATGGGAAAAATATCAATTTGATGACCATCTTCTTCGGTATGATAATAACCATCCATTTGATTGGCTTCATAACCTGCACAGAAAAAATGATAATCATCGACCATCACAAATTTCATATCAGCCTTTGCAAGCGCGGGAACCACCGTTGCTTCCCATACCCGCTCAGTTAACCATGCCCCTTGAGGCGTTTGATTAAACAAATCTTCAGTGCGTGTATTCAAGGCTTTAATCTGACCAATACGGTCTTCTTGTGGAATGATAGCCAACACTGGCTCATGATCACCCGCACCGATCATTTCAATTTGACCACGCCCCACCATTTCGGCAATCAATTCAATGATACGCGGCCGATTGTGTTGAATCCAATCCAACAAGCCACCCGAAAAATGAGCCGAAAAATGAAAATCGGGGTATTCCTTAGCAACCTCTAAAAAAGGTAAGTAGGACTTATCACATGCTTCTGCCAGCACATGAGGAAAGTTACCTTCTGGTTGATGATTGTGAATACCAAGTAAAAGTGATGTTTGACGCATGATATTATTCCGTTGATTGATTTGGTGTGTTAAATAGTTTTTCTAGCCATGAAACAAAGCTTTGGACTAAAGGATGTTCTGATTTTAAATTTCTTGTCTTAATTGATAAACCTAAAGGGAGACCAGGTTCGTTTTGCCAAGATAAGTAGGTATGTATCACTGCTTTTTGATGATGATTCGATTTAAAAGAGGCATGATTTCCCTTCACCGCTTCTCTGACACAGCTATCTGCAAATGCAATGCCTTCTTTTGGTGTAATTCTACTACAAAAATGCTCTAACATGCCGTCTGAAATATTATCAGGCATGATCCACACACCGATACGAGGTGTGCTCGGTGTAGACAAAATAATCGTGCCACCTTTATCTGCTTTTTCAGAAAGCGTTTGCACACCCACATTTTTTAACCGATCACGCAATGACTGCCAACGCGCTTGATGATCATCATCGGCATCAATCACAATACCAATCACTTCAGGAGGTGTTGACGCGAGAAAATAAGCTTCTAAATCATTTAATAACTTTTGGTCTGATCCACAGTCTTTAATATCAAAAAGGTGTCCGCCAACATGTGCATTCCAAATTGCTAGAATGACGTGCTGATCGTTTTTTCCCTCTGTTAAGAGAAGCTTTGTTGATGGATTTTTTTTCATAATGGCGACTTACCTTGTTTCGGCATCACAAGTGATTGAGTTCGCTAACAATCTAGCATCATACTCTTGCACTTGAATGTGGTCATCACGTTGAAACAAACGAAAATAAGCACCTTGATCAGCTTGTGTATTCCAAACCTCAGAAAAAGCCTGTACACAATCACAGCTATGGGTGGTTGCAAACACTTGCACATTGAGCTTTTCAGCCAATACAAAGATTTTTTCCCAAACTTCTTCCTGCACAGACCAATGCAAACCATTTTCAAACTCATCAATGAGCAAGATTCCATCTTTTGCATTCATCATCGCAAGCATGATATGGAAAACACGTGTGAGACCATCACCCAAACTTTTTAGGGGGATAGGCTCATTGATGTTTTTTAGCTTTATAAAAGGAATGCGCTGCGATGCTTGATCATTCATTTCAACATCAGCGAAAGCAATTTGTTCAATTCTTGGATCTAACAAACGAAGGCTATGGATCAATTGAGGTGGAAGTTTTGTTAAGTTGAGACGATCCAACAAACGTGATGCCATATCATCTGTTAAGCCGTGGGTTGATACATATACAATTGGTATTGAGTCAAAGACACTTCCAAGAGAAATCGAGTATGATTGGAGTAGGTTAAAAAAGTAGTTATCAGCCGTAATAACGAGGCCAAGACTTAGATTTTTTCCCTTAGCTAACTGTTGATTAAAGTCATCAAGATTCATCTTTTTTAAATCCATGAAGCTTTTAGAGTTAGAATTATCAGTCACGCATGCTTTTAATGACACGCCTTGATCATCATGATTTAAAGATAATTTAATACCGCTTGTCTCAACACCCATAAAGTCCACTGGATTATAACCATGAAACAAAGGAGACCAAGCTCTAAGTGTATCACTAAAGGCATTTACTTCTTGTTTCCTAATCAGTTGTTTCTCTACTTCTTTTTTAGAAAACTTAGCGTTGTATAAAGCAATGGCATCCAGAAAAGCACTTTTACCCACATTATTCTTACCCACAATCAAATTCACACGCGATAGTCGTTTCACTGTTAAGGTGTCAAAAGCACGAAAGTTTTTAATGTGGAATGAAGGTAACAAAATAGGCTCCTTGTTCAAAGTGTTCCCGATATTGCTATCGGGAATCTTAGGTTTACGAATTCTTCCGCATGGTTCCATCAGCTGAAGCATCTTCATTGCCTTCAGAAATGGTTTGTTGTAGTTCTTGTGGGATATCTAAGCCAATGATTTCATAGATTTTACTGAGATGACGGCGATATAGTTGATCAAAATCACGTACCACATCACCTGCATTGTAATCACCAAACCACCAGCACCAATCAGAACCTTCGCAAATACGCAGTTGTTCGAGTGCGGCTTCGCTTTGGACTTCATCCAAGCTGTTGAGTTGGCTATCCAATGCTTTTTTAGCATCAATAAGCAATTCCCAAGCACGGGTTTTGGCTTGATCGCCAATCCATGTCGATAAATTACCATAAACCCATGAACCTGCGACCATATGATCTAGCTTAGGCGCAACTTGTTGGCTTGCATCTAAATAATCAGAAAAGGTCGTCATGTCGTAGTCATCATGATCAACAATAGCTTGATACAAATTTGTTAAGAACGGCACTGCATTTTCATGGTAATGTTCCCAAGCATTCTCACCATCCATGATGATACTGACCACAGGGTTTTTCATATCAATGGTGCGTTCACGGATGAGTGACAATTCATGCATGAAGTTATCAACCGCATGTTGGGTATCCCAACGACTGTATTCAAAACCCAGTAAGTCGGAAAGATTATCATCACGAAAAAAACAAACGGTCTCACTATCAGCCACACGCCAAGGTTGATAAAGTTGACGCACGTCTGTTGCACGAATATTGGCTTTTAAAGAGTGATGCAACACTGCTTCGCCTGTTGCACACCAACGAAAACCAGCATCACTCAATAGCTCAACAGTTTTTTGTGATACAGCCCCTTCCGCAGGCCAACAGCCTGAAGCTTCGTCACCAAAATTCTTGGCATGCACTTCTTGTGCCAAGCGAATATGATCCACAGCACGCGCCTCACCATCGGGGTAAGACTCAGCTGGAATATTGGCATCTGCAATGGTTTCCCGTGCAGTGTTAAAATCCAACATCAAAGGCATAATCGGATGCGCATAAGGAGTGGTGGAAATTTCTGCTTGCCCACCTTCCACCAATGCACGGTAATTTTTAGGAATATCGTGCATCAATTCACCAATAAGGCTAATCAAGGCATGCCGATCACGAATGGAAAAATCACGACCTTCTTTCATCAAGCGTGAAACAAGAGGATGTGTATCGCGCAAGGTTTGCGCCATCCAACCCAAATGATACCAACAAACCAAATCACAAAAGAAAAGATTGTCTAAATAATCACTGGCTTGATGATTTTCAACCTGTTCTTTCATTTGCCATAAACGATTATAACTTGGATAACCAAGCATATTGCGTTCATGATTCAAACGAAAACAAGTGCTCATCAAAAAGGCACGTTCTACTTCTGTATAAGCGTCTTCTTTTGCCAATAACTGCAACAAAGGATCGGGCATAGCCTCATTGCGATGCAACCATGCATCAATCGCTTGCGCATAATGATCAATTTGAATACTCAATGACGGCACAAAATTAAAAACGACCTTGGCTTCGGGGCAAGCTTTAACGATACTTGCCATGTCGGTATAATCTTTCATGGCATGCAAATAGACCCAAGGTAGAATGTATTCTTGCGACACCGCGTCCCGATAAAAGGGTTGGTGCATATGCCAATAAAAAACAACTGATAACTTATTCATCTTATATTAAATCCCGTGTACGTTTTGTCCTAACATTTCTGCTGTAACCAGCACAATACCACCCTCTGAAACATAAAAGCGTTTGGCATCTTCCTCAGCATCGTAACCAATCACAGTGCCATCAGGAATGATCGTATCTTTATCGATCACACAACGTTTGAGCTTGCAATTGCGATGAATGGTGACGCTAGGAAGAATCACGCTCTCATCAATCTGTGAATAAGAGTGCACACGCACATGAGAAAACAACACCGATTTATTGACGGTTGCACCTGTTAGTAAACAACCACCCGACATAATGGTGTCGGTCGCTTGCCCACGTCGATCTTCTTCATTAAACACAAATTTTGCAGGCGGTGTTTGTTCTTGGTAGGTCCAGATTGGCCAATCTTGATCATAAAGATCTAAGTCAGGCTCCACTTTTGATAAGTTAATATTGGCTTCCCAATACGCATCAATGGTTCCCACATCACGCCAATAATCAGCACCACCCGTGCTGGCATTTAAAAAGGAGAAAGCAAAAGCATTGTCATTTGCCACAGCATGGGGAATTAAGTCATGACCAAAGTCATGCGTAGAATCAGGGTTCTTGGCATCATTGATCAATACCTCACGCAAGTATTTTGTGCTGAACACATAAATACCCATTGAGGCCAAAGACATCTCATCATTACCGGGCATCGGTTGTGGGTTTTCTGGTTTCTCTGTAAAATCAACAATACGACGATCTAAATCAACAGCCATCACACCCAAAGCAGAGGCTTCTTCACGCGGCACAGGAATACAACCAACTGTCACATCCGCGCCTGTCTCCACATGAGCTGCAATCATGGTACCGTAATCCATCTTATAGATATGATCGCCTGCAAGAATAAGCACATATTCCGAACCATATTCACGCAAAATATCCAAGTTTTGATACAAAGCATCGGCAGTACCCGAATACCAATCATCATTCACACGTTGTTGTGCAGGTAACACTTCCAAGAACTCACCAAACTGGCCTGATAAGAATCCCCAGCCACGGTGTAAATGACGTTGTAAAGAGTGAGATTTATATTGCGTCGCAACGGCAATGCGTCGAATGCCTGAATTAATGCAATTCGATAAGGGAAAGTCGATGATCCTAAACTTGCCACCAAAAGGAACAGCAGGTTTGGCACGCCAATCGGTCAAACCTTTTAAACGACTACCTCGACCGCCAGCAAGAACCATTGCTAACGTGTTTTGAGTCAACTTACTGATATTTCTTTTTGCAATTGCCATCGTTCTCTCCTATCTAACTATTCAAAGACATGAAATGCGCAAGCTGACCTAGGGGATCCAAAGGTCAACCTTCTATCAACGATCAAAATGACAGTTGCGCCCAGCCAATCAGGGTATGCACAAGCCCCATTAAAAAAGGTGCAGCTTGCTCTAAAACACCTGAAATCATCAACGCAATAATGATAAAGAAGCCATAAGGTTCGACCTTAGATAACTGGCAAGCCAGCTGATAAGGCAATAAACCTACGGCTACCCGCCCACCATCCAAAGGTGGAATCGGTAATAAATTAAACACACACAACACGATATTAATCACAATGGAGGCTTGGCACATTAAACTCACAGGATCGATCAGCCATTTCATCTCAATAGGAAGCTGCCACACCAAAAAAAGAACAACCGTTGAGAGCAACGCCAAGACTAAGTTGGTCAAAGGGCCAGCAAGTGCCACTAAGACCATGTCCCGCCGAGGTGAATGCAACTTACGAAAGTTCACAGGCACAGGTTTGGCATAACCAAACAAAAAAGGAGCTTGCAATACAATCAGCATCAAAGGAATCGCAATGGTTCCTATAGGATCAATATGTTTTAAAGGGTTGAGGGTTAAACGTCCTAACATTTTACTGGTATCATCACCCAAATAGTACGCCATCCGACCATGCGCGACTTCATGTAACACCACCGCGAAAAGAACAGGAATCGCCCAAATGCTGATTCCTGTGATAATAGCATTCATATCCATTATGAATTGGGTGTGATTAACAATTCAACACGTCGGTTTAACTGCCGACCTGCTTCATTGATATTGTTGGCACGAGGCTCTCTTTCACCCCGACCTTCGGTGCGAATACGGGAATCAGGCACACCATGTTGACGCATGTAGTTACCCACAGCCGCCGATCTTTGTTCAGATAGAGTTTGATTGTATTCAAAGCTACCAATGGAATCGGTATGGCCAACCACCACCATTTTTGTTTTTTCATAACGCTGCACAATGCCAATGACTTTATTCAAGGTCTTTTCAAAAGAAGGCTTAATTTGAGAGGAGTTAGAATCAAAAGAAACTTCATTGGACATGGTGATTTTTAAATTTTCATTTTCCAAACGCTGGACTTCAATTTCATGTGCTTGTTGTTCTGCGGCCAACTGACGGTCAAACTCAGCTTTCTGTTTATCCATATAAACACCCGATGCTGCACCCAGTGCCGCACCACCTGCGCCACCAATAAGAGCACCCCGCAAAGCACCACCTGAGTGATCTTTTTGATACCCAGCCACAGCGCCCACAACCGCACCAATCATCGCACCTGCACTTGCATTCTGCTTGGTATTGCGATTGGGATCTGTTGGGTTGGTCACACAAGCACTTAATAACACAAGACTTATCATCACTACATATTTCATTCAATCTACTCCTAAAGCACCATCATTTGACCTGAACTTTATTTTTCTTTTTATCTTCATTCCAAACTTTTCGATAACGCAAACCGAAAACTGGAGATTGATTACTCATTTGGCGAGCAAAAATAGCTACACCGCGCACCAAGATATACTCCAAGGTCAAAGCCGTACTGGCTTGTGCTTGCAGTGATTGCTCTAACTGAACATTCAAACGCTGGTTGAGTTTCTTCCCCGCGACCACACGACCACCACTAGGGGTAATCTCCCAGTCTAACGAATCAATACCAAAGGTTTGCTGCAACACATCACGAATTTTCATCAACACATTGCCGTCTGAATTCAAGAAGAACGTCGCCACACTAGCGGCCATTGATAAATCATTGCCTTCCATACTGCTAAGGCTTTTCCCTGTGGCCAGATAAGCCAATATTTCTGTTTGTGTCATGGCTGGATCTGAATAAAACACCGATTGAATCGCATCTAAAGTGCCACTAATATGCACCCCCAACAACATATCTTCTTGTTGCTTTGCCACGCGAATACTAAGTCTAGGCTTAGCCATATCACCTGTGAATATAATATGGCTTCCCTCTTGCACAGCCAGCTTCACATGACGAAACACAAAGAAACCATCATGCACTAAAATATCACCCGTCATTTCGGGCTGTGCAATGGTACCACCAAGATGAAGCTGACCTTTCAAACCCATTTCCATACCTTCCCCCACAATTTTAGCATCATCCGCTAAAATCAGGTCAATCGACAAATGACTGTGATCTAAAAGACTGCCCTGTTTCTCAACTTTCTTTTCCACCTTCCAAACAATATCTTGTGAGGCTTGTGGCAAGGCATCAGGAAAACTTAAAATCATTTTTTTCGCAGACAAGACTCCTTGGATGTCCACTTCTGCATACTGATCCGCCTGTAGGTGCAGCTGACCATCACTAATAATTGTATTATCATTGAGTTGACGTAAGGGAAAACGATCTAAAACAAGATCAAACTCAGATTGATACCATGGCCAAAACAAATCACCGTGTAGACTGGCTTTGCCTGTACCGACTTGCAGCTTTAAATCCATATCTCCCTTTGTGTCTTGCCATGTCGCTTTTAAAGAAGCTTGAATATCAACACCTAATTCAGCGAGTTGAATATGTGAAAGCGTGGCATCCAGATGCCCTTTCAATACAGGTTTAGCAAACATATTTTCAATTGTTAGCTGAGCATAAGCATCACCGTTCATATGCACATCCACATCAGATAACCACGCATGTTGCCACGCATCCATATCATGAATTTCCGCTCGAATCGTCGTATAACCTTTTTCAGTGCTCGATAATGCTTCATGATGCCAAGGTTTGACTGACCATAACCAAGGCAATTGGCCTGTAATATGCAGTTGATCACGCTCATGCATACTCAGCTGTGCTTTCCACTGCCATTTTTGATTTTGATAGAACACACGCAGCTGCGGTTGCTTCAGCTGCCACGCCATATCTCTGCTTTGATCCAATACAAACCATCGCTTGGCCTTTAGTGTGACATCAAACATGGGCTTGTTCCAACGACCTTGCCATAAGACCTGCATGGCTGTGGGAGCTTCTTTGACCTGCCAAGGCGAGATATAGGTGTTGAACTGAGCCAAGTTCACATGATCGACATTGAAAGAAAAAGCGACATCTTTGGCATCCGCTTCAAACTGCCACTCTGCTTGTTGCCCTTGTAGCAACAAAGTATGCTTATCCAATTTCAACGTCTCATTTTGCCATGACCAAGTGTTGTCTTTGAGCTGTAATAGGTGTGTGTTTTCTAAATCGACCTGCATTTTCTCAAGTTTTCCGATCCAACCATCACCCTCTGGCTGACCCTCACACGACAACAACCACGATAAACGACCTTTCGCCTGACTTGACAAGCGAACCTTATCGGCATCCTTACGAACATTTAATTTTATTTCTGGCCAAGAATCATGACCAAGCCACTGCACATGCTGCATCGTCATTGCCATATCTATCAACCATGCCTGCGGCTGCCACTCACCTGTCAATTGTATGTTTTGACTTTGAAAGTCTTTGGCTTTCACATCGGCAAGATTCATATTCCAATCTAGTTTAAGCTCATCCACCAAGCCACGCACATTCAATTCAGCATCCAAACGCGCAGCAATATCCACACCATAAAATGCCGATATCTTTTTCACTTGCTCACTTTGAGCTTGCAGATGCAATGCCACTTGCCCCTCATATTGCTGACCTTGTAACAACAAATTGACACCGAGAAAATCAGCACTCATGTCTTCTAATTGCCAGTTGAGACCCTCTCCTGAAACCTCGCCTTGCAGTGCCACAGGCAAAGCCATCAACTCACTATCCAAGACAGTCACAGAGGCTTGCCACGTATACTGCGGCAACGATAACCAAAGCCATGCATCCGCACTCAACCAACCTTCAAGACCTTGTAACGGCGGTTGCCATTTTTGGGTATGCAAGCGAAAGGCAAGTTTTTCACCTTCAAAGCTTAGGTTTAACCAATTGCCTAGTTGCGTTTGATCTTCCACACGCACAAAAGTTTCTTGATCATTCCAAGCACCATGCACATCAAATAACCATGTTTTTTGCTTGAGATAATCCGCACTTAAACGACCTTGACCATGCCACCTATATGCACCATCAACAGGGCTAGCATCTACAACAGCATGCCCATCCAACACATGCTCTTCATACTCAGCGGACACATTCAACACCAGTTGCCAATCATTACCTTGGTGTGACCAACGCCCATCCAACTGCTGACCCTCATGACCCGTTTGAAGATGTAGCTTACCTTGTTCCCAAGCAAAGCCATGCAGGTTCATCAATACGCGTGTTTCTTGTTCATGCATCCAATGCAAGACCACATCCCATTGCTGATATGCACCATTCAAAGATAATGCTAAGTCAGTGTCTTCATAAGTACCCAGAACTTGCCCAGAAATATTACGCCCAAACGCAACATCCGTGCCTTTTAAATCATTTAACGCCCAAGTCATGGCACTATCTTTGTAGATCAAACGGGTGACAGCCAAAGTCTCGGTTTCAAAGAAGCGTAAAAAGTTCAAGTCTGTTAAGGCAAAAGTGCTGGGGGTTTCAATATCAAATATTTCAATTTCTAACAAGGATACGTGGGCATGCTCAATATGCACCCGCCCCCACAACAATTGCCATGCAGACCATGTGAGATGAGGCTGATGAATTGTGACAATCACACCCTCTTTTTGCACCACCAACTTCTCGGCATGAAGTTCCCATAGAGGATGACCTTGTAAGTTCTCAAGACGCACCATGCCATCACTCATTGTTTCAATCGCCTGCGCATACCAACGCAAGCTTGCTGAACTTCCCAGCCAAATAAGCCCCAACAACATCAGCAGCAGCGTGAGAAAACACACTAACTTCTTTTTCACAAGACTTCGCCCAAGCTAAAGTACCAACGTGAACCCAAGTTTTGCCCAAACCGACGTAAGGGCATGGCCATATCAATGCGAATCGAACCAATCTCAGTATTAATAATCAAACCGATACCCGCTGAAACCGCCAAAGCTTGTTCACGCGGACTCACATCCCACACACGACCCATATCGGAGAACAACACCGGCGCAAAGGTTTCTTTTGGCAACAACACAAGATCAACACCTGCATACGCGGATTTTCTCCCGCCCTTTGCCAAACCATAAGGTCCAGTGAAACCAATTGAATCCAGTTTATAACCCCGCACATTGGCAGTACCACCAAGGTATTGACGCAATTGTTTGGGAACCGCACCTTTAATGGCAAAAGTCATGCCTGAACCCACCCGAGGCACAAGTAAAAAATATTTTTTAAATGGCACATAAAAGCGCGCACCAGCATAAGCAGACACCCACTTGCCTCGACCTTGTAAGGCAATCGGTAAAGCAACGCGCCCATCCACACGCCAACCATCACGTAAATGACCCGATTCATAACTGCGCCAGTCCAAACGAAAGGCAAGTGAAGGCTCAAACAGTTTCATGGGCACATCCGTGCTTTGAATCCACTTTTCATTCAAGTTTATTTTTGCATAATTGTATTTTCTAAATTCTCGGCGCACAAACACACCTGCATTCCAAATGGTAGTACGCAGTGCAGCAGTATCTTCTTTTAAATAACTACTTTGAATGCCTGTAGCATCCCGAGATGTTGGCCAAGCTGGACGCGAAACCATGACTCCCATGCCTTTTTTAACATCAGAAACATCCGCTTGCACATCTGCATTGAAACGACCTTTCATCAAACCAAAGTCTTTAAAACCTGCGCGAGCACTCATGCCTAGGTCTGAGCTATAACCCAAGTTTCCCAACAACTCAAAACGCGGCGTTTCCACCACCGTGACTTTCAACGGTACCAAACCACGTTGAATTTGATCTGTACGCGCCAACACCGTTGCACTGCGAAAGCGAATATCTCGACTAATGCGTTCCGCGCAATCACGCAAATGCTTGGCTGTTGCCACTTGGCCTTGCTTTAAACCACTTAAACGCAGAATAGATTGAGTGCTGTAATTTTTATTGCCTTCAATTTGGATATCAGCGATGTGATTTCGTTCTCCGATGTCAATCGTCCAATAAACATACAGTTTTTTTTCTTGAGCATTGGGAAGCACCTCGGATTTAACAAAGCGAGAGGTGAGATAACCACGCTCAAACCAAATGTTAAGCAGGGCATTTTTACCTGCTTCGTAAGCTGCCGTGGTAAAAAAAGAATCTCTTTTCGGGATCGTTGAGTAAACCTGATCAAGCTTAGGCAGAATATTCATCGAACCCACACGCCAGCGCGCGCCTTCTTCAATCAAGTAATGATTTATTGTTTTATCGGCATAGCGAATCTTGGCATCCATAAAACCTTGGCTAGCCAAACAGTTTTGAATGATTTTTTGATTTTTTCGCACACGGAAAAGTTGGCTTGCCTCACGACCACTAACTTTTTTAAGAGCTTGCAGCACCACTTCAGGGCAAGGCATGGAATGACCAAGCAAAGAAACACCATCTTCATTGCTTTGCAATAACGGTTTTGCACTGATTGCCTCAACTGTTCCCAACCATAAAGTGAAACTCAACAAGCACAACATCAGCCCAATTCTCTGACTTTCTTTCAACATAAGCGCCAATAATCTTTATGAACGGCTTCGCATGCAAGGTATTTGCAGCTATGACATTTCAAATAAATCATTCACCAGGCGATGTTATCGCTTGATCGAAGCTCCTAAGCTTAAAGAATGAGCACAACTTTAACGTAACTTTTGCACCCAAGGTTCTTGCAATGCTTCTCGCACCGCATCAATCTCAATCACAATATCTTTTAACAGTTTGGGTGATGGCATTTCATCACGTTTGGCAATTATCTCTACATCTGAAGAAAGTCGACTCAATGGTAAAGCACCAAGATTGGCACTACTACCTTTCAATCGATGCACACTACGACGCAAATCATCAAGGCACGAATCATCCGACACACTTTGAATAAACGCTTTTTGAACAAGCAATTCCGCATCATAAGCATTAATTAATTCATCAAGATGGCCTTGTAAATCACTATGTAGACGTTGCAAAACATTTTTACTCAACACAACATAATCTACATCACTATGAACCACGGGGTTTTCGACTACTTCAATCCTTTTCACCTGTTTCTTTTGTGCTCGAGAAGGTGGTAAATATTGCATCATCATTTGATTTAAAACCGTGCTATTAATGGGTTTTGCTAAGTAATCATTCATGCCCGTGCGCAAAGCATATTGCCTATCTTCAGCAAAAGCATGCGCACTAAGGCCAACAATAGGTACTTCAATATTGGATGAATATTCATGTGCACGAATTGATTTTGTGGCCTCATAACCATTCATATGAGGCATTTGAATATCCATCAAAATCAAATCATAACCATTGGCCTGATGCATTTTAACAGCTTCACGACCATTTTCAGCCACAT
>JAUZRG010000025.1 GCA_030950585.1 Mariprofundaceae bacterium | reverse complement strand
ATTTTTTTTTCAAGTAGTAAGGTTTTTAAACAAAGCCATGCACATGGCTGCGTTAGCATCAATCAGATCAGCGTACAACGCTTGCGTTGTGAAAGTCTGATCTTAAAGGCTCCAATCCTTTAGATCATAAGAGAGAAATTTCAAGAAGCTATATATAGCAACGTTCTTAGAGGGTCATATGTAAACCTAACTGGTTTACATATATGTAAACCTAACTGGTTTACATTAAGCGACACAATGTAGTCTAAAGCCGACAGTCCGTAACTTATGCTTGACAAGATGTAAACTTATGTTTACAATGTTGTAAAGTAAAAAATTATGGAGATTTTATGCCTTCAGCAACAAAGAAAAATAGTGCGTTCATTCAGCTTACTGATCCAGACGGCATCGACGCTATGAGAGTCCTCACAAAGGCCAATGCAATGGCTGCTAACGTCTTTTATTTTTTAATGAAGTATATGGATACTGACAACTGTTTAGTCGTCTCTATGCATACAATTTCATTGTCTGTAGGTGTGTCCAGACAGACTATATCAAAGTCGGTCTCATACTTAAAAAAACATCAATATATTGCTGTTTTCAAATCGGGTACAAGTAACGTTTACACCTTAAATTCAAACATCGTTTGGAAAGATAGGGGTGATAAAAAAGTTGAAGCTCTTCTCTATGGAGCCGTACTTTTATCACTTGATGAGCAAGAGCCTGAAAGTAAAAAAAATGCATCAATCAAAAAACAACTGGAGCTAATAAAAAATGTTTAAAGTCATCACTAAAAAAGTATTCAAAGGAACTGACGAACAAGGTCGCCAAGTATTAAAAGCAATCGCTTTTGATGAAGAAGAGAAGGCCGAAATTGAAGGCATTATTTCATATACGAAAGACAATGAACCGCTGTTAACCGTAACCAGTAAAACTATATTTGATACTATGATTTTGAAGCTTGAACCTGAATCATTGCAGAAAGCACATAATGAATATGCAGCTATAAATTAAAGTTTAATATTTGTTCGCCGTTAAGTAAGCAGTAATGGCTTTTTTTTGTGGTTTCAATTAAATTGTGTACTCACTACACAATTTGCTGCGCAAATTATTCTTTCGCCCACAGGGTTATAAGTCAAAGGCATTACTACTTGAAAAAGAAATAGGAAAAAGATTATGAAGCAATACGCAATATTGAGAACTGTAAAACTAAAAACATTCGGCAACGTTGCCGGAAGTTCTGCACATGTGAATCGAACTCTTCAAGAGGATCAGCCGAATATTAATCCATCTCGAAAGCACTTAAACCAAACCTTGGTTGGTTCGGGAAATCCATTCGCAGATGTCAAAGCATCATTGCCGGACAAATATCGGAAGAATGCAGTGCTTGCTGTTGAGGTATTGATGACAGCAACGCCTGATTTCTTCCAAGGTAAAACAAAAAAAGAAATCGACAAATGGGCCGATGAATCAATCAAGTCTGCAGGTAAATTTTGGGGAACTGGAAATGTTGTTTCTGCAGTTCTTCATATGGATGAAGAAACTCCTCACTTGCATTTGCACATCGTGCCAAAAGTTAATGACAAGCTGAACTGTCGAGAGTTCATTGGCGGGAAAGCAAAACTATCAAAAATGCAAACTGAATATGCAGATGATATGAAGCCTTTTGGATTACTTCGCGGCATCGAAGGGAGCAAAGCAAAACATAGGACACCTGGTCAAGTTGATGGAGAAGCTAAAACACAGCCAAAACTAAAAAGTAGAAAAGTTGAAGTTGTCACAGGTAGAGAATCCACACTGCTCGGTTTGAGTGAAAAAGTTAATAGTAAAAAAGTCACATTTCCAACGGTTGAAAGTGCAAGAGCAACAGAGGCAGAAGCGGCAAAAGTTCCACTCTTAAAAAGGCGAGTTGATTCACTCACTGAAACTATTGAAGACAAAACCAAACAGGTTGATTCATTCAGAACCAAAGCAACAGTTTCGGCATTGCGTGATATGCCGCTTATTGAAATCTGCCAAAATTTTGGATACATCCAAAATGAGAAAGATCCAGCAAAATGGAAAACGCCGGTAGGTACAATATCAATCACTGATAAAAAGTTTTTTGACCATTCCGCTGGAGTTGGTGGAGGTGGTGCAATTGATTTGTTGATGCATACGGAAGGTGTTGATTTCAAGCAATCTGTTGAAATGATTGCATCAGGTATCAGTGCATATTATGCAGCAAGTGCAGTATCACAACGAGCATGCCAGCAAGTTGGCGCTTCAATACAAAAACCAAATAAAATACAAAAGCCAAACAGTGATCCTTCTCTGATACCTAAGCTTGAAGAATGGTTAACTTCAACAAGGAAAATCCCAATGAGTATGGCTCAGAATTGGATTGATTCGGGTAAAGTTTACGCTTCAAAATTCCATGATAGTTGGCAAGCCATTTTCGTCCATGGAAAAAATGCTTTTAATCGTGTCAATCCAAACACTGATTTTAAAGGATGGGTTTATGGTTCAACTGTTGATGATGTAATGTTTACAAGTGAACCATGCAGGACAAAACCAACCGCTATCGTAGAAGGTCATTTAGACGGTATGGCATTGGAAGCTTTACGCCCCGATTTGAATGTAGCTATTGCAGGTTCATCAGGAAGCGTTCCAAAATTTGCAGAAGAACTTAAGAAAAATGGGCATTCAGTATTGTTAGCGGTTGATAATGATCCTGCAGGCCGTGCTATAATCGAGAAACTTCCTCAATACGAAGCCATTAAACCCATCTCTAAGGACTGGAACCAAGATTTAATAGACCTTGATGCAGATGATGGCTCAAACGCCCCTACAAGCGATTTAACGCATTCAAGGTTTCGCCTTTGATTCTCCATATTTTTTTTTCAAGTAGTAAGGTTTTTAAACAAAGCCATGCACATGGCTGCGTTAGCATCAATCAGATCAGCGTACAACGCTTGCGTTGTGAAAGTCTGATCTTAAAGGCTCCAATCCTTTAGATCATAAGAGAGAAATTT
>JAUZRG010000024.1 GCA_030950585.1 Mariprofundaceae bacterium | reverse complement strand
AAAAGAACAAATTCAAACTGTTTTTCAAAGCCCTGCGGTCATTATTTCGACATCATCCAATGACTATATCGAAGGTATGCTTCATGATGAAGATGAGTTAATCGTTGAAAGTCATATTCAGTTGTTGGAAGAAAAGATCAGACTTTTAGCTCAAACGTTGAGAGAAGAAATTAAAGCAACCAAAATAACACGGTTTGAAACAAAATACTGGCAACTCTATCAAAAGTTAGATTTTAAAATGAATAGTTATGAGCGCAAGATTGTTCAATTAAGAGAGAAACAAAAAAAACAGCGTGATTCATTTCAAAAATCAATAAAATCTATAGAAGAAACATTAGCCCGTAAGTATGCGAGGTTATCATGAGTTTTCCATGTACTGGATGCGGTTTGTGCTGCCAAAATATTCGAGGTGTTGAGTCGCTAAAAAACTATGTATTAAGTCATGGTGGATGCAAATATTTTGATGCAATCAACAAAACTTGTACGCAATACGATACACGCCCCGATATATGTCGGGTTGATAAGATGTTTGAGCTTGTTTACCACAAGGAATATACCCGAAAGAAGTTCTATATTCTCAATGCAAACGTATGCAATTCACTACAAGAAGCGTCTAGTTTAGATCAATCATACAGAGTTACTTTAAATGGAAAGGAAGGTTAATATGGCATTACCTTGGATTATTGGTGGACTCGCTGTCGCCGCAGCATCATATCTACTCAGTGATGATGACGACGGTTATAGTGATAACGAGGATCAAAAAAAAGAAGCCGCAGTGAAGCGGAGGAAAGAAGAGGATAACAGAGTCATTCGTGAGGATATTCTCGCTTATAAAGAAGCCCAGATTTTAGAAATGAAAAGAAAATACGGTGCAATCATTGCTTTTAATGATATAGAAATTACAAGTGACTTAAATGCAGAAGAAGCGAGTCAAGTCATCGTTGCATCTAAAAAAGACACACAACAAAAAGAAATTCGTTTTATGACAAAAGAAATTGTTAACCTCAAAAAGGCTTTAAAAGAACTGGAGAAAGAAAGATGAAAAACCTCG
>JAUZRG010000023.1 GCA_030950585.1 Mariprofundaceae bacterium | reverse complement strand
GCGAAGCTCTCAGCAATGAGAGTTGAATATCTCCCAGTCTCAGTGCTGTGAGCGGATTGAAACATTTTCTAAGTAGTAACCATTCACTGATAAATTTCATATCTCCCAGTCTCAGTGCTGGGAGCGGATTGAAACTAACGATCCGCGCTTAATGTACGTTGCTTTTGCGATATCTCCCAGTCTCAGTGCTGGGAGCGGATTGAAACGTCGGTGGCTCTTGCTCTCGGACTTGATCCTAAAACATATCTCCCAGTCTCAGTGCTGGGAGCGGATTGAAACGGTGTAGTGAGTACACCGACTTAGGTTTATTTTATATATCTCCCAGTCTCAGTGCTGGGAGCGGATTGAAACGTCGCAGTCTTACATGTCTAATTTATTGCATGGCCATATCTCCCAGTCTCAGTGCTGGGAGCGGATTGAAACATCTCAGACCCTCTCTTTTATCATTATATGACCAAATATCTCCCAGTCTCAGTGCTGGGAGCGGATTGAAACTTGGAATGATGAGCTTTTAAATCCACAATCTGGAATATCTCCCAGTCTCAGTGCTGGGAGCGGATTGAAACAAGGTTTTTGATAGATTTATCAGTTGCTACATTTTATATCTCCCAGTCTCAGTGCTGGGAGCGGATTGAAACCCTTGAGGGGTCGGCGTTTGGCGTGGGTCTTGATCATATCTCCCAGTCTCAGTGCTGGGAGCGGATTGAAACTGCTATTTCGTCCTTTTTTTATGCGTAGATTCTACATATCTCCCAGTCTCAGTGCTGGGAGCGGATTGAAACTTTAGGGGCCATAAAAAGGGTGTTGATGTCTTGATATATCTCCCAGTCTCAGTGCTGGGAGCGGATTGAAACTCTCTACTAAAGCGTGGTCAAAAATCTTTTATTTATATATCCCAGTCTCAGTGCAGGGAGCGGATTGAAACCTGAATGGCATTCGACGTTTTTCTTGGCTGGGTCATATCTCCCAGTCTCAGTGCTGGGAGCGGATTGAAACCGTTAAGCTGCGCACAGTCGGTAATAATTTTTCACATATCTCCCAGTCTCAGTGCTGGGAGCGGATTGAAACTCAAAACCACGCTTGTGCAGCTTCTCACGCACTTGATATCTCCCAGTCTCAGTGCTGGGAGCGGATTGAAACACGGTACTCGGCCATGACGGCTTGACCATCAATAATATCTCCCAGTCTCAGTGCTGGGAGCGGATTGAAACAAGAGACTGTATAGATTTATCAGTTGCCACATTCTATATCTCCCAGTCTCAGTGCTGGGAGCGGATTGAAACTAAGCGTTCAACCTTGGTCTGTGCCTTGGATACTTCATATCTCCCAGTCTCAGTGCTGGGAGCGGATTGAAACAGGCGACCATGGCGCGTGCTTGCTTTGAGGGGCTATATCTCCCAGTCTCAGTGCTGGGAGCGGATTGAAACAAGTGCCATTCAAAGAGCCATTTTTTATTACGATCTGATATGACGCACGGTTCATTTTCGAGTTCTCTTACTGGGAACACATTCTTTTTTGGTTTGATGTGGATTCCTAATCAAAACAAAAAAGCCCCACCAACATATGTTGATGGGGCTTTTTTAGATACCAAGGGAGGTATCTTTATTTGGTACCGGAGACTGGACTCGAACCAGCACAGGAGTTATCCCACCACCCCCTCAAGGTGACGTGTCTACCAATTCCACCACTCCGGCATTTTTATTCAGCTGATGGTAGACCATCATCTTTAAGGTTCTCAGTATTAAAAGCACCTGGTTTAGCTGAATTATCTGTTGCTTCTTTTGATTGTGCTTGGCTTTGCATAGGAATCACAGCGCTGCCAACAACAGAAGTAACATCTTTTTGAGAAAAGAAAGCAAGGGTTAATGATGTGATCATGAAAACCACAGCTAAAGCACCTGTTGCTTTGGTTAGAAAAGAACTTGATCCTTGGCTACCAAACAATGTTTGTGCGCCACCGCCACCAAAGGATGATCCCATATCTGCACCTTGCCCACGCTGAATAAGAATCACAGCAATAAGTGCAATGGAGACTAAAATATGGATAGTGATGATAATACTTGTCATCGTGTGTTACCCCTTGACCACAGCAGCACTGCTAATGATCTGATTAAATAAATCGGCTTTCAAACTTGCTCCACCCACTAACGCGCCTTCAACACCTTCACAGCCCATAAGGCTTTCTGCATTACCAGGATTCACACTACCACCGTATAAAACACGGCAATCCATTTCCATGCTTTGCAAAGTTTGGTGCACAAAAGCGTGGGTTTCAGAAACTTGTTCTGGTGTTGCTGTTAAACCTGTGCCAATCGCCCAAACAGGCTCATAAGCAATGGTTAAAGCTGCATCTTTAGGTGCGTTCTTTAAGACAGCAAGCTGTTCTACAAGCACATTATTGGTTGTGCCATTTTCACGCTCTTCGATTTTTTCACCGATGCAAAGAATAGGTTCCAAGCCATGTTGCCATACAAGCTTTAGTTTTGCTTGAATCGCTTCATTGCTTTCGCCTATAATATGACGACGCTCAGAGTGACCTAAAATAATATATTTACAGCCAGTATCCACAAGCATAGCTGGGCTAATTTCACCTGTATAGGCACCCGCTTCTTGTAGATAAACATCTTGTGCGCCAAGGCTAAAGCCTTTGGTAGCGGCTTGTTCTTTTAAAGCATGTAATAAAGTAAAAGGAGGGCTAATTGAAATTTCAACATGATCGGCAAGTGGGCTAGTACTGATGCTACGCACCAATGCTTGCCCTTCACTTAACAGGCCATTCATTTTCCAGTTTCCAGCAATCAACATTGGACGATTTAGACTCATGTTAAACTTCCTCTATTTTGAAAAATCGGCAATCATAAAGCGGCATCTTGTTTAGGCAAGAAAAAACATATTTAACTAAGTGTTTATTCGCCAAAAAAGATATTTACACATTAAAGCGAAAGTGCATCACATCGCCATCGTGTACCACATACTCTTTACCTTCCAAACGCATTTTTCCTGCGTCCTTGGCTCCTGCTTCACCATTAAGCTCAATAAAATCAGCGTAGTGAATGGTTTCAGCACGAATAAAACCACGCTCAAAATCACCATGAATCACACCTGCTGCTTGCGGTGCAGTCATGCCTTTCTTGATCACCCATGAACGAACTTCTTTCACGCCAGCTGTGAAGTAACTCATCAAACCAAGCAGTTCAAAAGCCTTCCGAATCACATAATTCAAGCCAGATTCTTCCAAACCAAGATCATTTAAAAACTCAATGCGTGACTCGTCATCCATTTCAGCAATTTCTGATTCAATTTGTGCGCAAACCACGGCTGTTGCAGCATTTTCGCTCTCAGCCCATTGCTTCACTTGATCGGCATAAGCATTGCCACCAGGAATGTGCTCATCATCAACATTGGCAATGTATACCACAGGTTTAGCACTAAGTAAGCAAAGAGGCGCAATGTGTTCGTTCTCAGTCTCAGTTAATGTTTGACGACGCACAGGCGTGCCATCTTCTAATTGCTTCTGAACTCTTTCTAGCACTTCCAAACGTGCTAACGCATCTTTATTACCTGTTTTACAGTTCTTTCTTTCACGCTCAACAGCCCGTTCCATACTCTCAAAGTCTTTGAGCATCAATTCAGTATCAATGACTTCAATATCAGCGAGTGGGTCTACTTTGCTCGAAACATGCGTGATATCATCATCATCAAAACAACGCACCACATGAGCAATGGCCGAACACTCACGAATATTGGCAAGAAATTTATTACCTAAACCTTCACCGCTAGCTGCGCCAGCGACTAAGCCAGCAATATCTACAAATTCAATATTGGCTGCTTGGATGGCAATCGGTTTCACAATATCGCAAATTTTTTGCATGCGCGCATCAGGAACAGACACAATGGCAACATTGGGGTCAATGGTGCAAAAAGGGTAGTTTTCCGCTTGTGCTCCGCCGCCCGAAAGGGCATTGAATAAAGTCGATTTTCCAACATTGGGAAGCCCAACAATTCCAATACTTAATGCCATAATTGATCCTTTTTTCTAAAACGAGTGATGTTAATTAAGATGAAGATGGATGCGGTTTGACGCGCCTGCCAAGTCCCCATCTAAAATGCTGTTCATTTCTTTGAGTAAGCTTTTAAAAATAGTTTGTTCAGCTTGAGATTCTTCGCTGTTCTGTTTGCCCAAAACCCATGCAGAGACATCGCCATGCTCAGGACGGCCAATACCTAATTTGACACGCACATAGTCATGATTACCTAAATGTTGATGCAGGGACTTTAAACCGTTGTGACCACCATGCCCACCGCCTTTTTTTAGACGAAGTTTAGCCGATGGCAAATCAAGATCATCGTAAATCACAATAATATCTTGTACTTCAATATCAAAATAACGCGCAAAAGCAGCAACAGATTTACCGCTATGATTCATAAAGGTGTGTGGCTTAAGTAAGCTAACTTTCTCGTTGTTGAGGCGGCAACTAGCCACCTCACCAACAAAATTCTTATTTGAATCAAAGCTTGTGTGCTGTTCTTGCGCAAGTAAATCAAGAAAACGAAAACCAACATTGTGGCGGGTGTCCCGATATTGTGTACCGGGATTCCCTAGACCCACAATAAGTTTCATTTACTCAGCAGCTTCTTCTGTTGCTCCTGCAGCAACAGTAGTCTCTTCTTCTTCTGCTGTTCTTTGTGCCACAAAGTTCAAGATAGTGAAGTTCACATCATGAGGCGCTTCAACGCCTTCAGGCAATCTTAGGTCTTCAACATGAATATTATCACCAACGGTTAATTGTGAACAATCAACTGCGATGAATTCAGGGATAATATCTGCACGACAGCGAACAGTTAATACGTGACGAATAACAGCAATAGTACCACCCAAAGCAGCGCCTGGGCATGTATCAGTGCCAACAGTGTGAAGAGGAACGTCTGCATGTACGATATCAGAAGCATTTACACGGTGAAAATCTAAATGAAGCGGTTCATCAGTAATCGGATCCCATTGCACGTCACGTAACAATGCTGTGTGATCGCCTTTTCCTTCAATGTTAACAGTCAATAAAGCAGTGAAGAAAGTTTCTTCGTTTAATAACTTTCTTAATGAAAATCTTTCTAAGCTAATAGATAGTTCAGGTTGATTTCCACCATAAACAATCGCAGGGATTTTATCTTCACGACGTAAACGACGTGCGGCACCACGACCTGTTTCCTCACGCAAGGTAGACTCTACTTTAAATGAACTCATGTGTTTCTCCTAAAAAATCGAACCGACAGGTTGACCTGTTACGGTTTTTATTCGTACAAACTACTAATAGATTTAGCCGAGTATATACGGCTAATGGCTTCAGCAAAAACTGGGGCAACGGAAAGTATACGTACTTTTCCTGTGTCTTGTAGGTGCTGAGCTAATGGAATGGTATCAGTCACAACCAATTCTTTAATGGCTGATTTTTTCAATCTTTCAGCTGCTTGACCCGACAACACACCGTGGGTGGTATAAGCAGAGACACTGGATGCACCACGGTCTAATAAGGCCGTAACAGCATTACATAGTGTGCCAGCAGTATCGACAATATCATCAACTAAAATACAATGTTTGTTTTTAATTTTTGCTTCACCAATCACATTCATGACTTTGGCTTCATTGGGTGCAGGACGACGTTTATCAACGATTGCCATGTCCATATGCAGCATACTGGCGAGAGCACGAGCGCGAACCACACCGCCCACATCAGGCGAGATAATGACGGTATCCTCACTATTGTAACGCTCTTTAATATCTTTGGCCATCACTGGTGCTGCAAAGATATTATCAACAGGGATATTGAAGAACCCTTGTATTTGACCTGCATGCAAATCCATCGTCAACACGCGTGTTGCGCCTGCCGTGGTAATCAAATCAGCAACGAGTTTAGCTGTAATCGCTGTTCGCCCTGCTGTTTTTCGGTCTTGACGAGCATAGCCGAAATAAGGCATAACCACCGATATTTGGCGTGCAGATGCACGTTTGGCTGCATCAATACAAATAAGGAGTTCCATCAAATTGGCGTTCGCAGGTGCTGAGGTCGACTGCACAAAGAAGGTATCCAAACCACGTATGCTTTCTTTCATTTGGATGAAAATTTCACCATCTGAAAAGCGTTGGATATGCATTTCCCCTTGGGAAAGCCCTAAGTGTTGACAAATATGATGAGAAAAAGATGGGTTTGAGGTACCCGAAAACAAACGTAAACGCTGTTCAATCACAGTGTGATCCTTTGCTTAATAAATGGTTGGGACGGCAGGATTCGAACCTGCGCATGACGGGATCAAAACCCGTTGCCTTACCGCTTGGCCACGTCCCATTATTAATAATTAATAAGAGGGTGACATTCAAGTATTTTAGTTTCATTAAACCATATGCTAGGCATACAACTTAAACTTCTTACAAGAACATCTTTTTCCTTAGAATCAAACATCGAAACACAAGCACTACCGCTACCGCTCATCCAACTATGCTGACAACATTGTTTCATATTAAAAAGTAACATCTCAAGTTCAGAGCACAAACAACAAGCTGAGTTCTGAAGATCATTATCACCCAAATAGTTACAATTTGATTCTGGGGCGCGCACTTTAACGATACAATTTTTATTAGTCAAACCTTGTTGCTGGTCAAAGTGTGCAAAAACAGCTTGGGTCGAAAGACCTTTTGCTGGTTTTGCAAGAAGAATCTCTTTGTTTTTCAAGGATTCCTGACGTTTTTCAAGCTTTTCACCAACACCTGTCGCTCGGCTGGGGTGTGCAAATAAAAAGCAGGGTATGTCTGCACCAAAAGGTGCAGAGAAATCAATCAGCTCTTGCCGAGATAAATGCAATTGCCAAAATTTATTGGCTGCAAGAAGCGCGGTGGCGGCATCGCTAGAGCCTCCACCCAAGCCTGCTTGCATGGGAATATGCTTTTCAATGTGTACGGATAAACCTTGTTTGACCCCATGCTTCTGTTGCAATGCCTCAAGCACCTGATACACAAGATTGGCTTTTCCTGAAAGCTCAGCTTGGGAGCAAGTCACGCTTAAGTCATCCGAAACGTTCACTTCCAGCCAATCACAAAGATCTACAAAAGCAAAAGAAGTATCTAATAGATGATAACCTTGTGCATTGAGACCCAATATATGCAAATGTAAATTAATCTTCGCAGGTGCAGCGAGTCGCTCATGCATTTTTTTGTATGACCAATAAGTATTCAACATTGCCTTTAGGGCCCGTAATCGGTGATTCACTCACACCCAAGACATGTGCATGCGGCAGTTCTCCCGCCATGCTTTCTGCATCATCAACCGCCTGCTGACGTATGACAGGGTCACGCACCACCCCACCTTTGGCAAGGTTCTCAGAACCCACTTCAAATTGAGGTTTAATCAGTGCCACAGCCCAACCACCGATGGCGAGAAAAGGCCATGCCAAAGGCAAGACTTTATGCAATGAGATAAAGGAAGTATCAATCACCAACGCCGTAATATTGGCCTCGACCTGTTCGGCAGTGAGCTTGCGGATATGCGTGCGCTCTAAATTAATCACACGCTCATCTTTGCAAAGCCTGTAGTGCAATTGACTATGACCCACATCAACAGCATACACTTTTTTTGCGCCACGCTGCAAAAGACAATCGGTAAAACCACCTGTACTGGCGCCAACATCCAAGGCAATAATGCCTTCAGTAGGCAAAGGGTAAATATCAAGTGCTTTCTGAATCTTTAAGCCGCCACGAGACACAAAAGGCAATGTCTCACGCACATCAATCACCACATCTTCAGCAAAGCTGGTGCCTGCCTTATCGACTTTCTGGCCTTTAACATAGACCAAGCCAGCCATAATAAGCCGCTTAGCCTGAGAGCCCGATTCCGCTAAACCGCGTTGTGTCAGTAAGTGATCAAGCCGTATCTTTGCCATTACTCCCCCATTAAGTGTAAAGTAATTCTTCTTCTTTGCTGAAGAATGCGATGTTCATAAAGAAAAATACCCTGCCAACTACCTAAAACCATCTTTCCATCACGAATAGGAATATTAATAGAGGTATTGGTTAACGTAGCTCGAATATGAGAAGGCATATCATCTGGGCCTTCGTCAGAATGAGCATAAGACTGCTTGCCATCGGGAACCAGTTGGCTTAAAAAATTTTCTAAATCATGGCGAGCGCGCATATCGTTGTTTTCATGCAGCATCAACGAACAGCTGGTATGACCCAAAAAAAGCGTAAGCATGCCACACTGAAGAGGCGTTGTTTCCAAAGATTGCCGAACTTGCAAAGTAATCTCATACATGCCACGACCACGACATGGAATATAAATTTGTTCTTGATATTGTCGCATATAACTTTCAACCCCTAGCAGATAATTAAGAATCAGGCTAAGTCCTTATTCTTAACATGGTTTAACATCATTTTTATGAAGTGTTCCGCATTCGATTAGCATTCAAGACAACAGTCAATGATGATATGGCCATCGCAGCACCTGCAAGCATCGGACTGAGCAATAAATCAAAAGAAAAATACAACACGCCAGCTGCAATTGGAATGCCTAAAATATTATAAATAAAGGCTGCAAAGAGGTTTTGGCGAATATTGCGAATCGTTGTCTGTGAAATATGTATGGCAGATAAAACATGCAAAAGGTGATGATGCATAAGCGTCATATCGGCGGCTTCAATGGCAATATCTGTGCCCGAACCCACCGCAAAACCCACATCGGCTTGCGCCAATGCAGGGGCATCATTCATACCATCCCCTACCATGGCAACCTTCTTACCTTGTTGTTGCAAAGAGGTCAGCTTATCTAATTTATCTTGCGGTTGCAGTTCTGCCACAAAATGCTGAATGCCGACTTGTTGTGCAATCGCTTGCACTGTGGCTTGTTGATCACCACTAAAAATGCGCACATCCAAACCTTGCTGTTGCATGTTTTGAATGTTTTGTCTTGCATCGCCCCGAATTGGGTCTTCAACAGCCAGAATAGCAATGATACTTTTTCCTTCTGCCATAAAAATCGGTGTTTTGGCTTCTTGTGCTAATTGGATAAATTGTTTTTTTTCTTGATCGCAAACCTTCACGCCATGTTTTTTCATGCACCCTTGATTACCAATCACAATCGTCTTTCCACGACATACCGCACTGACCCCCATGCCTGTGTCAGCATGGAAATCACTGATGTCAGGTAGCTTCAACTGTTTTTTTTCTGCTTCTTTCACAATCGCATGCGCAAGGGGGTGCTCTGAATGTTTTTCTAAGGCAGCAGCAAGGCGCAAGCAATGATCAGGATCGGTGGCAATAATGTCACTCAGTGTTGGCTTGCCTTCGGTGATCGTGCCTGTTTTATCTAAAATAATCGTATCCAGTAGCGCAGCTTTCTCCAAAGCCTCACCATTGCGTATTAAAATACCCAACTGTGCGGCATTGCCCATGCCCACAATAATTGAAATGGGGGTGGCCAAACCAAGCGCGCATGGGCAAGCAATAATGAGCACCGTCATGCTGGTTAATAGAGCATACTGCCATGCAGGGTCTGGGCCAACACTCAACCAAATCAAAGCTGTTAGCAGTGCAATACCCACTACGCAAGGCACAAACACGCTGGCTATTTTATCTGCAAGTCTTCCTATCTTTGGTTTGGTGGCTTGAGCAGCACGCACCATTTGAATCATCTTGGCTAAAGTCGTATCAGAACCCACATGTTGGGCGCGATAACTTAAACTACCTTCGCCATTCATGGTACCTGCCACAACAACATCACCTTGCTGCTTTAAGATTGGCATAGGTTCACCACTAATCATGGCTTCATTAATATAGGATTGACCTGAAACCACCACACCATCAACCGCTATTTTTTCACCTGGTCGCACACGTAAAAGATCACCGACTTGCACAGCTTTAATGGCAATATCAATCTCGTCATCTTGACGTATCAGGCGTGCGGTTCGTGCTTGCAAACCTATCAATGATCGAATAGCAGAGCTGGTTTTTCCCCGCGCACGCATTTCAAGGGCATGGCCTATATTGATGAACGCAATAATCATAAGAGCAGCTTCAAAATAAAGATGTTGATCTTGTGTAGGAAATAAATCTGGAGAAATCACCATCGCCATCGAACCCAGCCAAGCTGTACCAGTGCCTAAACTAATGAGCGTATCCATCGTGCTGATGCCATGCTTGAGGTTTTGCCAAGCACTCACATAAAAGTGCCGACCTGAAAAAAACATCACGCACAAGGTCAGCACGCCAATGCCAAACCAAATCGTTTGCCCATAAGCTTCGTCGAATGACGGTAAGAATGAGGACATACCCACCCACATGAGTGCAATCGCCAAAGAAGCCGCTGCACCCGCACGTTGCAACGATATTTTAAAAGACTTTCGTTCGTCCTCTTGATCATCTTGATGATCGGATAACAACTGCGCTTTCTTGCCCGTCTTTTCCACTGCAACAATAAGCTTCTGTAGCTCAACATGACCATGAACGATGGCGCAACGCTCAGCCAAGTTCACAGCAACAGCGTTAACCCCTTCAACACCAAGCAAGGCTTCTTCAACATGATGAACACAGCTTGCGCAAATCATACCTGAAATCGTGAGTTGGGTTAGTTTTTCTTTCTTCATCACCATGATTGTTATACATCCCCACCGCATTAAACATACAAGTCTTTTTTGTTTTATTGATTTCTAAACTTAGGCAAGTTGAACATGGAATCATGCCTAGATCAACCATGCAAAACTTTGCTTTCAAACACCTAGCATGCATCCTTCGCCAATGATTGAAATATACTCTGGTTCTTACTGCCCTTATTGCGTACGCGCAAAACAACTACTCCAACAGCTAAAGATTGAATACACTGAATATGATGTGCAAAGCAATCCTGAGCAACGACAAGAGATGATGACCCGAAGCCAAGGGGCACGTTCTATACCACAAATTTTTATCCATGATATCCACGTCGGTGGCTGCGATGAATTGTATGCCTTACACCGACAAGGCAAATTAACAGCATTACTTCAACAGCAAGAAAAATAACCATTCAATGCCTTAAAATAGGTATTGAACAATATAAGAAATCTGGTGCATACTTGAATCAAGCTTCTGAAAGGTTCAATATGTCATCAATTCATCATGTGGGAGAAATCATGCAACACTTACAAAAAGTCATTAACCAAGCATGGGACACACGTCAGGAATGGCAAGCAGCAGATGTTAGCCATGAAATTAGCGATGCCGTTGAACAATGCATCAATTTACTCGATGAAGGCGGCATTCGTGTTGCTGAAAAAATCAATGGTCAATGGGTCGTCAACGAATGGCTTAAAAAAGCTGTTCTTCTTTTTTTCAAACTTCATGACAACGATGTTATTCATGGTGGCGACTGCAATTATTTTGATAAAGTTCCACTTAAATTTGCCAATTGGGGAAAAAGTGAGTTCCTAAAAGCAGGTATTCGCGTGGTACCACCTGCCACCGTGCGTAAAGGTGCTTTTATTGCCAATAAAGCCATCTTGATGCCATCATATGTGAATATCGGTGCTTATGTCGATGAAGGCAGCATGATTGATACATGGGCGACTATTGGCTCATGTGCACAAATTGGTAAAAACTGCCATATTTCAGGTGGCGCAGGTATCGGTGGTGTATTAGAACCCATTCAAGCCGCACCCGTCATTATTGAAGACAACTGCTTTATTGGCGCACGCGCCGAAGTTGCTGAAGGTGTGATTGTTCGCGAAGGTAGTGTGTTGTCGATGGGTGTTTACCTTGGCCAATCCACACGTATTTTCAACCGTTTAACGGGTGAAGTCACTTATGGTGAAGTACCACCTTATTCTGTTGTCGTATCTGGTTCAATGCCGGGTAGCTCTGGTGGCCCTAATTTGTATTGTGCTGTGATTGTGAAGCAAGTTGATGCACGCACACGCTCCAAAACAGGTATCACTGAACTACTCAGAGAGTAATTAACTCATCACACGTAAAATGGGTAAGTAAATATTAAAGCAGGTGCCCACATCGACTTCACTCTCCACATCAATACTGCCGTGGTGAACTTCGATGACCTGCTTACAAATCGCAAGGCCGAGACCTGCACCACCTTTGTTGCGGTCTCTGGACTTGTCCGCACGATAAAAACGATCAAACAAATGTTGAAGATGTTGCTGTTCCATGCCCGGACCTTGATCACGGATACCAATCCACAAGCGTTGTTCTTTTACTTTCATCGACAATGTCACATGGTCACTTGGATCAGAGTATTTAAACGCATTGCTCAATAGATTAAACAACACACCTTGCAGCTGTTCGGCATCACCACAAATATAAATTTCAGCATCCTCATCCATATCCAAATCCAAATGAATATCGTCACCACTAAACATCATGAGATTGGACTGAAAGGCTTCTTGCACGCACAAACCAATATCCACATCATCTTCAGCCATATGTAACTGCCCTGAATCTGCTTTGGCCAATAAGAGTAGGCCATTCACAATCGAGCGCATGCGCTCCACCATATTCAGCTGCTGACTTAATATATCACGATACTCTTCTTCTTCACGGTGTTTTTTTAAAGCCACTTCAGCTTCACCGCGCATAATAGTGAGCGGAATGCGTAATTCATGTGAGGCATCGGCAGTAAAACGCTGCTGAGCTGAGAAACTAGCATCCAAATCAGAAAACATTTTATTCAACGATGAAATCAATTCAGAAATTTCTTTGTCTTTAGAAAACGAAGTGATGCGTTTCTTCAAATCACCTTCAGCCACTTTGCGAGCAACAATGGTCACTTCTTGAATCGGTTTCAAGGCACGTTGTGCCAAAATATAACCTGCAAAACTACTGATGAGAATGGAGATGAATCCTAAGATACCACCCACAATATATAAGAGTTGAAAGAAAGCATGGGCTTCACCCATTTCATGTGCCATGACCAACACGGCAACAATACGGTCTTCACGGTAGGTTGGTGTTGTCACCACGCGCAGTGAGTTTTCAGCCAATAACGTCCCTGTGGTAATAAACAAGGTTTGGCCTGCAATCGAACGATGCAATGCCTGACGCAATTCTTTGCTCATTTGCGTGCTTAAACGCTCACCGGTGGAATACAACAAAATACCATTGGAGCCAATCAACTGCATTTCTGAGCTGTTGGGTCTATTTTGCAATAACTGCATCCAATTACGAAAAGGTGTTTGTTTTAACTTTTTCGTGATTTCTGCTGATTTTACGGTTAATTCGGTATCAATCGCATCATAAATTTGCCGAGACAAAACTTCATAAATAAGAAAGCCTGACAAGCCAAGAACAATGCAATGGATGGCAATATATAGGATTGCCAGCCTTGCTCGAAATGTTTGAAACATTGTTTACATAAAGGGAGGTTCGTCGCTGAGCATATAGCCTCGGCCACGCATGGTATGGATCAAAGAGACATCATAATCTTTATCTACCTTAGAACGAAGATGACTCACATACACATCAATCACATTGCTTTCAGGATCAAAATTCATGTCCCAAACATGTTCACCAATCAGGGTTCTTGATAACACCTTACCTGGATTACGCATCATGTATTCTAACAATGAATACTCTTTGGTGGTCAAGCGCATGGGTTTACCCGAACGCAATACCCGACGACTGATCGGATCTAATTCCAAATCAGCCATTTTCAAGGTTGGGGTTTTCACATCAGAACGTCGTCGCAACAAAGCACGCACCCGTGCCAATAACTCATCAAACACAAAGGGCTTGGTAAGATAATCATCTGCACCTGCATCCAAACCACGCACCTTGTCTTCGATACTATCGCGTGCCGTCAGCATGAGCACAGGCGTGATAATACCACGTTCGCGAATTTCACGACAAACGGTGACACCATTTTTTTTTGGCAACATCAAATCCAAGATCATCAGGTCATACTCATTGACTTCGGCTAAAAACTCGCCTTCTTCGCCATCATAAGCAACGTCAACAGCATGCCCTTCTTCTTTCAATCCTTTCTGGATAAAATGCGCAACACGTTCTTCATCTTCAACCACGAGAATCTTCATGCCCACAATATAGAAGCTCTTTTTTAGAATGTGAAGAAATGCGTATGTTAGCGAAGTTTTGCATCCCCTCTTAAAAACACTAAGATGCGATCTTTTCATGGGGTTTAGCATGCAACAACACATTTTAGTTTTTGATATTGAAACCGTGATTGATGCTGATTCATCCCGCCAGTTTTTACGAAAACCAGAACTGACTGATTCGGAAGCCAGAATAGCACTTCAAGCCTTTTACTTAGAAAAAACCAATGGCAAGAATAACTTTGCACGCCAGCCTTTTCATCAAGTCGTGGCCATTAGTTACGCGCAACTCAACCGAGAGGGTCAAAGCATGGTCTTCAACCGTGTTGGCAGTGGTGGTGATGTTGGTAGTTCTGAAAAAGAGTTATTACAAGGTTTCTTCCAATTTATTGAACAACATAAACCGCAACTCGTCTCTTATCATGGTCGTGGTTTTGATATACCTGTGCTCAAATACCGTGCTATGAAACACCAACTAAGTTGCCCCACATGGTTTCAATACCGCTATGATTACCGTTATGATCAAAAGCAACACCTTGATTTGTTAGAATTCTTTTCAGACTTTGGCGCTTCTGCCCGCTGTAGTTTAGATGAAATAGCCAGCTGTTTTTCTGTCCCTGGAAAACTAGACATCTCAGGTGAACAGGTGCTTGATTTATTTGAAAACAATCAAATCGAAACCATTCGCCATTATTGTGAGTGCGATGTTTTAAGCACCTTACTTTTATTTTTACGCTGGCAACTTTTTAATGGGCAATTATCTCATGATCATTTTTACCAAAGCAATCAGAGTATTCACAATTATTTACAGCAAGAAGTAGCACAGCGACCTTATTTACAAGCTTTTCTTGATGCTTGGCATGGAGAACAATCATGAATGATGCAATGCTTATCGTAGGTGTCATGTCTGGCACCTCGGCCGATGGCTTAGATATTGCCATCGTCAATATTGAGCCAGAGGGAAAGATTCACTTACGCCATTATGAAGAACACCCGATGGATGCAGAGATTAAAGAATCCATCATACGACTTGCTCAGCCCAGCCTGAATGAAATAGATCACCTTGGTTCCCTTGATCGCAAGTTAGGAGAAATGATCGCCAAGGCAGTCCTTGATACTTTATACAATGCAGGCATCGCACCCAGCCGCATTCATGCTATTGCCAGTCACGGTCAAACCATTCGCCATCGTCCCACAGGCTCGCATGCTTTTAGCTTACAAATTGGCTGCCCCTCCACCATTGCCCACAACACAGGCATCACCACCGTCGCAGATTTTAGGAAACGCGACATCAGCGCAGGTGGCCAAGGTGCGCCACTGACTCCCTTTGCACACAAACACCTCTTCGCCCAAGAAAAAGACACGGTTATTTTAAATATTGGCGGCATCAGCAATATGACATGGCTACCCACAAAGGGAGACGTGATTGGCTTTGACTGTGGGCCAGGAAATATGATCATGGATGGTCTCATGCTGGAATTAAGCGATGGCCGTGATGGTATGGACAAAGACGGTGCCTTGGCACGCATAGGTAAGGTTCAGCCCACATTACTAGAAGAGCTCATGCAAAACCCTTACTTTGCACGTCGTCCTCCCAAGTCCACTGGTCGTGAACAGTTTGGTGAGAAAGTGATTAATCGTCTTTTATCCGAACCAGAGATCAGCGATGCTGACCGTTTGGCAACAGCCTGTGCTTTGACCGTACAAAGCATTGCAGATGCCATGCAGTTTTTAGAAAAAGACCCCCAACAATGTCTTATCTGTGGCGGTGGGGCATTCAACCCCTTCCTCATGCAATCCTTACAAGCAGCCTTACCTCAGATGAGCGTGGGCAGCACTCAGCAAGCAGGCATTGCCCCAGAAGCGATTGAAGCTGTGTCGTTTGCACTCTTTGCTTGGCTAAGCCTGCAAGGCAAAAACAACACCTATGCTGCTGTGACAGGCGCAGAACAAGATGTGGTCGGTGGCATCATTGCCCCTGGAGAGAATTGGCAATCTCTTCTCAAGAACATATCAAAGTAGGTTAACGATGCATATACGGATTCTTTTCTTTGTCATGCTTGTCTGGCCTTTCATCGCTTCAGCCTCGTCAACAGACAACAACACGCCCATGCAACACCATCAACATCACCAACTATTAGAACAAAAAATAAAAACACAATTAGAGGGTGAACCCAATAATGCAGAGCTATGGCATCAACTAGCCCTATCGCTTGAGGGTCAACAAAAATACCAAGAAGCTGGCGAGGCTTATGATAAAGCAGCCGCTTTGGGCTACCAACGCGATTGGAAAAGTCAGGTCAGTTTGGCCATGCTATATGATAGTAACGTTGTGATTAGCCCTAGCGTCATCGACTTGGCCGCACAAGATCGCAGTGACATCAGCGCATCACTGCAAATCAAACTCGATATCAATGCTTTTAAGCAAACGTGGGGGCATACCGCCATCCACCTGCAAATAGATCAACGCCAATACCAAAACAACAACAGCTTAGGCCTGCGTCAACTTGGCTTTGAACTACAGCAATTCGTACACAACCACCCCGATTACGAGCTATTACTGGCGGTTGGAGCCCAGCAAAGTACGCTCAAGAAAAAGTCCTTGTTTAATGCCTTTTACTTCAAACTCAATGGCACTTACCACATCAACAAGACATGGTCTTTTTTATTGAAACATCAGATTTCAAAAAGAAGCTATCAGCTATTATACGCAGGTTTTTCAGGCACTGATTGGGTCATCACCCCTGCTTTTGAAGTGCATCTAAAAAATATACACGCCCAAATACAAATGAGTTCAGCACGGCGAGCTGCCCGTATTTTAGAAGAAAGTTACCAATCCAACACCTTTATGGCACAAATATCTTACCATATTTGGCAATCAGAAACGCAAGAAAAAGATATGATCGCATGGGCGAGAGTAAAGAGTGAAGGGCGCGTCTATCACCAGTTAGATGCAAGACCCATGATCCGAAAACCAAGGATTCGCCAAGATACAGAGTCTCTGTATGTCATTGGTCTCGATTTTAATAAAAACAAATCCATTTTTGGTGAAAGAAGCCGTGAAACATGGCGAATCACAGGGGGCTCACACGTCAATATCTCCAATATGACACCACGAGTATATACCAACCTCGCCCTTTCAAAAAACTGGAAACATTGGTGGGCGGGCATGGAATTGATTTGGCGTTATTGATCTTTGTGATTATTTTATGGGCTGTTGATTCAGCATAACTTGTCAAAAAATACCCGTCTCTAAATTCAAAGCACTTGGCTAGAGCCTAGCCGAAAAGGATAACATACTGATATTTAACAGAAGTATGTTATAATTTAAGTCATGAATAGCCAACTTTTACCTGTAATCTTCCAAAGATCTCTTTTTCACTCTGCTCCAGAGAGTAAATTTAGCATTGAGTTGAATGAAGTTCTTCAGTTGTACCTTAAAAACCCAAGCATTAAAAAATCAATTATCGACGACCAAGAGACTTACGGAAAGAGGAAGAAAATTGAGAGGTT
>JAUZRG010000022.1 GCA_030950585.1 Mariprofundaceae bacterium | reverse complement strand
TAAACGAACCATCACAGCCATGGCTTTACAAGATAGCTATTTACTCAGTATCAATGCCGAAACCTTCTTGGAATTGCATGAAAAAAATCATGAATTACGGTGGTTACTGCGCATACGTAAAGATTTTCAATTAAAAGAAGTTCAGCATTTTATTAAGGATCAATCCAAAGCCTAAACACCGCACATATAAGCATGACTTAGACAGGCAATAATTTGCGAATATCGTTTCTAAGCTCTTTATTTTAAACCTTAATCTTATTTCAAGAAAGTTGATAACATGATCATTAAAAAAAAGTCGTATAGTGAAAATTTGCAAGATGCACTTAAAAATAACGAAAAAAAACAATATGGCCATGCTGCAAAGGATTACCTACTTTGCGCTGATCACTCTGAACTTTCAGTTCAAGAGCAAGCACACCACTTCTTACATGCAGCCCAATGCTTTGAGCGCGATGAACAAATTAAAAAAAGCGCGAGCTATTACCTGAAAGCTGCCCATTGCTATGATGAATCTCATTATTTACAGCATAGCTTTTCTGCACTCAAAGCCTATGCACGCTGTACCAATGATAAAAAGAACATTCAAGATCTCCTAACAAAACTACAGGAAAAAGGCTTGCAGGATGCTGAGATCATTGAATTTTTACCCAATAAAGAAGCCATTTACCAACGCCTTATTCAATCAGAAAAATTTTCACAAAGTTTTTTTTCATCTTTAAAAACATTTGAGACTTTTCAGCACCTCATGAAGTGGATGAGCATTATCAATATTACTCAAGGTCAACAAATCACCCAGATTCATCAACCTGCCGATAGCATTTATTTTATCGTACAAGGTCAAGTCGAAGTATGCACCGATCAACAATGTATTGGCTATGTCGAAGCCATGAGTTTTTTTGGTGAAATTGAATTCTTTCTAAAACAAACGCGCAAGGAATGGAGCATTCAAGTCACGGCCACCGAAGACTGTAAAATGATCCAGATTCCTTATAAGCACATCATTCAAATAAAACACTATTTACCCCAAATAAAACCCATCATGGCAAAGTCTTATTGTCATCGCATTATCCTGCATCGCCTTGCTGTTTCACCTATATTTTCTGAATTAAAACCTGAGATTCGCAAAAAACTTTCACAGCACGTATCTGTCATCCAACTGCTCAAACAAGAACATTTATTTCAAGAGGGTGATGACGCAACCCACGCTTATATCGTTATTTCAGGAAAAATTGCCTTATACCTCAATATCCAAGACTATGATGTTGCCTTTAAAGAAATCAATGACAATGAGTTATTGGGCGAAATTGCGATTATTAATCAAAATAAACGCTCAGCCACAGCCTCAGCATTAGAAGAAAGTTACCTTCTATGCATCCCTAGTGAAATTTTTCGTCAACTCAATCAACAGTATCCCGAATTACATGATCAATTACACACACGCAGAACGTTGCAATTAAAAGAAGTTCAAGACTTTATCCGCGATAATTTACCCAGCTTAATGACTGAAATTCAGCTAGAATCACAA
>JAUZRG010000212.1 GCA_030950585.1 Mariprofundaceae bacterium | reverse complement strand
AAAGCATGATGTGTGCCATCACGGTTGCAAGGTGTTTTTTGCCATGACCAAAATTGTGTTCAAAGTGGTATCCTTGATTCTTCAGTGTGTTGAACGTTTCATTTTCAATTTTCCAGCGTGCGCGACCTCCTCGCATGATTTGATATACATTTGTAGAGCTTAATGAAAAATTTGTTACCCAGCTAAAATGCTGCACTTTTCCTTTCAGACTGGTTTCCCAGCATTCTAGGAAATTCACTTTGCAGTCAGGGTTTGATGCATTCAATGAGACTTGGTTAATGAATCGAAAGCGATAGTGTTTTCCTTTTTTGTCTGTTGTTTCATACCAAGTAACATGACTTTGATCAACTTGGTTAAAAAGATAGGCATGATCACCTTTTTTTGCACCAAGAATGAAGTTCATGTTGAGTTCTTTCAATGTCTTAATGTGCGGTGCATTGGATGCTAAGCCATCTTCAATGATGGTTAATTTCATGTGCGGATGTTCACGACGAAGGTCATGCAATAACCGTCTAGATGCGTTGCGTTCACAGTCATTTTTCTTGATACCATCTTGTTTGAGAATCGCTTCTGGAGCAAATGGTAAAACACAGCGTGAGTCAGGATGAACGAGAACTGCACCCAGCATTTGATGGTAATACGTGGTGGATCCATTGCGATGATGTTTTTCACAGCACTGGTCACAATGAATATCTTTGGATGAAAAGTAGCCTGTGCCATCGATAGAAATAAGGTAACTGTCATCAATAAACTAGAATGACTCTAACCCCTTTCCACGTTGAACTGTGGAGAGTATCGCTTTGAATACTTTCCTGATTTCTTCTGGCTTCAACTCATCCAGACGTTCCCTAAACCAAGTGTCACTAGGAGCATGTTTGATGCCATAAAGGTTGTTCAGATTTTGTTTGATAATATCATCATCCATGCTTTGATCAAACTGTAAAAGTGATGGGTATTTAAGACCAAAAATGGCAAGACCTGACATCAAACATTCAGATAACGTGATACCG
>JAUZRG010000211.1 GCA_030950585.1 Mariprofundaceae bacterium | reverse complement strand
GTATCCTTAACTTTGGTGTGTTGAACGTTTGAAAAATTGAGTCACATGATTTGCCTGAACTGAAGGCAAAGGCTTTGCGCTGCCCCAAGCTGAAAAAAACGTTATTCTTGGCATAGGAAAGTCGATAGCGGGAGGAGCTGTACAAAGAACGACATTTAATTGAGTGCCTTATCGGCAAAACAAAACAGTTCCGAAGGGTCTTTTCACGCTTTGATAAGTACGCTAAAAACTATATGTATTTTATCCGTTTTGCAGCTTCAATCATATGCTTGAGGTGAAATGTCAACACAGCCTAGCCCTCAAAAAGGAGAAATCCTGATTCGGGTGGGTGCTTGTTCCGTGAATAATATGGACTTAAACCTACGCAAACAATGGTATGGTCAAGACTTTCATGAAGTTTAAGGCAAGCAAAGTGAAGGCCTTAAATCGGCAAGTTAGCAACATGAAGAAAAGGTCAACCTGCCGATACAGCAGCGGTTCACCTCGCCCTATCAACACCAGAAACCCATCGTCGTGCAACGTGGGACTGGTTCAAGCCCTGCACTCGATCACGACAGCCGATGGGGGCTATATTAGCCAATCAGGAAAAGCGATCCTGCCTGATAGCCCTGGTTTGGGCATCGAGCCACGCATCCCGCAATGTATTGTTTTTGGCTGCGTGGCGATTCCAAGCAAGGGTGGCGAAACAATTATTCGCCGATAATGCCGCCGTGACAGAAGCCATCGCGCTGCGCGAAGGTTGCGTTTACTGTGGAAAAAAGATGATCTACAGATCTCCTACCAAGCGGATGCCTTTGAATAGAATGAAGCATTGAACAAGAATGTTTTGATGGCCTCCCTGTGTCATCATGGCATGTACTGTGATGAATGGCCGCCTTTTGATGCTCTGCCCGTTGAAGAGCGACCTTTCCATATGACTTATGGCGATGGCGAAGCCTTCTCTGATCAAGAAGTTGATTATTTTGTACAAGTTTTTGATAACCACAGTTTGCCCATTTTTTGGAAAGCTGGGTGAATTGCGATGGTCAACAATGAAAGATGGACCCATGCTCGGCCATCTTACACGCTTCAAGATGATGAAGCTCGAAAAATTGGTCTGCTATTGGGCAATGCTAAAAATAGAGTGGGTGCTCAGTAAAACTGTTTAAAAGCCAATACTTAACTTATTTAATGCAGAATGTTTGAGCTTCTTCATCAACACAACCATTACACCCCATCATCAAAATGGTATTGAAACCAGCGAAAAAAACCAACTTACATCAATATTCTCTTATTCTTCTTCTTTGTCACGAAGCACTTTAAGGTATAAATTCTCAACCTTTGTTCTTGCCCAAGGGGTTTTGCGTAAAAAAGCCAAGCTAGACTTCACAGAAGGGTAGGTTGTAAAACAACGAATTTGGATACGGTGACCCAATTCAATCCAACCGTAATGCGCCTCTAATTCCCTGACTATTTGTTCTAATTTAACACCATGTAATGGGTTTTTTGGTTGCTCTGTACTCATAAAATCACTTTGTCCTTATCACTTTAAAAATCATAATATATTCATTTTTTATACCAAATTTTCGCAAGCCTAACCTAAAAAAGAAAGGCATAGTTAAAACAAGGTCTTGTTCTATCACGATTAGCTACCCATACTGACGCTTCATAACATGAAAAGTTAAAACCTCTTTTACCTTGATAGGAGCAATCAAATGAAAATAATCATCTACCTCTCAATCTGTTTATGTTGGTTTTCAACCTCAGCCCATGCCTTTGATTTAAACCAAGCCATTTCAATGGGTATAAATGCTGTCGTACAACAAACCAGTACCACCAAGGCTCCGACGAAGCTCCTGAATAGCTTCATGGAAAAGCTCTTGATCGCTGACTTTGATCAAAGTGCCAAACAAGTCATGCCTTATGTACACCCAAGCAATTATGATGCAACGGGCACAGCCCTTGATCGTGACTTACTTAATTTTAGCTTTAAAAAAGCACATCAAAATGCCAAATTTTATGCGCACCCTGTCAAAATCACCCGTTCCCAAGCACTCAAAACAACAAATATAGGCCATCCAAGCCGAGGCACATATCAAAAAGGAACTGAGATGAAATATTGGGTTGCTAAAAAACAAGGGGTAAATGGCATGCCTGCCCCACTTGTTGTGTTTTTTCCTGCCGATGGAGCAGCACCAAGCATTTCATATATGGGTAGTTTATAGATGCCACCTACGCCATGCTCAGTGACTTAACATTTCAACAAACAACTGACCCGACACAATTCGATGACATTGCCGCACTTCGTGCGGATATTTGGCAATGCGAAGGCTTCACCATTCAAAGCTTGAATAAAAAAGGGCAATGGTTTGATGAGCTCGATGCGGTGGCCATACACTGGGTTATTTTTTATCAACAAAAACTAATTGCAGCCGCACGCTTGAGTTTGCATCTCCATGTCAAAGAGATTCCTTATGCCTATCTCTTTTCCAATCATGATCTCCCTCTCACAAGCCCTTTTGCACTGTTATCAAGACTCGTGGTGAGCAAACCGATGCGTCGCCGGGGTATTGCAAAAAATCTGGATCAGTTGCGCATACAAGAAGCCCAAAAACATCGTGCAAACCACAGCATCGTTTTGGCTGCACCTCACCGCGTAAACGCACTCAAAAAACTTGGTTTTATAGGGGTCGGGAAGCCTCAGCTCCCCGCCCTCCGAACCGTGCATGCGGTTCTCCCGCACACGGCTCTCCAGTCGATTGTTTCCTCATCGGGATTGGCATAAACTCAATCGGGCTTCGTGCATAGTGAAAAGTCCGACCTTCGCAAAATAGGCATTTTTCCAGCGCATATGGGCTTGTAAACTTTTACCCCAACCTTTGCGCTTATTACGTCGCAACAGCATGGCACGCAAACGACGACGAATAAAACCATCTACCGATTTGAATTCGCCACGGTGAGCATGTTTAAAGTAGTTGAACCAACCTATCAACATAGGATTAAGCTCATCAATAATACTTTTCATACTGCCGCTACGATTACGCTTTGTCTTTTCACGAATCTTATCACGCAACGCTTGATGACTTTTGCGACGCACCCAGCGTTTGCCTGCCTCAAAATGGTAACCAAGAAAGTCAAACCCTTGGCCTTTTTGACTGCAATCAACCCTGTGAGTCTTGTCGGGGTGTAGGCTTAAACCATGGTTATCCACCCACGCCCTGACCTCTTCAAGTGCGTGACACGCTTCTGTTTCGCTACGGCACAAAATGACAAAATCATCCGCATACCGCACCATAATCATTCCTTGCGATTTGATATGTTGATCCAAAGGATGCAAATAAATATTTGCAAGCAAAGGACTGAGCACAGTTCCTTGGGGCGTACCCATTGTGGGTGTCCAACTCGTTATGCCATCCATCACATCTTGTTGAAGAAACAATTGCAGAATCTCAAGCAACTTCCCATCGCTTATGCGTTGTTCAAGTTGTTGCATTAATTCATCAGGTGGAATGTTATCAAAGAACCCTTCAAGATCAGCATCGACCACATGGGTGTAACCCTCATTGATAAAGTGCTGAACCTCTCGCAAGGCATCTTTGCAACCACGTTGCGGTCTAAAAGCATAGCTCATGGGCAGAAATTCATATTCAAATATCGGCTCAATAACTATTTTAATTGTCGCTTGGACAACCCGATCTTTGACCGTTGGAATTCCCAAAGGACGGTGCTTTCCACCACTCTTAGGGACATAAACACGCTTCACTGCTTCTGGTTGGTAAGTTTGATGCTTCAATGCTACATGCAGTTCTTGCAGGTACGTGTCAGCTTTTGCTTGAAAACGCTCAATGCTAACGCGATCTACACCCGCACAACCTTTGTTTGTTTTAACTTGTTGCCAAGCTGCATTCAAGGTTGATAACGCATACACTTTATCAATCAAACTAAACCACTTACCACCTTTCACCCCTTTATCCAAGGCATGCCAACATGCGTTTAGACCATACAGATGTTTCGACCCACTTCGGAGACTCTGTTTCTTGTTTAGTTGTTGCCAACACTGTCGAAATAGCTTGTCGCTTCATCCTACTGTCCTCATGCATCGTTCTTCCTGCCCCTCTTCGCTACGTGCGGTTTTACTATCCGAACATTCCATAACACAAGTGCATCCGTTTGAATCAAGGTTTCTACGGCTCATGCCAAACCTACGCTTTGTTCATGCAGTCTGATCTGCATATTAGCTTCAAACCTTGCGTTATCTCGCTACTATAGAGGCTCTAACTTCTGCCCATTGTCACTTCTAAAGGCAGATCTTCCTGCTTATCGCGTTTTACCTTCCAGTCATTCCATTCCCAAACATACACTGTCGTCCAAACATCGCTTTAACTGCCATTACAGCGTGCTTGGTGTGTTTCAAGCTTCGCCATGGAACGGCAGGCTCGCTACAACAGCACACCGAAACGGGTTCGTCATCCTACGGACTGACCTTTCGCTTCCTGTTGCTCTCCACCCCACCTCGCGGTGACGCAGTTACTTTCAGCTACGGAGTTTATGGCATACTCCCGCATGGACTTGCACCATGCTGATAAAACGCCTTCACAGGCGCACCGTTAAATAGCCCCTGCTATTCGCCTTACACAGCTTAAAGTCATGATTAAAAAGGGAATATATCGCTACAGTCTCTATTCTCATACAAGCCTCCTAGGAGGCTGTCCGATAATGACAAACCTACTGCGTAAAAGCGGATATTGGCCGTATTTCCACCCCATTATCGTTAAATAGTCCCTGCTATTCGCCTCAAATGGGGCGAAAATCCAACTCAATCTCACTTTCCCTCGCTA
>JAUZRG010000210.1 GCA_030950585.1 Mariprofundaceae bacterium | reverse complement strand
GATTTTAACTCATTGCGTAATGGGGATAAAACTTGCAGCATATCGAACATGGGTTCCGATCCATTCTTTAGGTTTTTTTGTCTAAACTGAACACTAAAGGGTGCGCTTGGAACCCGCTACTTTTTGGCGAAGGTATTGTATAATATATGACCTTTTTAAATAGGAGAACCTGCTTTATGCAAATCAAAACCGTCTTTTTATTTTTTATTTTTATTGGGATGATGATAGTAGCAAATTGTGAAGAAAGTGCTGCGCAAGTTTCAACGGAGCTATTGCCACAGACAAAGCCATTGCCACAGACAAAGGCGGTAGCGCATAACATGAATCTTCAAGCGGTTGCGATTGGAAAGGTAAAGCAGTTAATTGAAAAAGGCGTGATTGATGAAAGTTGGCAGTCTGATGTTGTGTTGAAATCAGTGCAATTAGAAAAAAAAGAATACCATGATAAAGAAGGCTGGGTGGTTCGCTTTGAAAATCATGATCGTCAAAAAAATCCTGCAAAAAAAAGTCTTTATGTTTTTTTAAAGCCTTCAGGTGATTATTTGTCTGTTAGTTTTAAAGCTCAATAGCGTTTTCTTATTTATTTAAATGCGTAACAATCAAGGTTAACATATAACCAATGCCACGAATGGTTTTGATCTGAACAGGCTTTTCTTGGTCGCGTGATAATTTTTTACGTAATCGGCTCACGAGGCCATCAATACCACGATCATAACCCACCCATTCATGATGATGAATTTGATTTAATAAATAATCACGTGATAAAATACGGTTAGGGCTTAATACAAACAATTTTAACAAGTTAAATTCCGCTGTGGTGAGTGGCACTTCTTGCTGCGAAGGTGAAAGTAGGCAATAGCCACCTAGGTTGAAAGTCCAGTCATTAAAGCTTTGGGGTCACGGCAACAATAAATCATCCAATTTTGGGTACTATTTTGATAAACTACTTCTCCAATCCAGGCTTACGATCAAGGCGACTCTCGATATTTTTCATGACACTTTTAGCCACTGTAATACCTGATAGGTAAGTTTTTGAAATTTTTCAAACAGTTGGCTTTAAATTGCGGTACGTCATGGCTTCGAGCCAAACCTAGGAGGCTGTCCGATAATGACAAACCTACTGCGTAAAAGCGGATATTGGCCGTATTTCCACCCCATTATCGTTAAATAGTCCCTGCTATTCGCCTCAAATGGGGCGAAAATCCAACTCAATCTCA
>JAUZRG010000021.1 GCA_030950585.1 Mariprofundaceae bacterium | reverse complement strand
ATCCTTAACTTTGGTGTGTTGAACGTTTGAAAAATTGAGTCACATGATTTGCCTGAACTGAAGGCAAAGGCTTTGCGCTGCCCCAAGCTGAAAAAAACGTTATTCTTGGCATAGGAAAGTGGATAGCGGGAGGAGCTGATCTTTCGATCACTCTTTGAATAATATGTTTAAAACATCTTTCTTGGACCATTCATTGAAACGAGAGAAAATTCCATGCCATTCGCCAAAGTAAGATGGAGAGTCTCTCCAAGGGCATCCTGTTCTCATTCGATAAAGAATGCCTTCAAAGGTCTTTCTATGCCCTACTTTATCGTATACTTTACCACTTTTCAGTAGCAATAGCCGTAGATCTTCCCATCGTTCATCTGTTAACATTAATCTTGGCATAAAAGTCTCATATGATTGTTTTTTAGAAAGCCAACTATACCAACTGATATCATTGGAGTAAGATTCTTGTTTGCGAAAGCTCAACAGCCTCTAATAACAGTCCATTTTTTACGACTCCTCACCATAAACAACCAAACCCCCAACCACAAGGTGAAATTCAACTAATCAGACGCTCTGAAATCAGCCATAAAAAACGAAGTGACATTTAAACGTAAAGGCATCAGCTATGATGTTGAAAACACTTATGAATAGCTTGTCGTACAGCGAAGGCTAAGGATATGGATTCCCGATAAAAGACTTCGGGAATGACTCACTTTTAAGTTTGGTCGAAGGGTTCGTGCATGAGCTTTTTTCAACGTTGAAAAACAATTTCGGTTAACATGTCAAAACCAAGCCAAAAAAAAGCGCGCATCAAAGGTTTCAACACCTTTGATGCGCGCTTTTACGCACAGTCAAAAAACTGACTTACATCACTTGTTCTGCGATCCTGAAACCAGCGACATAAGTTCCAATCGCTGAGCCTATGGTACTGAATAAAAACACCATTAAAATACGGGTGACGCGGTTGTGCCACCAGCCTTTCAGACTGCCAGTGTCTTCACGTAAGCTAGAGAAATCACCCACGCTTGGTTTGCGCAACCATGTTTCCATACCTGCGGTGACCATACCCGCACCCACAGCGGGATTGAGAGAGGTCAAAGGCGCGGCACAGAAGGCTGTAATCACGGTGAGCAGATGCGCACCTGCAATCAATGCACCCAATGCCGATAAACTGCCATTGATCCAAATCCAGTCCCAAACCAATTGCCAACCCAATTCAGGACTTTTTGAAAAGCCAAAGGCAAAACCAGTCAAGACCAAGACTGTGATCAACCAAGGCACATACTTCCAAAAGGATTTTTTCTCTGGAAGGGTGCTGAGGCGTTGCATCGCTTGTTCTGGTTCTTCTTCACTCACTTGCAAGTAATTTTGCAGACCCTTGAGATGACCCGCGCCGACCACAGCCAAGATGTGTTGATGTTCACCAGAGTCCGCCGCTTGCTGAAGTTTGGCAGCCATAAACAAATCGCGCTCATCAATGAGCGGTGCGTAAAGCTGCTTTTCTTCTTGCGCAAATTGAGCAAACGCACTTTCCAGCATATCGCCTTCTTTGAGTCGCTCAATTTCCTCTTCACTAACTTTCTCATGCACAACCAAGCTGGCCAACAAGCCTGATAACAAGGTGCCTTTTTGCCACCAAGGAATATTGCCATAAATCCGCTTCATGGTGGTTCCCACTTCACGGTCGATCAAAAGCACTTCAAGATCGAATTGTGCGGCATCCTTGAGGGCTTGGCGCATCTCTTGCCCTGGTTCAACTCCCAGTTCTTTGGCCATGCGTTGCTGGAAAGAACCCAACATCAAACTGGCCGCAATCATGGGAGCCTTACCATCACGAACAACCTGAAACATGTCCATATCGGCCATAGCATCAGGATTCATCATGGCATGATGCCGACTCGGGCAAAGCTCGATAGCCACGGCATCAAATGCTGCTGTGGCCAAAAGCTCTTCTACTTTGTCAGCACTGGCTTGAGAAACATGGGCAGTGCCCAACACAGTGATTTGGCACTGCCCACGCTTAAGCGTGAACAGTGGCTCTTCTTTTACTTGCTGCACTGCAATAGCAGTTTATTCATGCGACGAACAAAACCACTAGGATCTTCAAGCTGGCCGCCTTCACTCAAGACAGCTTGATCAAACAATAAATGCGCCCATTGTGCCAAAGCTTCATCATCGCCTTCATCCAAACCTTGCACCAAAGGATGCTCAGGGTTGATTTCTAGGGTTGGTTTCATATTCGGCGTGGCTTGACCTGCTTGCTTGAGAATACGTTCCATATTGGTGCTCATCCCAAACTCTTCAGAGATCAGGCAAGCGGGTGATTCAGTCAAACGATCTGTTTCACGCACTTCTTGCACTTTACCTTCAAGAATTTTGCTGAGCTTCTCAAGAATAGGTTTTTTCTCTTCGTCTTTCTTGTCTTCGTCGTCTTCTTTTTTCTCTTCGCCATCAAGACCAGACAAGTCCAACTTACCTTTGCTGATAGACTGCAATGATTTACCATCAAATTCAGTGAGGTGAGAACCCAACCATTCATCAATGCGGTCATGCAACAACAAAACTTCAACATCTTTCTTCTCAAAGACTTCTAGGTGAGGACTGTTTTTTGCAGCTGCTAAATTATCACCAGTGATGTAATAGATTTTGTCTTGGCCTTCGCGCATACGTCCCACATAGTCAGCAAGTGACACCGTTGAATCACTGGCAGTGCTATCTTTGGTGGAATGAAAACGTAACAACTTGGCCAAACGATCCGCATTAGCCGTATCTTCGATGATGCCTTCTTTGAGTGCATTACCAAATTCATTGTAGAATTTTTGGTATTGCTCTGCATCTTTGGCAAGATCTTCAATCATGCCCAATACACGTTTAACTGCGCCTTTCTTGATCGCATCCATCGCTGGGTGACGTTGCAAGATTTCACGCGATACATTCAATGGTAAATCATTGGTATCAATCACACCGCGCATAAAACGCAAATAACGTGGCAACAAATCTTCTGTGACTTCCATGATGAAAACACGACGGATATAAAGCTTCACGCCATGCTTCGATTCTTGATACCACAAATCAAAAGGTGCTTTGTTAGGGATAAACATCATTAAGGTATATTCAAACTTACCTTCAAGACGTTTATGCATGCGTGCCATTGGGGCTTCGTAATCATGGCTGACGCTTTTATAAAAACTTTCGTATTCTTCATCGCTAACTTCTGAAGGTGAACGTGTCCAAAGGGCAGCCGCTTGGTTAATGGTTTCAATCACCGCTTCAGGTGCTTTGTCTTCGCCTTCGTCGTCAGTACTCGCAGGTGCTGTACCCATCATGCGAATTGGCACTGGGGTATGCTCAGAATACTTATTGATGATACTTTTTAGACGATAATCATCCAAAAACTCATTTTCTGCTTCACGTAAATGCAAAACAACTTCAGTACCGCGCTGTCTGCGCTCAATATCTGAAATCTCATATTCGCCAGCACCTTCTGATACCCAACGAACACCTTCGCTTGCTGCTGCACCTGCACGACGTGTGCTTAGCGTGACTTTATCAGCAACAATAAAAGCAGAGTAAAAGCCAACACCAAATTGACCAATTAAATTGCTATCTGTGGCTTGATCACCGCTCATATTATCCAAAAATTGACGTGTGCCTGATTTGGCAATCGTGCCAATATTGTCGGTGACTTCATCACGGCTCATACCAATACCATTATCGCGAATGGTCACAGTGCGCTTTTCTTTGTCTGCTTCAATCCAAACATGTAAATCTGCATCGCCTTCAAACAAAGCATCATCGCTCAAAGCTTCAAAACGTAATTTATCAGCAGCATCTGCTGCGTTGGAAATAAGCTCACGTAGAAAAATTTCTTTGTTGGAATATAATGAATGAATCATCAAATCCAAAACTTGTTTTACTTCTGCTTGAAAGGATTTTGTTTCCTTATGATTGTTGTTACTCACGTCTATTGTTCTCCATGCCTGACATTTAACATTTGTGATGCTAAAAAGAGGCGGTATTGTTGCTTGCATCCTTTTTTTTGCAAGTTTTGTTCATTAATATGGAGTCAGCCTTATTCGACACCTCAATGTGTTTAAAATATTTAGCCGCAATGGTATCCGCTGGATACGCAAACAAGATGCCTTATACCTTGGTCTATTATCCATCATCATTGGTTTATTGGCTGGTTATGGTGCGTTGATGATTCGCTACAGCATTGAATGGATTAGTGCCTTTTGGACAGGATCGACCTCTTGGTCAGCCGTCCTGCATAGTACACCGTGGTATTTTTTTATTATTGCCCCCACATGTGGGGGATTGCTGGTGGGTTGTATCAATCGTTGGTGGTTAGACACAAAACAAACCCGTTTAATTTCTGGTGTCTTAGAGGCTCTATCCGAACAAGGCGGCAAAATTAATATTCGCAAAGCCACAGGGGAAACCCTTGCCAATATTATCGCCGTAGGTAGCGGTGCAAGTATGGGTCGAGAAGCTCCCACTGTGGGGCTTGGTGCCGCCATTTCATCCGTCGCTGGCCAATGGTTACACCTCAGCGAACAACAAATGCGCACTCTAATTGGCTGCGGTGTCGCTGCTGGTATCGCCGCCTCATTCAATGCACCCATTGCAGGGGTTCTCTTTGCGCTTGAAGTGATTTTAGCCGATTATGCTATCGCAACCTTTAGCCCTATTGTGCTTTCAGCGGTCATTGCCACTGTCGTCACGCGCGCAGAACTAGGCAATATTTCCATGCTGGTGATTCCGCAATACCGCTTGGTTTCAGGTTGGGAAATTCCAGCCTATTGCTTGCTCGGGGTCTTTTGTGGGCTACTGGCCACCTTAATGATTCATCGCATGCATGCCTTGCGCTTAGCTTTTGCACGTTTTGTGCATCAACCTTTTTTGCGCCCCGCTGCCGCAGGTCTTTTATTGGGTGTTTGCGCCTTGGTGATTCCTGAAGTGATGTCCATCGGCAGTCATGTGTTAAATGATTTACTATTAGAAAATTCACAAAGCCTATTGTTTGATTCAAGTATGCCCCTTATTATTTTCTTACTTTTACTTCTTGTCATGAAAATCATCACCAGCATGCTGTGTGCTGCGGGTGGTTTTGGTGGTGGGATGATTGGTCCTTCTGTGTTTATTGGTGCGACTGTGGGGGCAATTTTTGGGTTAATTTATCATCAACTCTTTCCCGATGTATCGGCAAGCTATGGTGCTTACACACTGGTGGCTTGTGGTGCCATGATGGCTGCGATGCTACAGGCTCCGATGAGTAGTATTTTGATGATTTTTGAATTATCAGGCAATTATCACATCATGTTACCCTTAATGGCAGCTTGTATTATTGCTGCTATGACCAAACGTATCTTTGGTCGCACCTCCGTCTTAACCGAACCATTGGAAGTACGTGGTATTGAAGTCAATTGGCAACTCGAACGCTCTTGGATGCGATCCATTAAAGTCGGTAGTATTGAACGAAAACCCCTGCCTTGTGTGAGTCATCGCTTAGCCCTTGCCCAACTCAAACATGAATACATCAATGTCTCTAAAGGTTGCTTGGGCGTACTCGATGACGATGGATTCATGCTGGGCATTGTCACCTTTGATGATCTGCAACCGTGGCTGCTTGATTCAAGCTTGGATTATGTGGTGGTCGCGGCCGAAATTGCCAATAAAAATGTGCGCACCATTCCATCAGATAGCCATCTGCTGGAAGCGATTCGCATCTTTGATACCGAAAAATTTGAACAACTCCCCATTGTCAGTGCCAAAAATCCACGCAAGGTTTTGGGCATGTTGGCACGACATGCAGTGTTTTCGACCTACCACCGCATGATTGTCGAACATGGTGAACGGGAGAAAATGTGAAAGATCAGCTGAACCAAGCTCAACAACAAGTCGTATGTGCTGGCGATGGCCCCCAACTCATTCTAGCAGGGGCTGGTAGTGGTAAAACACGCACCATCATTCAACGCATTGTTCACCTCATCGAAGAACGCCAAGTGCCTCCCCATCGCATCTTAGCTGTGACCTTTACCAACAAAGCCGCCGCAGAACTTAAAGAACGTTTGCAAGAGCAACTGGGAGATGCGCCTGTGATGGCAGGAACGTTTCATTCCATTTCGCTGCGTTTACTAAGAAATTATGCCTCCTATGCGGGTTACCCTTCCAGCTTTCAAGTCATGGATAGCCAAGATCAAAAATCACTCATCAAACGGCTATTGAAAGAGCGTCATCTGAGCACACAAGATCTTCATCCCAATTATGTATTGAGCTGGATTGAGCAATGCAAACACGAAGGTTTAGGCTCAGACCAAGCCCCCACGCATGATTTTAATGGCATCAATATCGCAGAAATTTATCAAGCTTATCAGCAAAGACTCAAACAATTAGAACGCATGGATTTTAATGATTTATTGCTCATTCTGGTGCAAATCATGAAAGCCAAACCCGATATTGCCATCCTCATTCGTGGCCGCTTTGATCATGTCTTAGTCGATGAATACCAAGACACCAACCCCCTGCAAGATCAATGGCTCCACTTGTTATGCTGTGAACACAGAAATTTAACGGTTGTGGGCGATGATGATCAAAGTATTTATGGCTGGCGTGGTGCGAATATTGAGCACATTATGGCTTTTGAAAAAAACTGGCATCCCGTTGAAGTGCATCGTCTTGAAGACAATTACCGTTCTTATGGTGCCATTCTTGCCCTTGCCAATGCAGTGATTGTGCAAAACAAGCACCGTCATAGCAAAGAACTACGTCCCGCCCGTGAAATGGGTGATAAGCCCATGCTCATGGCCTGCCAAGATGATGGTGACGAAGCTCGCCGCATCACGGCTTGGCTCAAGCAACATCACAGGGATGGTGTTTCCACAGCAGAGATGGCCGTGTTGTACCGTTCAAACCGTCAATCCCTCGCACTTGAGCAAATACTCAGCGAACAAGACATGACTTACCGTGTCATTGGTGGCTTACGCTTTTTTGACCGCATGGAAATCAAAGATGCCTTGGCCTACTGGGCATTGCTGCACCGCTGCGGGGATCGCTTACATTTGGAACGCATCTGCAATAACCCACGCCGTGGCATTGGTCCCAAGACGCAACAAGATTTAATCAATACCCTCATGCAATCAGGCATGCGACTCAGCGCATGGCTAGACATGATCGCCCACACCCCCGCTGATAAAAAAATAGCCAAGTTAAGCCCGCTTGGCCAAGCCTTAATGAAAGTCAGACAAGATTGCTTGAGTAGCCCTGATTTGGGTCTATTGGCTATCCTTGAAGCCACTGGTTACCTCACAGCATTGCAAACACGCGGTGAGATTGAATTTGAATCACGCATGGAAAACCTGCGTGAATTGCAAAAAGTCATTATTCAAAGCAGTGAAGAAGGCAAAACACCCGCTGAAATCATGGATCTTGCCTCATTGATGCAAGATACTAACGACGCATCCAGTCAACAAAGCATTTCCTTGATGAGTCTGCACCGTGCCAAAGGATTGGAATTTGAAGTGGTGGCTATTGCGGGCGTTGAAGAAAGCTTATTGCCCCATGAACGCGCCATCACAGAAGGAAACGAAGGCATTAGCGAAGAGCGTCGCCTGCTTTATGTGGGCATTACCCGTGCCAAGAATCATTTATTACTGAGTTGGGCGCGCACCCGAAGAATCTTTGGTGATGTCATCTACCCACAACCCAGTCGGTTTTTACGAAATTTAGATGATTACATGCGACCATACAGGATCAACCCACAACAGCAACACGGCGATTACCCACAAGGCACTGCCGTTAAACACCGTGTCTTTGGTCATGGTGAAATTATCGAACAACAAGGCTATGGTGATGCCATTCGGGTCGTGGTTAAATTTAAGGATGCAGGTATCAAACGCCTCATGCTTAAATATGCTCAGTTTGAATAGCTGATGTGACGCTCCCATTCGTCTTCCCCGAAGTCTTTTATCGGGGATCCATATCAAACTAAAAACACACAACAAATTTAAATAAAAAACACTAATTTTGATCCCCTCATCCTAAGCTCTGAAACATGCATCTTGAAGTGTGATGGGTATATAAGCATCTGTCATCGCATAACAACCGATAGAAACACAATTTCCATGCACCATCAAGGCACTACCTGTGCGCTGATGCGCACGGTCATAGGCATTGGGAAAACCTAAATTAAACGATAAATGATACGAGCTCCAAGGGTTCAGATGATTGGCTTTGACATGATAAAAACCTTCAGGACTTTGCCCATCACCCTCTTTTAACTTTGGCCCTAGCTTCCCTGAGAAGGAACAAATACGTATTGTCGAAACAACTGAAATGTCCCATCTTTGCCTTCAAGCCACACTTCCAAAGAACGAGACTCTTTAAAAATCCGAATAAAGATCGGCGCACCATCATTTAGACCTTTTGCCAACAACGCCTGCTTGAGTTCAACGTTCACACTGGCAATCGCCTTTGAAGCACGCTGGCTACTCGGAATTTCACCCGAAAAAACACGACTCGAAAGTGATAAACTGAAAAAAATAGCCAATATAAACATGATTTTCATCGGAGAATTTAAGAATCGTTCAAAGGGAAGCTTCATTATTTTTTGAAGCTTTTGTCACTCGCAACAGGTTTGACCAATATCTCGATATAGAATGTTTCTAAGCCAGCCTTTTCAGCATCATCAATGCACTTGCTAATGCCTTCTACAGACACCACTTTGTTACTTTCTGCACTGGCTCCAAATTTACAATCAAAACCCCACTCATCAAAACCTTCAGGCAATTCTTTTTTACGTTCACGTTTTACATACTTCTTAACATCACGACGAACGCTATCCACAAGCCGTGCTGTTGTTTTTTTAGGGTGTGTTAATTTAAATGTTTTTTTCATGCTTATCCTTTAATGATCAATATGAGTTCAGCATTCAAAGCTTTTTCAAACCTAATGAAAACAAAAACGATCAAGCATCACTGATCTCTTACAAATAAAAATTCAATAGTCCTATAGCAATGAACACCCATTAAACTGTTGAAAAATAATCACTCATCCATGCATAAAGCTGATCTACCGTTAAGGACTCTAGTGCAATGCAGGAAAATTGTTCCTCAGGGTCTTTGGCCTTCCAACTAAACTGATAGCTCACCGCCTTTGGTTGCTGATCATGAAAAATCAAAATAATACGCTTGCCTGTTTTCAAGCAATCAATGGTCATGACATCTGCGGGCACACCAATATCACGCATGTTTTGATTCACACCAACCACAGGATTCATCAGTTTAAAATCCTGTTGAATCCGTGTATGGGCTTCTGTCACCGTATTGGAAATGATGCTTAATGGTTTCTCTATCAAGGACTTACCTCTTAAACTTAAAAGCCAAACCTAAGAAGCTCATCCAGCGATTCAAGTTTTATAAAAAAATACCTCAGATTTTTCTTGGAAAAAACGATGATAAAGATAGGATATGCAGGCTTCAACCTAAGAGAGGGTCTAAGCCAAAAACAACCTTGGAGAGATATATGAAAAAACTTTTAAGTATTGCCGCTATTTTAGCATTTTTTTTGAGTGCAAGCCCTGTGATGGCTGAGGACTGTTCTGTTGTTAATTCTGATCCTGATACTTGTACAACTGAGGAGGATAAAGGGAATGATAAAACTATCGTAAAACAGTAAAAATCTAAGAAGACTAACGTAAAAGAGCACGCATCATCTTGCGTTCTTTTTTACGCCTACTTGCTCATCATACATTCACAAAAGACGACAACTATTTTGCCTATACACCTGAGCACGTGATGTCTCCTTGTAAGATTTCACATTCAATGATGCTGGAGCAACTTGCCAGTCGTTTAAGCCGTAAACAGAAGCATCACCATACTGAAGGGCAAGACTACTTTTAGCGTTAGCCTGACAAACCTTTGTCGCCCACTTGCTCGTATCCAAAAATGATACAGGTAGATCGCTCAAACCTTGAGACACATCCACTTCAGGTGAATCAATGAAGATATTACCATCCAAACCAAATTGTGATGATGCGGTAATCTGACTGCCCGCCGACTGCACCAGCTGCCCCGCCACAATCCTAATGTTACCCCCATTACCACCCACAGCATTGGCAGAAATAACACTATTGTTTAACACCACAAAGATGGGGTCGATACGAATATCGCCACCACTGCCAAGACCACTGCCCACTTGACTGCTAATGAGGCTATCTTCCATGCGTAACATATTGCGTGCATTGAGTATCATCAGGCCACCGCCGCCAAGCAAAGCCTCTGTGCTGATTTTAGAACCAGACTGTAAGCGAACTTCATCACTAAGGTTCGCCGTAATCACACCCGCATTGCCTGTTGAAGCACTGGATGAGCTAATCAAAGCATCTGATTGCATACCCAAAAATGAGCCCGTAATATCAATACTTCCTGCATTACCAACACCCGTTGAGCTTGCTTTAATATCAGAAGCATCCGACATCCAAATATTTTGAGCTGTAATCCCAATCGAACCACCCAATCCTGTGCCCAAACTCTCAGACCGAATGTAGGCGTTTAAACTTAAAGTCATATCCATTGCTTGAATTGAAATATTACCCGCCTGACCTGAACTCTTCGTACTGGCTAATAAATTGGCTTTATTGCTCATTACAAGACTGCCCGCCTTGATAGACAGTAGCCCCCCGTTACCACTACCAAGGCTGGTAGATTGAATGGCAGCCCCATTCGATAAATTGATATCCTGAGCTTGAATAAAAACATCACCAGCATGACCAAAACCTTCGGTACTCACCAGTATATTAGCATTTGCATCCATACTTAAAAGCTGAGCATTAAGATGAATGATGCCTCCTTTTCCCGAACCAAGGCTTACCGAATGAATCAAGGCATCCTGAGTCATCAATAGATTATTCTGTACCGTGATATTAATTTGTCCTGCTAAACCACTACTTCGTGAATTCGCTAAAACTTTACTTTGATCCAACATTTGCATGTTCAGCGTCGTGCTAAGGTCAATAATACCACTGCGACCTGTGGCTCCAAGTAAAGACTGCGATTGAATAGAAGCTTGGTCTTTTAACAAAAACGAAGCAACATTTATACTAATATACCCTGCATTTCCAGAGCTTTTAGTATTAGTCAATAAGGTTGAACTTTGCATCATAGAAATAGCACCACCGCTCAAGATGATTTGCCCTGCATGACCTGAAGCGCCCGTTGTACTGGTCGCCTGAATGGTGATATTATCCATCAAATTTAGGCTTTGTGAAGCGTTCACAATAATCCTTCCTCCCTGTCCTAGCCCATATGTGTTGGCTAATATATGAGCATCATTGCTCATCGTTAATGTCGATGCAGTGACATCAATGAGGCCGCCTGAACCTGCGGCTGCTGAAAACGTAGGCACTTCAATGAATGAAGTCCCACTCATCAACATCTCGCCAGCCGTCACAAAAATACGACCTGCATCACCCGCACCTTGTGTCTTGGCAGATAACAACGATGCCGTTAACATTTTAAACGTTGTCGCTGCCACATCAATGCTACCCCCTACCAATCCTGTACCATAAACATTGGCATGCAGTTTTGAGCTATCCATCACAAACTTCCCACCACGCACATAAATTTTTCCGCCCCCATTGCTACTAGTGATACTTGCGGAACTCTTAGTCATTTGGATATTACCCGTTCTTAACAAAGCATCGGCATTTAAAACTCCTGCCGCATAAGCAACTTCGCCTGCGGATGCCACAGATACCAAACTGATTGTGCCTTCAGCTGCTTTCAAGCTAGAGCTAGTAATTGAAATATCTGATGCCACAAGAGACAAAGACTGCGTTGCAGCCACTTTTAAGCCATTCGTTGCTGAAACTTGAATTTTCCCTACATTCCCCGCTAAAAAACCAAAGGCTGCGGGAGCAGCACTACTCAACACCTCATTAACTTGCGGTGTCGAAAAAAACTTTTTATTGTCTGCCATACGTAAATAATCTGCTGTGGAGACATGAAAAGAAGCACCTACATTCAGGCTAGCGTTCGCACCAAAAACAATACCAGCGGGATTGAGCAAAAAGAAATTTGCATTAGGCATCGCTGAGGAATCCAACAAACCATTGATTTGCGATACAGAACCACCCGTGACACGGCTAATAATATTTTGAATCGCCGCTGACCCCGTAAAGCTTGCAGACTCACCCGCAAGCACATCGAATCGATTGAAACTATGAAATAACTGATTGCCTACTTGCTTTCCTGCTGAAGCAGGCACAGTAAAATTCCCAGATAATTGCCCAGCTGTACCTAAGCTACCATCATAAACAACGCCAGCTTGCACCAACGTACAAACACTCATTGCCATAAAAAACATTAAGAAAAATCTCATCAGAATAAACCTAATAAACCTATTATATAAAAAATAATTGTTGGCAACAATGATTATTTTGTCATTATAGCACAAGCAAAGCCTACGAAAAAATTTCCAATTCAAATCAATATCATCACAATAGCCAACGATGATAATTATAAACCGCCAAGCATCCCCCCACCCACAAGGCATACTATTATATGCTCGCTGAATGGGTTTCACTATTAGCCTATGGCCTTTGCATTGGCCTGATAGCTGGCTTTATTGGCGGTAGCCTCTCTGGTCTTGCAGGTTTGGGTGGCGGCCTCATTTATGTACCCATCTTTTATTTTTTGATGCCCAGCCAAGAAGAAGCAATGTCGCTTCCGATCATGATGAGCATGATTGCTGTTTGTATGACCGCTTTTTTTTCAAGTCTAGCCCATTGGCGCTTAGGTCATATTCGCCCCCCCAGCTATTTATTAACATGTTTGGTGATGGGTGCAGTCTTTGGTTTATGGATGACCTTACACTGGCCTGCATGGTTCATTTTATTGGCAATGGCCATACTCAACATCTGGGTTGGCTTAGACATGGGTCGTCAAAAAGAAATCATACAAAAAAACATTAGCGCATGGTGGGGACTACCTATTGGCCTGATTTCAGGAAGTTTAGGTATTGGTGCAGGCACGATGATGGTTCCTTTGTTAAGGCGTGCCATGCCGTTACGCTTTGCGGTGGGAACCGCTATTTTTTGTGGTGCTGTGATGTCATGCATCGCGATTATCATCAACCTTAGCGTTGATCACACTTGGCTGGCTCTTCTGAAGCCACAACTACCTTTTATCATTGGCCTATTAAATGCCATGATCATCGTGCTTCCCCGTAGCACAGCATGGGCTTCACAGCTTCATCAGAACTATGCAGAAGAGCGCATTCGATTGATGTTGCAATTTTTGTTTTTTATCTTGGCCACAATGCTGTGTTTCTCCGCCATGTACCGTTATTTCAATTAAAACATGGCTTAGCAAGAAATTAAAAAAAACACGTTTTTAGCATTTGGATACGATTAGTGTGACTCCACCAATCTTGAATCTTCTTTTTTCTCAAACGCCTTTGCCATCAACAAACCCAATTCAAAAAGCAAGTACACAGGCACCGCCAGCATGACTTGAGAAATAACATCTGGTGGTGTCAAAACAGCACCCAACACAAAGGTTCCGACAAAGACCCAAGCCCGTTTCTTTTTCATGGTATCTGTTGAGACCACACCGAGCTTGGCCAACACCACACAAACAAGGGGAATTTCAAAAGCCAAACCGAAGGCAACCGCCAACTGTAAAACCAAGCTGACATAGAGTTGCATTGTGGGTAGTGCAGCAATATCAGGCGTGGAAAAACCAAGAAAGAACTCAAAAGCCAACGGCATCACAAACGCATAAGCAAAAAAACCACCCACCATAAACAAGAAAGCCGATGCTGTGAGCATCAGTAAAAAGAAACTGCGTTCATGCTTGTATAAACCGGGGGCGATAAACAGCCACAGCTGCGTAATGATAAAGGGACTACTGATAAACAAAGCAGTGACAAAAGCAATTTTTAGACGCGCAAAAAAGATTTCAGGCAAATTAATAAACACCATTTGCATATCGCCTGTCATTTTTGATTGCAGTGGTTCAACCACAAAAGCCATCAACGACGAAGAAACAAGGTAACAAGCAATAAAAACGATCAGCAGCAGACCCACCGCATACATCAAGCGTTGGCGCAACTCGCGCAAATGCTGAACCAATTCAGCTCTGGCATCACTCATGATTTATCAACCTTCTTTGAGGTGGTTTCTACTGACTCAATCAAGGGTGTTTTTTCATTCACTTGTTGTGCAATCTCTTCCAAGGGCTTACGTACAGGCTCTGTTTGCTTATCAACTTCATCTTTAATGCTTTGTAAATGCCGCCGACCTTCTTTGACATAAGACAAACCTTTGCGCATGACATCGGGCAATTTCTCAGGCCCCACCACTAAAATAATGATAATCATAATAAGCATCAACTCAGGAAAACCTATGCCAAACATACATACCCCTGCCCTAAAGGAATAAGCTTATAAAAATGATTAAAAATCAATGGGAGATAACATCCTTTTTTTTTTCAGCATCAATGACCGTGCTCTCTGGCTTAGTATCTGGTGTTTCTTTGTCATCCATCGCATGTTTGAATTTATTCAAACCCTTACCCAAAGATTCACCCACTTGTGGCAATTTACCAGCACCAAAGACCACTAAAACAAGCACCAAAATAATCGTTAGCTCTAACGCACCAAGTCCAAACATAAGAATCTCCAAAAAACCATAAGCTCTAAAATAAAGGCTAACCCAAGCAGGTTTGACAAGTGCAAGCAATGCAAGCAGCTATCATCACACACTTTCATGGTCTTGAAGTTCACAACCAACAACGGAACAATGCGCTCAGCCACGGGAGACCTCATGAAAATCATATCCTTTAACGTCAACGGCATTCGTGCCCGCCAGCATCAATTAGAACAGCTGTGCCAATCCAAACCTGAGATCATTGGTTTGCAAGAAATCAAAGCCCAAGATGCTGATTTTCCCATTCAAGCGGTTGAAAGTTTAGGCTATACCAGCTTTCACTTTGGCCAAAAAGGTCACTATGGTGTGAGCTTCATGGTTCGCAATGATATAGCCACGCAGGTTGAACATGTGCAACGTGCTTTCCCTCATGACCCCGAGGATGTGCAACGACGCATGATTGCCCTCACACTCAAAACAGACTCAGGCATCATGCACATTTTAAATGGTTATTTTCCACAAGGCGAAAGCCGAGATCATCCGACCAAGTTTCCTGCCAAACAAAAATTTTATGCTGACTTATTGGCATGGCTTGAATCTGATTTTAAGGCCGAGGATCAAGTCATTTTGATGGGTGATATTAATGTCGCCGCACATGACCATGATATTGGCATTGGCCCTGAAAATATGCGTCGCTGGTTGCGCACGGGTAAATGTAGTTTTTTACCAGAAGAACGTCAGTGGCTACAAAAAATAGAAGCATGGGGTCTCACCGATAGCTTTCGTCACTTTCACCCTGATGTGGACGATCAATACAGTTGGTTTGATTATCGCAGCCGTGGTTTTAACCAAGAGCCCAAACGTGGCTTACGCATTGATTCCATCATGGTCAGCGCCTCACTTTTAGCACGTTGCCAATCAGCGGGTATGGATTATGATTTACGCGCCATGGAAAAACCTTCAGATCACTGCCCTATCTTTTTAGAGCTGGCATAAGACATGACAAGCGCGTCTTCACGTTCAGCGTGAACACGCGCCTTGTAATATTTTTTGCGACGGTCTACGATTTGAAACGCAAGCTTTTGATACAAGGCAATCGCCGCCTGATTGCTTTCTCGAACTTCTAAAAAAAAGTGTTGTTCAGGCTTTAAATCAAGCGCATAACGCATCAATGCAAACCCGATACCTTCTTCTCGATGCTTTTTAGATACCGTCACTTGCATTATTTCGGTTTCATCGACAATTGACTGCGCCAAATAATAAGCGATCAAGTCACCCTTATCACCAATATACAGCACCATATCATAGCCATGATGCCAAGCATCATCAAAGGCTTGGCGTGACCAAGCCTCTGCGAAACTTTGCGCATTCAAATGATGCATCGCCTCAAGATCTTGAGGCGTGGCAAGTCGAAAACAGGGATTGTTCATTGCATCAGAAGCACTGATAAAAAAGCTCTTCACTTATTCCGTGTCGATTGATTCTTTCCATGAACATGAATCCACAGAACACACATGCTGCGTGCCTGAACGTTTTGTGACCTTCTCAATCACAAAGGGATGTTCGCACTTCGGGCAAGCTTTTTTGATAGGCATATGCCACAGAGCATTCTGACATTCTGGGTAGGTCGAGCAAGAATAAAAGACTTTTCCACGCCGTGATTGCTTCTTCACGAAATGGCCTTTTTTACATTTCGGACAATCCACATCGGTATCTTCAGCTTGCTGCATAGACTTCGTGTTTTTGCATTTAGGGTAAGCAGAACAGCTCACAAACTTACCAAAACGACCTTGACGCATGACCATCGGTTCGCCACATTTATCACAACTTTCTTCTGTGGCTTCAACCTCGGCTTCATTCTTTTGGTCATCCACAGGACGTGTATACTTACATTCAGGATAAGCACTACATGCAATAAAACGGCCATACTTGCCCATTTTCAACATCAAGACTTTGCCACATTCAGGACAATTTTCATCCATCTCTTCATGCAACACATCTGCACGAGAAACATTCTCTTGTGTATCATCAACACGGGCTTTAAAAGGTCCCCAGAAATCATTGAGAAGCGGTTTCCACTGACGTTCACCGCGTGCCACAGCATCCAACTTATTTTCTATTTCTGCGGTGAAATTAGAATCAACAATATTGGTAAAATATTGGCTTAAGAAACGACTCACGACTTGACCAATCTCAGTGGGTACAAAGCGTTTTCGATCCATTTCCACATAGTCACGCACACGCAAAACATTCAAAATAGATGCATAAGTGGAAGGTCGACCAATGCCATGTTTTTCCATTTCTTTCACAAGGGTTGCTTCTGAGAAACGTGGTTTTGGTTCCGTAAAATGTTGTTTTGAGGTGACTTTGCGAGCATCAACTGTCTCACCTTGTACCAAAGTAGGTAAAAGCTTCTCATCGTCACTCGCAATCACATCATCATTGCTTTCCATATAGACTTTGCGAAAGCCATCAAAGGCAAGGGTTGAACCTGCTGCACGCAGCATTATTTGTTCATCTGGAGAGAAAATATCCACAGAGACTTGTTTTAACTGCGCGGGTGTCATTTGACACGCCAAGGTGCGTTTCCAAATTAAGCTGTAAAGCTTGTATTGATCATGATCAATCATGCTTTTTAACTGTTTAGGTGTGCGCTCCATGCTGGTTGGGCGAATCGCCTCATGCGCTTCTTGCGCATTTTTACTCTTGGTTTTGAAGCGTCTTGCCTGTGATGGCAGGTATTCTGGCTCAAAGTTTGTTGAAATATGATCACGGATATTATCGAGTGCTTCATCTGAAAGTGATACCGCATCTGTACGCATATAACTAATCAAGCCAACAGGTTCGCCATCAACTTCGATACCTTCATACAGTTTTTGTGCCAACTGCATGGTTTTTCTAGCTGTATAGCCAAGCTTTCTGGCCGCTTCCATTTGCAATGTTGAGGTAATAAAAGGCGGTTGGGGTTGCTGTTTGACCAGCTTTTCTTTCACGCTTTTGATCGTGAGAGATGCGGCTTTGACTTGCTCAAGTGCTGCTTGAGCCTTGGCTTGTGAACACAAATCAAATTTTGCGAGCTTCTTTCCATCCAAAGTATGCAAACGGGCTTCAAAAGAACCTTCTGTGCTGACACAATCGGTCACAACACTCCAATACTCACGCGGTTGAAAGGCTGTGATGAGATCTTCACGTTCACAAACCAAACGCAAGGCCACTGATTGCACACGACCTGCGGATAAACCTGAACGTATTTTGCGCCATAACAAAGGTGAGAGTGTAAAACCCACCAAATAATCCAAGGCACTACGTGCTTGCTGTGCATCGACCAAAGCCATGTCAATATCACGAGGATTATCCACAGCGTGCTTAATCGCTTTGCGTGTGATTTCATTAAAAGTAATGCGTTCAACGGTTTTGTTTTTCAATGCTTTTTTCTTATTTAAAACATCATAAACATGCCATGCAATCGCCTCACCTTCACGATCCAAATCACTCGCCAGAATAAGCTTATCAGCTTTTTTAAGGTATTTAGTGATTTGATCCAGGTGCTTTCTTTTATCCGAGATCACTTCATAGGTAAGCTTAAAATCTTGCTCAGGATCAACAGAACCATTCTTTTTGGGAAAGGCACGCACATGGCCAAAAGAGGCCAATACTTTGTAACCTTTACCTAAATATTTCTCAATCGTCTTGGCTTTTGCAGGAGACTCAACAACAACAACAGCGTGCATTTAATTTCAAACCTTTTTTAACTTAATGTATAGCGATTACCAGGTAAAACATGAATCACACCTAATAATTCAAGGGTGAGCAAGGTGGGCGAAAGTTCTGGCAGGGTCAAGTTACAATCCTGTAATAAATAATCCACATGACAAATTTCATGTGCCAGCAAAGCTAAAATATTGGCTTCTACATCAGAACTAGGCTCATATTTACTCGCGTGCTCACCCCCCTCTTTCCACTGCATCACCCCAACAATATCTTGAGCATCCTCAATAAGGAATGCCCCATCACGCAACAGTTGATGACAGCCTTTATGCTTGGCATCCAGCACCGACCCCGGCACCGCAAAAACCTCTCGCCCATAGCCCACAGCTTGACGGGCTGTAATCAATGAACCTGAACGAACATCGGCTTCGGTCACCAGTGTGGCTGCGGCTAAACCTGCAATAATTCGGTTTCGACGCGGAAAAAACTCAGGTCTAGCCCCCGCATCAGGGACATATTCACTCACAACACAACCACCAAAACGAATAATTGCTTGAGCTTGACGTATTTGTTCAGGGTTAAGAGTGGCAAGCCCACAACCCAGTACCGCGATGGTTGGCTTCTTGGCATCCAAAGCTCCACCATGCGCAGCACCATCAATGCCATAAGCCATACCACTACAAATACACACCTGTCGCTCGGCTAAATAACGACACCAACGACGGGTAATTACTTTACTACTTTGACTGCAACGACGCGCACCAACCACCGCCAACATTTGCGATTCTGATAACACATCAGCATCACCCAACACATATAAAATCAAAGGTGCATCATCTAAAACCGCTAACTGGGCTGGGTATAAATCATCATCTGGGCATAAATATTGAATGTTATGCTGCAAACAAAGTGCCTGCACAGCATCAACTTCAGCATCAATGTTGGTTTGAATATTTTTTAAAAGCTTAGGCCCCACACCATCAATGCCTAAAAGCTGCGCTGAAGATGCACCTGCGACTGCTTCAACAGAACCACAGCCCTGAATCAAACGACCTGCCATATAAGGGCCGATGCCTACCAATAAAGACAAACGTAAGTAGGCATGCCGTATAGAATTCAAAGTATTGGCTGATTAACGAGCTTCAGAACGAATAACATCTTGAAAAGAAATACTATCCGATGATTGCGTGATAATGGCCATCGAAGCCTCATCTTGCACAGCCAGCACAATCATTTCACCAATTTTTTCATCTGGTAAAGTACGGTCTTCACCATCCAATGGATCTTGCACTAAACGCCCTAAACGGTGAACAGATAAAACACTTCCGACCGATACACCATGACGAATACCCAAATCAATGGCCACAATATGATCCTTACCCACTTCGGCAATCGCATTGCGCATATAAACAATATGACCCCTGATTTTCTCTGTTGGGTAGTTTAATGTCACATGATCATTCATGTCATCGGCAGGCCGCAATCGATCACCATTGGTAAATTCAGTAAATGTTTTCACCACGCTTGCACGATACAAGTCACCACTTTTTGAAATAACTTTCAATTGACCTAAGTGTTCAATAATACTACCTAGATCATCACCACTACCTGGATGAACAATGCTTTTATCTCTCCGAAAAACATTAAACAAGTCACCTGGATAAACCTTAGTGTCCATGCTTAAAGAGATATACATGATGTCACCCAAGGAGTAATAAAGACGCTGATCACTTGAATTTACAATATGACCCACACCTTGAAGTTCGCCCGTCTCTACAAAATCCTGATGCTTTAACGCGGTTAAAAACTTATCAGAAGCCCTTGGTTTTTCTAAACGTTGCACCGCTTTTGTTTGAATCTCTGGTTTCATACGCACAATCTTTAAATGCGGCAGCGCAGGTGTAATATCATCATAAGGTGAAGGCACTAAAGCTGCTGGCTCCCACTCCACATAACCACCCGCTTGATAAGCATCGGCATCTAAGGCTGAGTCAGCTGATTCATATTCTTGCAAACCTGTCTTTAAAACTTGCTGAGGCGAACTCACATCTTTGGGCTTAACATTGATGCTAATTTCACCCTTACCATTAAGCCAAACTTGATCACCTGGATAAATAAGGTGCGGATTGGTAATTTGATTGTTTTTTTCCCAAATCAAAACCCACTTTTTGGGTTCTTTAAAAAATAAGGTTGCAATATCCCATAGCGTATCACCTTTTTTTACCACATAAGGCTTCGTCTCTCCAGACACATCTAACACATCTTTCCTTGGCTCTTCGGCAAAAACAAAAGCACTTGGAAACAACAAAGAAACCACAATGAGAAGTACAGCAACGGGTTGAATTCTATCAACTATCATGTCTTTCCACCTATTTTACTTTCTACACCTGCCAATAAACGTTCAATATTTTTACAGTGCCTCAAAACAACTGTCACACCAAAAAACGCATGCACCCCGATGACCAATAACGAACCATTAAAATACCAGCTCAACAATGGTAAGACGGAAGCCGCAGCAATGGATGCAGCCGAGACATAACGCGAAAAGAACAATACAGCAGCCCAAACCAACACTGCCCCTAAGGCAACCCAAGGCTGCCACACCAGCAAAATACCCAGCATGGTCGCCACACCTTTCCCACCTTGAAAACGCAAGTAAACAGGAAACATATGACCCATAAAAACAGCAATCGCAATGAGAGAGATCAACATCTCACTTGGCGTATGCTGCAAAGCCAAGTACAGCGGCAAAGCACCTTTAGCGACATCTGCCAATAAGGTTAGAATACCAACCTTTGGCCCAGCCACACGCAAAGCATTGGTTGCACCGATATTACCACTACCATGCTCACGAATATCAACTTGCGTGAATGCCTTTGAAAAAATAAGCCCAAAAGGCAGCGCTCCTAAAAGATACGCTGCCACCACAAAGGCAATATCCATGATCACCATTATTTATCCTGCCAGTATACTTTGCGATATTCATCAAGTTGATCTTGTAAACGTTGCACATTAGAACCTTTCACGATCGAATCCAACACCACTTCAAACTCAGCAGCCTGACCAAACACGGCTGGAAAGCCCTGATCTGAGACATTATCTTGTTGCAACAAACGCAATTGATCCGAAGTTAGCGGAGGAAAAGGCAATAAGGAGAAAAATTTTGCTGCTATCTTAGCAGCAAAATGAGGTACTGGTAGCAATAAACGACAATAACCGTGTGCTTTCATAATCATTTTCATGATTTCAATCAGACTAATGGTTTTAGAACCAACCAAGTCATAAGACTGCTGCGCAACTTCTTTATGACCAATTGATGTCACAAAGGCTCTAGCCACATCTTCAACCCACACAGGCTGAAAGCGTGTGTTTGCCGCAAACACAGGAAAAATAAGTGCTAACTTGAGTAGTGACGAAAACTTATTAATGAACTGATCACGCGCACCGTAAACCACGGAAGGGCAAAAAATCGTCCATGCAAGTGTACTTTTTCGCACACAGGCTTGCGCTTCAGCTTTGGTCTGAGAGTAGAGAGAATCTGAATCTTCTGACACACCCAAAGCACTCATATGCAAATATTGTTTCACCTCAGCCCGCTCACAAGCGGATAAGATATGCTGAGTACCGTGTACATGCGCGTTTTTAAAAGTGTAACGGCCTTTTTCATATAAAAGACCTACGAGGTTAATCACGATATCAGACTCACCAACCGCTTCCTCAATCCCTTTCCCATCACACAAATCCACTTTCACTAAAGAGTTTGCACCCACTAATAGTAAAGAACGTGCTTTCTCTGGGTGACGGCAAGCCACAGTAACCTGATGACCTGCTTCACTAGCTTGAGCCACAATCGAGCGACCAATAAAGCCACTACCACCAAAGATACAAATACGTTTTGACATAAACCTTCTCCGCAATCACAGTCGATACATAAAGTTTCATCGCATAAATTAATACCTGATATTACACAGCCATCGCCAAAAACGATAAAGAATGATCATTAAAAGCATGGACTCTAAATAAGAGAACACGAAAATGACAAGATCGTTAGCAAAGATGCGTAACATCAGTTAATACTTATAAAATACCAAATTGGAGGCAAGATGAATAAAGCAGTAAATATTGTCAACATTAGCCTAATCATTGTACAAAACATAAAAAAAGAGGTTTTGCTCTTACATCGACCTGAAAATGTACACTGTCCATCCTGCTGGTCTTACCCTGGAGGAAAAGTTAAAAACAAAGAATCCTTTCAACAAGCAGCGCAAAGAGAACTGTATGAAGAAACCAATATTATCACTGCGCAGTGGCATAATATGGCTCGTTTTCAGCATGATTACCCAGAAGGTTCCTTTTATTTTCACCTATTTCACACAATGATGAGTCCTACACAGACCATTCTTAGCAGCGAAAAACACCTTTGGTTTTCAATAGATCAACTGCATACTCTAAATATGCCAAAAGCCAACAAACAATTTTTAGATAAAATTTATCAATTAAAATAGACATATATACCATTTTCGACATTACATAAAAAACAGCGTGAGCAAGGAAAAGACAGCAAGAAAACAAACTTTTAGGAAGCTTTGTTTTGTAAAAAAATTTGACACGAGAACTCATCTATCTATGATTCGCCGTCTTTTTAAATACAAGTTTCATTAGAGTTTAGTGAATGAACGGAGTTTTACATGCGTACTTGGACAGTCCGCCCCGGTGATATTGAACGTGATTGGCACGTCGTTGATGCGACTGACTTAATTTTAGGTCGCATGGCTACTAAAATTGCTTCAATACTCAAGGGGAAACACAGCCCTAAATACTCTCCACATGCTGATTGCGGTGACCATGTCATTGTTATCAACGCGGAAAAAATTAAAGTCACTGGTCGCAAAAGCGAACAGAAAGTATATTATCGCCATACAGGTTACGTTGGTGGTCTGAAAACAACCAGTTACCAAGAAATGCTTGAAAACACACCAACCCGCATCGTCGAAGCTGCAGTACGTGGTATGTTGCCTAAAAACCCTTTAGGTCGTCAGATGTTTCTTAAATTGAAAGTTTATGCAGGTGATCAACACCCACATCAGGCACAGCAACCTAAGCCTTTGAGCTTGGGCTAACAGGGAATTATGATGACTGAAGAATCTAAATACCTCGGCACAGGACGCAGAAAAAGAAGTGTTGCCCGAGTAACAATTAAACCAGGTAGTGGAAACATTACAATCAACAGCCGCACGGCTCAAGATTACTTTCCTGTCGATATTATTCGTCAACAAGCCTTTTCACCTTTAGACACTGCTGAATTACAAGGTCGTTTTGATATTACGATCCTTGTAAATGGCGGCGGCGTAAGTGGACAAGCTGGCGCAGTTCGTCACGGATTATCTCGTGCATTGATCACTTACGACATAGCTCTTCGCCCTTCTCTTAAATCTGTTGGGTTCCTTCGTCGTGATCCTCGTAAAATTGAACGTAAGAAAGCTGGTCTTAAAAAAGCCAGAAAGGCACCTCAATACTCAAAGCGTTAAGATTACTTTTTCTTCGCCTTGTATCAAACGGAGTAAGCAGGCATGCTTGCTCCGTTTTTTTGATTAACTCAAAAGTAAAACAAGTATTCTTAATGCATCATTTTGTTATATAATACAGTCACATCCCGTATTTAATACAACGTAGATTCATTATGAGGAGATAAACTTGATTCAAGTTGCCATTCTTGGAGCAACAGGCTACACAGGCGCAGAGCTTCTTCGCCTTGTCTCACAACATCCATATATGCAAGTGAGCCATGCTTGCGCCCATTCTCATGCCGGTAAAAAAGTAAATGATGTTTTACCGAATATGCATGGTGAATTAGCGCAATTAACCCTAGCCTCTGTCGATGATCCAATCCCTGAAAATATCGAACTTGTCTTTATAGCCCTTCCACATGGTGCAGCTGCAAAATATGTTGCACGCGCACTTGATGCTAATATTCGAGTTGTTGATTTGAGTGCGGACTTTCGTCATCCCAACCTTAAAAATTATCAAGATGCTTATGGGCAACCTCACCCCTACCCTAAATTGTTAGATAAAAGCGTTTATGGTTTATCAGAGATTGCAAAAGATGATTTACAAAATGCACACTTAGTTGCCAATCCAGGCTGTTACCCAACCTCTGTACTCTTGCCGCTTGTACCGTTATTAAGAGCAGGCTTAGTCGATAGCCAAAACATTATTATTGATAGTAAGTCAGGCACTTCAGGTGCTGGACGTGGCGCTCAATTAGGAAGCCTTTTTTGTGAAGTGAATGAAAGCCTTAAAGCCTATGGCTTACCGCGCCATCGCCATAGCTGGGAAATGGAAGAATGGGCTCAAAACTATGGCAATCAAGATGTTCATATTCGTTTTACCCCGCACCTTATTCCCATGACACGTGGTATGCTGAGCACCCTACATTTACGAGGTAATAACACCCAGTTATGGCACAAAACATTGAGTGATTATTATCAAGACAGCTTGTTTGTAAAAGTTTATGAGCATGGAAGACTGCCCGCTGTCAATGCCGTTAATCGCAGTAATCGTTGTGACATTGGTTTACAGGTACTGAGTGATAGCGAAGTCACCATTGTAAGTTGCATTGATAACTTGATGAAAGGTGCCGCAGGACAAGCCATTCAAAATGCCAATATCATGCTCGGTTTAAATGAATCACTTGGCCTATCTCAAATCGCAGTTTGGCCTTGATGATACCCCAATTCATTAAAAATATTTTTGCCAATGGCATGAGACATCGCTATATCACCATCTCAGATGGTTATAGCAGCAACACCATTCACAGAGTGAGTGTTAGCCCCTTTCTTTTGATTATTCTTGTGATCATTATTAGCCTATTTCTGAGTGTTATGGGCTACACCTTTGCTAAAAACAACACCATTGAGAAAAGCACGGTTATTGTGCAGAAATGGCTGGATCGCAGCTTAGGAGAGTACAATCCCTTTCCTGCCCCACCCATCATAAAAAAGAAACACACAGCCACTGCCGAAGACATTCTAAAACGTTGTTTGAGCAACCAAAGCATCTTCAAAGATAGTGTGCAAAACCTAACGCATGAGCTGCAAGAGGCGGAGACATCGGCACAACTTTCTCTAGGGAAAATGGATGTTCTGCAACGAGAGAACAACCAACGACAAGCTGATATTGCGGAACTCAATGCCCAAATTCAAATGTTCACAGAGTTGCTTAAGCCACAGAAAACCAAAGGCACCAAACTCTTAAAAACGGTCTTTAAACAAAAATCGACTAAGAACATTGACTATGAAATCACCCTCGCCAAGGGTGGTAACTATCCTCGCATCTCACGAGGAAGGCTTTTATTCACAGGTATTGATAGCGAAGGTCACACCATCAAGTTAAACCTTATAGATGATAGCAAAGCACAAAATTATAATATCGAAACACATGCCTTTTTACGTGGAACATTAAAGTGGACTAAAGATGTCGTACTCCACAAAATACAAGTTACTCATCAACGCAAGAAGGGTAAAAAATACGTTCAGTATGAAAAAACTGAAACGGAGATCATAGGGGTAGATCATGGCATTCGGTAGAACCACTAAACCAACAACCAACGCACCATCAGGAAATAGCCAACACATCGACACACTCATTGGAGAACATTCAAAAATCATCGGCGACCTTAACTTTGAAGGCGCTGTCCGCATTGATGGGACTTTTGAAGGCAATATTCACTCTTCCAAAGAAGGTACGCTCATCGTCAGCGAAGGCGGAAAAGTTAAAGGTGATGTCTCAGTACCTAACCTGATTTTACACGGCAGTATCACAGGCAATGTTCAATCATCGAAAAATTTACAAGTCGGTGAAAAAGGTATTTTAGCTGGTGATTTATTTTATCACATCTTTACTGTGGATCCAGGTGGCTATATCGATGGCCGCTGTTCTCACATCACAGAAGATGCACCTGCACCCATCGCACCTAAGAAAAAAACAACCAACAACAAAGGTAAAGCGACCGAAGTATGAGTCTAAAACCTTATTTAACATGGCAGCCCACCCTAGATGATCCTGCCTTCATTGCAGATTCATCTGAAGTGATCGGCCGTGTTGACATAGGTCAAGATAGCAGCATTTGGTATCAAGCGGTGTTGCGCGGTGATGTGCATGATATTCGCATCGGTCAGCGCAGCAACATTCAAGATCACTGCACGGTTCACACCAGTCATGGTGTGAAACCATGCATTGTGGGTGATGATGTCACGGTGGGTCACCGTGCTATTTTACACGGCTGTGAAATACAAAACCTATGCCTCATTGGCATGGGCGCTATTCTGATGGATGGTGCTGTCATTGAATCTGGCTGCATTGTTGCAGCGGGTACTTTGGTTCCAGAAAACAAGATTTTACGCGGTGGTTATCTGTATGCGGGTGTACCAGCAAGAGAGATTCGCCCCATCACAGATGCAGAGAAACAACACCTTCAGCATTCAGCACAACACTATGTGCAACTTGCCAAGACACATCAACAGCAAAGCAAGTGATACGCGCTGCCATTGATATAGGCTCAAATACCGTTCGTTTATTAATTGCGCGCATTAAAGATCATCGCATTCAAGAACGTTTATACTATCAACATATCATCACACGTTTAGGCCAAGATCTGCATCAAACAGGGAAGTTATCAAATGAAGCTATGCAGCGCACCAATGATGCTATCAGCACTTTCAAGCAACACATCAATCATTTTAAGAACATCGAGATATGCGCCACAGCCACAGCAGCTATTCGCCAAGCCAGCAATGGTTCATTGTTTTTACAACGCCTTAAACATGAAACAGGTATTTCTGTTCAACTCATCAGTGAAGACTGTGAAGCACAGCTTTGTTTGCATGGTGTGATGTCAGAATGCGAGCAAGAAGAATTTTTATTGTTCGATATTGGTGGTGGCAGCACCGAGTTTAGCTTGATTCACAACGGTAAAATACGCCATACGCAAAGCCACCCACTTGGTGTGGTCAAACTCACAGAAACTGCTTTGAAATCTGATCCACCATCGCTTGAAAACCTGCAATGCATGCAACAACACATTGAACTTGTTTTAGATCAAGTCGAACAGCAGTGGGGCGCAATAAAAAAACCATCTGCATTGGTTGGCACAGCTGGCACAGTCACCACATTGGCTGCACTCGATTTAAAGCTGCAACAATATGATGCCAAACAAGTGAACCGTCATTGCATCACCCACGCTAAATTTAAAACATTAAAACAACAGTTAACCACGTTGAGTCATACGCAACGAGCCAGTTTACCTAGTCTGGAAGCGGGTCGTTGTGATCTAATTATTGCTGGCTTAATGATTGTCGATTGTATGATGACACGCTGGCAATATCAGAGCCTGACCTGTATTGATTCTGGCCTTTTGGAAGGTTTAGTTGTTCTGGGTTCGGACGCTCTTCAATGGCATGAGGCGGCACCAACTTCAACTGATCACCTTTAATTTGAAATATTTCAAATGACTTCTCACCAATACCTAGCTCATTAAACTGTACATGCCCAGTCAAACCATCAAAACCATTCTCATCTTGAAGCGCATGCATCAAATCAGCACCATGCAAACCCAAGCGAGCTGCAACCATCACAGCAATCATCGTACTATCGTAAGCCAAACCCAATAATTTCTCAGGCTTTTCTTCTGGCCATACTTGATGATGTAAAAACAACACACTGGTTAATTCAGGACTTCGCCCTAAAGGAAAAGAAATATCTGAAAAATAAGCCCTATCTAAGTAACGACCACGATCATCCAATAAGTGGCCATCTTTCCAACGCGCAGAACCATAGTAAGGCACATCAACCACACCCACAATGGCCATTTGACCACCAAGAAGAGACATGGTTTTTCCTGAAACAGCTAAATAAACACCTTCAAAAGAACCAACATGCACACCCAAAGAAGATAAATGCGTGCGATAATCAATCAGACCCACAGGCAAAACAACCTGATCAATGATGACCCCAGCCGCTTTCTCAAAATGATGACGAAACATATCCGCTTCACGCTTGGCTGAAGCAGAATCTTCTTGAATAATCACCATCCGCTGTAAGCCTGCTTTGAGTACATGCTGAGCCATAAACTGCGCTTGCATTTGCAATGACAATGAATGTAGAAACATTTGCGGCATTCTTTGTGCACTTTCAACCCTGTTACTCAGACTAATTAATGGCACTTCCCCTTTCGGTTGCTCAGAAATAGCCGCTGCACATTTACTCAGTAACGGGCCAATAATAACATCGCTTTGCATCAATTGGTTATAAGCTTGCATGCACTGCTCTGCATTATCACCTGTGTCTGCAATGGTGAGTTCAATATTAGAATACGCATCCAAAGAAGCCAACGCCAAACGAATACCGCGTAAACTTTGATCACCATAGCGCGCATATCGCCCACTTATTGGCAACATCACACCAATGTTTGTTTGTTTTTGAGAACCTGTTGACCACTGCAAAAATTCTTCGTGATAAGACGATGTTGGGTGATCTTTATGCAAGTATTCACCCATCAATTGAACCTCAGAGGTTTGCCCCATCAACAAAGCATTGCGAGCCATTTGCACATACAAAAGTTCACCTGCATCTGTTTGCAGCGCACCTTCCTCATGCAAGGTCACCAATAAATCCTTTGTCATGACATCATTGATTTTATTCAACCAATACATGCGTCGCAATGGATCTGCATTGGCCGCACTCAAATACCATCGAACAGATAAATCAGCTGGACTATTTTGAGCGACACTTTCACCAAAAACCACTGCTTGTTGCACGATTTTTTTAGAGTCTTGATGGCTCATCGCCTGTGAACTATAAGATAAAATATCTTGATTTGACAAATCACTTTGCCACTTAATAAGCCATAAATAAGCATGCCCAACCAAGCGATGATCGGGATATTCTTGAATCAAAAATAAGGCATCTTCGCGGGCTGAAGGGTAATCATACTTCAATAAAAGGCGTAACTTCCAAAAAGAAAGCTCTTCACGTAAAGGTGAAATACTTTGTGCCTCTAACTCACTAAGCTGATCCAACACCGTCGCACTTGATGCTTTATCCTGTGCTTGCCCCATCAGTTTTTTAATGCGATCTAATAAAGGGTGATCGTTGGCAATCTCTTTTGATCTTTTCACTTGTTTTGGCTTGGCAATGGGCTCTTGTTTCTTTTGCGCAAATTTGACAGTTGGCGAAGTTACTCCAGATTCCCCCATATCGAGCTTCGCAGAACATGCGAGCAATATAAGGCTAATGGAAAAGACAGTGAAACGAATGAAAGTAGACATGGATACGGAGAGTAACGAGCATCAAGTTGAAGGACAACTATTCGTTGTTGCCACCCCGATTGGTAACTTAAAAGACATCAGTCAGCGCGCCTTAGAGGTTCTGGAAAGCGTTGACATCATTGCTGCGGAAGATACACGAACGAGCCAGAAGCTATTACAACATTATCAAATCAAAAAACACATGCTCAGCTACCACGATCACAATGAACAACACACGTCTAAATATATCTTGGAACTTCTTCGCTCAGGCAAGAACATTGCTTTGATTAGTGATGCTGGCTCACCGCTCATTAGCGATCCTGGCTTTGAGTTGGTTCGACTATTGCGCGAAAAGAATATCCGCATCACCCCTATTCCTGGTGCTTGCAGCCCTATCACAGCCATTATGGCTAGTGGTATCAGTGCTTATAGCTTTAGTTTTTTGGGGTTTTTACCCCGTAATGGTCAAAAAAGAAAAGTGGCTTTGCAAGAAATTCTCACCAGTTCTCGCACCATGATATTCATGGAATCACCGAAACGTCTTTTAGCGACATTGGCTGAACTAGATAGCTTATTCTCAAGCAATCGTCAATTGTGTATTGCCAGAGAAATGACTAAATTATATGAAACTTTTTTGAATGGAACATGCCAAGAACTCATAGAAGCGTTTCCTGATCAAAATGTTCGCGGTGAGATTGTCATCGTTGTTGCAGCCCAAGAAGCACCTGCCACATTGAGTAATGAAGATATTATGCTAACCCTCAGTCAAACGGACTTAACACAAGCACCACCATCCGCGATGGCCAAGAAAATAGCCTCTCAACTCGGAAGTCATAAATCTCGGATCTATCCTCTTTTGTTGGAACATATGAAAAAAGACCGCTAAAAGCGGCCTCCTCGTGAGACGTTGCAAGCAACGTCTCATTAAATAAAGAGTTAAACTACAGCTTACCAGCTTCATCACTTAGGTAAGAAGCAACACCTTCAGCTGTTGGTGTCATTGAAGCCGCACCTTTTTGCCAGCCAACAGGACAAACTTGATCACCATTTTCTTCGACAAACTGTAACGCATCAACCATACGCAACATTTCATCAATATTACGACCTAGTGGCAAATCATTCACCACTTGATGACGAACCACGCCTGCTTTATCAATCAAGAAAGAACCACGTAATGCAACATCACCACCCAACAAGTGGATGCTATCGCCATCTTCATCTTCAACAGAATCGTTGTTGATCAATACATCATAATCTGCTGAGATCATCTTCGTTAAATCAGCCACTAAAGGATATTGAATATCACCAATACCACCATCATTCACAGCTGTTTTTTTCCATGCTAGATGGCTAAAGTGTGAATCCACAGAAACGCCGATGACTTGCACGCCACGCGCTTTAAAATCTGCCAAGCGACGATCAAAAGCAATGATTTCTGATGGGCATACAAAAGTGAAATCCAATGGATAAAAGAAAAGAACGATTTCTTGACCTAAGTAGCTAGACAATGAAAAGTCTTCTTTAAAACTATTATCAGGCATCACTGCAGTAGCACTAAAGTTTGGGGCTTGTTTTCCAACTAATACGCTCATAATTCGCTCCTATTTGCGTTGTGTTATCTCACACAAGAATGCGGCACAGCATAAGCAGGAACAAACATGGATACCACCACTGATTTACTAAGGTTAAAAACAAAGCTTAAACTTTTCATCCAATCAAGAACATGAAAGTGTACGGGCGATGTGGACCTATCAACATCAAAACTTCTGTGTACATCAACTTCCCGCCTTAAAAGATAATTATATTTATCTCATTGAAACCAAGCAGCACTTACTTGTTGTTGACCCAACAGATGCTGAACTTGTGATCAACGCCAGCAAACAGCTCAATAAAGCCGTGACTCATATTCTAAACACCCATCACCATTGGGATCATACCGATGGAAATCATGCATTAAAACAACATTTTGGCTGCCAAGTCATCAGTTCAGAACATGATGCCTATCGCACCCCTGATTATGATATGTCAGCCACACCAAGCATGCTCATTCATGATTTAGTCATTCAAAGCATCGACGTACCTGGCCATACCTTAGGACACATCAATTACCTCATTGACGATGCCTTATTCACAGGCGACACCCTTTTTGGTGCTGGTTGTGGACGCTTATTTGAAGGCACGCCAACCATGATGTGGGCTAGTTTGGAAAAATTAGCGGCCTTAAACCCTGCGACCCAAGTCTATTGTGCGCATGAATACACACTCATGAACCTGCGTTTTGCACGCACCTTGGACGAAAACAATGACGCACTGCAAGAACGCATTCATAGCGATACCCGAAAGCGTATGCAAAAAATACCAACCATACCCAGTAATATCGCGTTAGAATGCGCCACAAATCCCTTTTTACGTCCCTTACATACTGATTTTTGCCAAAATCATGCCAACACATATCAAACCGAATCGACACCGCTAGCTGTCTTTACTGACCTTCGTCAACGGCGTGATTGTTATTCTTAAGAATAGCCTTATATTTCCCCACCAAGTGATTCACTTTAGGAGATTTTACATGCCATTTCGCACCTTTCTATGTGCCCTTATTCTTGTGGGTATCGCAGCATGCGACAAACCAGAGACAACACCTGAGGCTAAAAAAGAAACAGCCGCTGCACCCGTTGTTATTGCAAGCGTTGGTAAAACCACGTTTACAGAAGCAGACATTGACCGTGAGTTTGCAAACTTACCTGAACGCTTTCAGGCCATGAAAGACAATGATGGTATGCGTGCCAATATTCTCAATGGTCTAATGACACGTAAAACACTCACCGACAAAGCAGAATCTATGGATATTGCAAAAAGCCCAAGCATTCAATCTCAATTAGCACAGGCCAAAGCATCTATTCTTATTCAAGCATTGCATAAGGATTATCAAGAAAAACAAAACAATGTTTCAGAAGAAAGTATTCAGAAATACTTTGACGAAAACAAAGGCCGTTTCAACAAAGGTGAGCAAGTTCACACTCGTCATATTTTGGTCAAAGAAGAAGAGCTTGCCAAAACCATTGCGCAACAACTTAAAGATGGCACAAGCTTTGCTTCGTTAGCCAGCAAATACTCCATTGACCCCGGAACCAAAAAGAACGGTGGTGAACTTCCGCCATTTGGCCAAGGCGCGATGGATCCAGCATTTGAAAAAGCAGCCTTTGCATTAACGAAAAAAGATGAAGTTTCAGCCATTGTTCAAACGCGCTTTGGCTTTCACCTGATTCAATTCATTGAGAAGATTGCTGCACAAGAAACCAAACTAGAAGATGTTCAAGCACAAATCAAAAATGAAATCTCTCAGAAATTATTTCAAAAATGGGTTGAAGACCTAAAATCAGAAAATAACTTCAGTATTGCATCTGATCGCTACAAACAACACATCAAAGTACCAACTAAAGAAGAACCAACAGCAACACCTGCTAAATAAAGCAGTACAATAAAAAAAGCTTACTTCACATCACCTGTCATGAGTTGAATGAGTTTTTCTGAAAGAGCCTTTCCAATAATTTCTAATACTTCTTGATGATTATAAGAATTGTTTACAACTTCGTTTTTCACTTCAAATTTAATCATTTTTGATATTTGGCTATTCGCTTTTAGTTCTTTCTCTTCTCGACAGCCTCCTAGGAGGCTGTCCGAGAATGAAGATCGTAGAGAGGGAAAGTGAGATTGAGTTGTATTTTCGCCCCATTTGAGGCGAATAGCAGGGACTATTTAACGATAATGGGGTGGGAATCCGACCAATATCCGCTTTTACGCAGTAAGTTTGTCATTCTCGGACAGCCTCCTAGGTGCTTCAAACACAATGCAAAGTAGCTAAAGCATAGGCTAAAATAAAATGATGAACAGCTTTAAAGGATTTCCACACCTTCAGGTGTTGCCATCAACACAATATCAGCTCCGCACATGGCAAATAAACCATTGGTCACCACACCGGGCATATGATTTAAAGTTGCTTCCAAAGCTTTAGGATCTGTAATAGATAAGCCATGAACATCTAAAATATCATTGCCATTATCAGTGACAAAACCTTCACGCCACACGGGGTTTCCACCCATCTCTTTCATGGCACGTGTAATCAAGTTACGTGACATCGGAATCACTTCAATAGGCAAGGGAAAAGCACCCAGAACATCAACTTTTTTACTTTCATCGACAATACAAACAAATTTATCAAAACCAGCGGCCACAATTTTTTCCCGTGTTAGCGCACCACCGCCGCCTTTCACTAAGCATTTACCAGCATCAAATTCATCAGCACCATCCACATAAACAACCATGTTTTCACTAACATCATTAAAGTTAAGCACCTTAATGCCGTGAGACGCCAAGCGTTCCGCCGACACATTAGAGCTTGCTACCGTACCCAAGATATCATCTTTCATACTCGCAAGAGCATCGATAAACATATTGGCTGTAGAACCCGTACCTACACCAACAATACTACCCGCTACCACATAATCCAATGCCGCTTGAGCCACGGCTTTTTTCATTTCATCTTGCGTCATTTAACACCTCCATCTTGCTGTTAACGCAGGTTATGAATTAAAAAATGAATGTCAACGCCTGACACCATCATGATTTCAGCTCTTTAAAATGACTTTTTTTAGCCTGTCATATCTCTTAAATCACATCGTCACTGATATCGAAATATCTTTTCAACCACACATGCATGTGTGATTTAGACACAAAAACCCTATAGTGCGCCACCCAAGGAGTTGCTATGGACGAAAAACGCCGAAATAAACAGACACTAACCATTGTCTTTTTAACCGTATTTTTAGATTTGGTTGGCTTTGGTATTGTCTTACCACTGATGCCTGTTTATGCATCGCTGCCTGCGTTTGCAGCCACATCACTACAAATTGGCTTCTTGATGGCTTCTTATTCATTGATGCAGTTTTTCTTCGCGCCTATTTGGGGGCGTTTATCCGATCAAATCGGCCGCAAGCCAATCTTAGTGCTTGGTCTATTTGGCTCTGCTATCGCCCATTTTGTTTATGGCTTGGCGGAGTCACTAACCTTGCTTTTTATTGCTCGTCTTTTCGCAGGCATTGCAGGTGCCAATATTGCCACCGCGCAAGCTGTGATTGCAGATGTACTTCCACCTGAAAAACGTGCGGCTGGCATGGGCATGATTGGGGCAGCTTTTGGCCTTGGTTTTGTCATTGGTCCTGCCTTAGGCGGATTCTTGTCGGGTGAAACCTTTGGCAACAATCACCAACTAGCGCCTTTTTGTGCGGCCATCTTGTGTCTACTCAATGCCATTGCTGCTATTTTTCTTCTCCAAGAAACACGTCAAACCAGTAGCAAACGTTGGGGTTCACCACTGAATGCCGCATCATGGAAAACAGCGTTGGCACAACCCGGCGTACCTTTGATTCTATTGCTTGGCTTTATTCTGATCACTGGCTTTGCTGCTTTTGAAATCGCATTACCTTTATATGGTAAGCATGCTTATGGCTGGAGCTTAACCAATATCGGTTATGTTTTTGCATACATCGGTATCCTGATCACCATTGTGCAAGGTGGCATGGTGAGAAAATTAGTACCCCGCTATGGTGAAACACGCATGATTCTTGTCGGCTTTGTGTTGCTCATTAGTGCCTTGGTGATCATGGCCTTGGATGTTTCTTCGACATTCCTCTTAATCGCATTGATTCCCATGACGATGGGCTTTGGTTTGCTTAGTCCCAGTCTAAGTTCTTTGCTATCACGCATCACCCATCAAGATCATCAAGGAACCGTGCTTGGCTTGTATCAATCCATGAATAGTCTTGGCCGCGTCGCAGGACCCACGATGGGTGGTTTCTTCTTTGCAGTCTCGACATCTGGCTTACACGGCCCCACTGTTCCTTTTGCGATTTCGGCAGGATTGCTCAGCATTGCTTTTTTTATGGCCTTTATTTTATATAATACGCACCAGCAGTTGAACCAAGGAGAATCACCATCATGAAAATCACTGAACATATTTTTGAAACATTTCTTTGGAATGCTAGATTTCTAGTTATTTTAGCGGTTATTTCTTCATTAGTTGGCACCCTTTTACTCTTCACCTTGGCTACGATGGATATGTTTGCCCTTGCGAAACACTTTATATCTATCACACTTTTAGGCGAGGTCAAACCTGATGATTTTCATGTTGAAGTCATTAGCCACATTATTACGTCTGTGGATGATTTTTTATTGGCCATTGTGATGCTTATTTTTGCTCTAGGTATGTACGAATTATTCATTAGTAAAATAGATGTTGCAGAAGACTGTGATCATTCAACCAATATACTCATGATCAATACCTTAGATGACTTAAAAGACCGTTTGACCAAAGTGATTTTAATGATTCTCATCGTTACCTTCTTCAAAAATGTTTTATACGTTAAGTTTGATGATCCCCTCAATATCTTATACATGGGTGCAGGTATTTTAATGGTCTCTTTGTCTGTGTACTTCACTCACAAATCGCATTAAAATGATGCGCAAACAATATAAAGAATATCTCAATCAAGGCTTGGATATTCTTCTGTTTGTTCTCACCGTTTTGATCATTGCACTCTCATTTTGGGATAAAGCCCCAGAATGGGTGCAAATAGCTTGTTTAAGCAGCTTCTTTATTGTTTTTGCATTGCGCTGGTGGTTAGCTGAAGACCGCAAAGCTCATATCCGCAGCAACTGGATTGACCTTGCTTTGATGGTTATCTTATCATCGCCACTATTGCGTTTATTCATGTTTTTTCGTTTTTTAATCCCTGCCATTCAAATTGCAGCCGTCATTCGCACCCAACGTCGTCACCTTGTGCGTATGCTGATGTTATCCAGTGAAAGCTTTCCCACAGCGATGGCATTGTTATTTACCGTCACCTTCATTGCAGGTTTAAGTATTTTCCTTGTCGAACATGATATTAACCCTCTTTTTAATGATATATCTGATGGCTTATGGTGGGCTTTTGTCACCCTGACCAGTGTTGGTTATGGTGATGTTTATCCCATTACAGGTGTCGGAAGAATCATTGCTGTAATCACGATGTTGTTTGGCATGATGGTTTATTCCTTGGTCATCGCCAACCTTACCCGTGTCTTGATTGCTGAAGATAATACGCCAAAAGATCCCGAGAACAAAAAAGTTAGGCCTGAGGAAAACAATGAAAAACCTACTCCTTAGCCTATGTCTTTTATGCCTTTGCATCTCAACAAGTATAGCTGAGGAGAAAGCCCCTATGGATGAATCATTACAACTTGCGACCTTTGCAGGTGGTTGCTTTTGGTGCATGGAAGCACCCTTTGAAAAAAAACAAGGTATTCAAGCTGTCATTTCAGGCTATATTGGTGGTCACGCTAATGATGCAACATATGAAAAAGTTAGTTCGGGCACAACAACACATCTTGAAGCCATTCAAATTCACTTTGACCCAAGTCAAATAAGCTACGACACTATTTTAACGCTTTTTTGGCAACAAATTGACCCCACCGATGCAGGTGGCTCTTTTGCTGACCGTGGAACACAATACCGATCTGCTATATTTTTTCACAATGAAGAACAGCAGCAGCTGGCTCAAAAAAGCAAAGAGACATTAAATCAATCAGGTCGTTTTGCAAAAGAAATTGTGACCGAGATTCACCCCGCCACAGCCTTTTACCCTGCTGAAGCTTACCACCAAGATTATCACCAAAAAAACCCACTGCGTTATGGTTATTATCGCTCAGGTTCAGGGCGAGATCAGTTTTTGCAAGAAATCTGGCAGAAAAAACATATTCACCCTGATTATCGCAAAGCAAAAGACAGTGAGCTGAAAAAAACACTCACTAAACAACAATATGATGTGACCCAAAAAGAAGGTACTGAACCTCCTTTCAAGAATCCCTATTGGGATCATAAAAAGAAAGGCATCTATGTTGACATCGTTTCAGGCGAGCCCTTGTTTAGTTCAGAAGATAAGTTTGATTCTGGCACAGGTTGGCCCAGTTTTAGTCGCCCTATCCAAGCAGGTATGATGACCCAACACGAAGACCGCAGCTTATTTTCAACCCGTACAGAAATTCGCAGTAAGTACGCCAACTCTCACCTTGGTCATATCTTTAATGATGGCCCTCAACCCACTGGTTTACGCTACTGTGTTAATTCGGCCTCTTTGCGCTTCATCGCTTACGAAGACTTAAGCAACCAAGGTTATGCTGCCTATTTAAAACTATTCAAATAATTGAGAACCATGAAAAATCCTTTTGCACACCAACATTTATCATTTCCTCAGCTTCTTCAACAAGCGCATAAAAAACAAGAAGAGAAAAAATACCATGATGCAGCACATATGTATCTACAGTGCTCTGAAGAAGAAAAGCTTGATATACGCAAAAAATCACAACATCTATTGCATGCAGCCCAATGCTTTGAACGCGATCATGACATACAAGAAAGCTCTAATTATTACCTGAAATCTGCTGAACTTTTCAGCGAAAGCAACTACTTACAACATAGTTTATCAGCCTTAAAAGCCTATTACCGTATCAATAAAAACAAAACACCCATTGATCCCATTTTAAATAAGTTACGTGCGCAAGGTTTATGGCATGATGATATGCTGGAGCTGCTCAGCGAAGAAGAAAAAATATTTCAAATCATCAGCCAATCAAAGCATCTTGACCGTAGCTTATTTGCCCCAGCCATCAGCTTTGAAGAATTTCAGCATTTAATGAAGTGGATCAACCTTTCCTATGCCAACAAAGGAGATATTCTCACTAAAATAGATGATGATGCCGATACTTTGTACCTTATTGTTCAAGGTGAAGTTGAAATATTCATACCACGCCACACCAGCATGGAAAGCATGGGCATACGTACAGACATGGATATGTTTGGCGAAGTTGAGTTTTTTCTACAACAGAGGTGGACCACACAAGCCATTGCACTAAGTGATTGTTGCTTTCTAAGCATCCCTTATAAAAACATCATTCAAATCAAGCATTTTCTACCCAATATCAAACCATGCATGGCCAAGTCATACTGTCATCGCATCATATTACAACGCCTTGCCACATCAGCTATTTTTTCCGAGTTAAAACAAGATATTAGAGAAAACCTAGCCCATCATATATCAATCACACACCTAACAGAAAAAGAAATCTTATTTAAAGCTGGCGACCAACCCACCCATGTCTATACGGTGATCTCAGGTCAAATAGGTTTATTTCTCAATATTGATGATCAAAGTGTACCCTTTAAAAGAATCAATGCCCATGCCACTTTGGGAGAAACTGCGATCATGAATCAAAATAAACGAACCATCACAGCCATGGCTTTACAAGATAGCTATTTACTCAGTATCAATGCCGAAACCTTCTTGGAATTGCATGAAAAAAATCATGAATTACGGTGGTTACTGCGCATACGTAAAGATTTTCAATTAAAAGAAGT
>JAUZRG010000209.1 GCA_030950585.1 Mariprofundaceae bacterium | reverse complement strand
CTGCGCCATCGGAGTATCCCTTGTTTCGGAGAAGATGCTTTTGCAGCTTAAGCACTTATAAAGATGGCGAATACCATTGTGTTTCGTCGTATAAACTTTGTGTGTTTTAAGCTTGGAGCCTAAGCAGTATGGGCAACTTACTTGTTGGGAAGATGACATGGCCACACTCTAACAAAAATGACCCTGTCGAGAATACTGGGAATCGCTGAAGCCCAGTACCTCTTAAAGCACTGTTGCATTTATGGGGTCCAGTATAGTTTTTTAAACCCACTAAATAAAAAGGTGAAATAGATATTCCTGACTTTTTGCGAGGGCATCAAAGTTATCTTTTTAAGTTAAATTCAGACCATAAGACCTTGGGGATAAACACCTAAATGACTGAAAGTACGACATCTCGTTTCTCTAAATAACGTACAATTTTAGCAACACAAACTTGCAGAATATCTTTTTCTGTATCAATGACAATATCAGGACTTACAGGAGCCTCATATGGCGATGAAATGCCAGTAAAGTCAGCTATTTCCCCTACCCGCGCACGTTTATACAAACCTTTCACATCCCTAGATTCACACTTTTCCAAAGAACAGGCACAATAAATTTCGATGAAGTCTTGGCCTAACAACTGCCTCACTTTATCTCTATCCGCAATAAATGGAGAGATAAAAGCAGTTAACACAACCGTGCCTGAAGATACAAAAAGCTTGGCCAGCTCACCCACACGCCGAATATTTTCAATGCGATCATCATCAGAAAAGCCAAGATCTGAACACAAACCATGTCGTACATTATCGCCATCCACGACAAAGGTTCGCACAGAATGCTGATGTAACACTTCTTCAACCGCATGAGCTACTGTGCTCTTGCCTGAGCCAGATAAACCCGTAAACCACAAAACAACACCTTTGTGCTTATTTAGGTTTTCACGATTCTGACGTGAAACATGCCCTTTTTCCCAGTAAATGTTTTCAGAGACTTGGCTCATTAAAACTCCAATGCATATTAATATTTAATCATGTTACCTATTTATTACACACCAAAGACCTTTCCAAATCTTCTGGCACATCCAAGCCCAACATTTCAAACAATGTCGCTGCAATATTGGCAAGTCCAGCAGACTCGCCTTCTATATCTTGGCTCAAGGTGTAATCACTCGAGTATTCAGGATCAAAAAGCACACAAGGAACAGGGTTTATAGAGTGTTTTGTGCTCGGCTCATCACCATGCGAGGCATGATGAATCATGGCATCTGCATTACCATGATCAGCGGTGATTAAAGCTGCTCCACCCACTTTCTTGAGTGCATCCGTGATTTCTTTTAGTGCAGCATCCACAGCTTCGACAGCTAAAATAGTTGCCTTTATATCACCACAGTGCCCGACCATATCGGCATTGGCGAAGTTAATCAGGCCAAAATCATATTCTTGTTTTTCCAACAGTGAAACACAGGTTTGGGCTATTTCGGCAGCTTTCATTTCAGGCTTATCTGCAAAAGAAATGCCTTTGTCTGAAGAGATCAAAATATAGTCTTCCAAGCTCGCATCTAAGGGTTTGCGATAGCCCCCGTTAAAGAAGAAAGTAACATGTGGAAATTTTTGTGTTTCGGTTAATCTAAATTGTTTTAAACCTGCTTCCACAAGACGTTTACCAAAAGGCTCAGCGACTTTGGTCGAAGTCATTAACTGATTTTCTGGCAAGTTCCGATCTTCATCATACACCATCATACCTGCAAAGAAGATATCAGGACGCTGACCACGATCAAAATCAGAGAAATTATCCACACAAAAAGCTTCAGTCATTTCAATAGCTCGATCCGCACGAAAGTTCATCATGACCACGCTATCGCCATCTTGAATACGACCAATAGCCTCGCCTTCTTCATCAACCACCACAAACGCAGGCATATCTTGATCAATTAAATCAGGTTTTTGCATACGAAAGGATACGATTGCTTCTAAAGGGTCTTGATATTGGTGCTCTGCTTCTCCATGAACCATCAATTGCCAACCAGCTTGAACTTTAGACCAGTCTTGATCACGATCCATCGTCATCAATTCGCGCCCAACGCCTGAAGCAAGCGCATAATCCACACCTTCGCACTGTGCAAATAATTGTTGCATGCGTTGCACATACACATGCGCTGTTTGAATGGCGACATCACGACCATCCAATAACACATGCAAACGTAACTTAGGTACTTTTAACTGATAAGCATGTTCAACCATCGCGATAAAATGATCAATATGAGCATGAATATTACCATCTGAGAGCAAGCCTACCAAATGCAATGCGCCTTGATTTTGGCTTCTTGAAAAAACAGTTTTCATCGCACTTGATTGAAAAAACGATCCATCTTTGATGGCTTTATTTATCCGAGTCGGTCCTTGATCAAGAATTTGACCTGCACCCATCGTTAAGTGCCCAACCTCAGATCCGCCAAGATCCTTTTTCGCAGGCAGGCCAACATGATGACCGTGCGTACACAGTTGTGTACGCGCATAATTATTCCACAAAAAATCAAAATGAGGTGTATGTGCCTGTGCGATTGCATCTGAGGGACCACCATCACCAAGACCCCAACCATCCAGAACAATTAATAGAACAGGTTTAAATTTCACACAACACCTCGAATCAATTTTAAATCAACAATATCGTTCAACATCAAAAAACTATAAACGGCCAGAAGCTACTTTTAAACGTAAAGCATTCAACCGAATAAAACCTTCTGCATCTTTTTGATTATAAGCACCATCATCATCTTCAAAGGTTGATAAACTTTCATCAAATAATGATTGATCAGATTGGCGACCTGTGACAATCACATTACCTTTATAAAGTTTAAGTGCCACCGTGCCATTCACATGCGTTTGAGAAGCATCAATCAATTGCTGCATCATCAGGCGTTCAGGACTAAACCAGTAGCCATTGTAAATCATACTTGCATATTTTGGCATTAACTCATCTTTTAAATGCGCAGCTTCACGATCAAGCGTTAATGATTCCATCGCCCTATGCGCCTTAAGCAAAATAGTTCCACCTGGTGTTTCATAACAACCGCGCGCTTTCATGCCCACATAGCGATTTTCAACAATATCCGCACGACCAATACCGTGTTTACCACCCAACTCATTCAAAAGCGTTAACACTTGTGCAGGTGTCATAGCCTTACCATTCACCCCAACCACATCACCACCAGCAAATGAAAGTTCAATGTGTTCTGCTAAGTCTGGTGCAGACTCTGGGCTACAGCTCCAACGCCACATGCTTTCTTCAGGTGCATTCCAAGGGTCTTCCAACACACCACCTTCATAAGAAACATGTAATAAGTTGGCATCCATTGAATAAGGTGATTTGTTACCTTGCTGAGCAAAATCAACAGGAATACCATGATCTGTTGCATATTTTAACAAGGTATCACGCGACGTTAAGTCCCACTCACGCCAAGGCGCGATCACATGAATATTCGGGTCTAAAGCATAAAAACCCAATTCAAAACGAACTTGATCGTTGCCTTTACCTGTTGCACCATGAGAAACGGCATCAGCACCAAGCTCTTGGCTAATTTCAATCATACGCTTAGAAATAAGTGGACGGGCGATTGAAGTACCAAGTAAGTATTCGCCTTCATAGATCGCATTGGCACGAAACATCGGGTAAACATAATCACGCACAAAATCTTCACGCAGGTCTTCAATGAAAATAGAGTCAACACCCATCGCTTTTGCTTTGGCACGCGCAGGCTCTACTTCTTCACCTTGACCAATGTCAGCGGTAAACGTAATCACTTCACAATCATAAACGTCTTGAAGCCACTTCAAAATAATAGATGTGTCTAAGCCACCTGAATAAGCAAGAACGACCTTGTTAATGTTTTTCTTCATGCTTGTTCCCCTATCAGTAAATATTCTAATAACGCTTTTTGCACATGTAGGCGATTTTCTGCTTCATCCCAAACCACAGACTGTTGACCATCGATCACAGCAGCACTGACTTCTTCACCACGATGCGCAGGCAAGCAATGCATAAAAATAGCAGCATGGTCTGCTTGTTGCATCACTGCGGTGTTCACTTGGTAATTGGCAAAAGCAGCCACACGTTGCGCTTGTTCTTGTTCATGACCCATCGAAGCCCAGACATCCGTACTGACCAAGTCAGCACCCGTGGCCGCTTCTAATGGGTCTGTTGTGATTTCAATATCAGCACCCAACAACTTAGCTTGCGCCACCACATCAGCATCGGGCATGTAATTTTCTGGGCATGCAATTTGCATGCGATAACCAAATAAAGCAGCTGCATTAATCCATGAATGAAGCATATTATTGCCATCACCGACCCAACACACTGTTTTAGAATGAATATCACCGCGATGTTCCACATAAGTAAAAACATCAGCAAGAATTTGGCATGGATGTGCTAATTCAGTCAAAGCATTGATCACTGGTACTTTTGAATAATCCGCAAAACGCTGGATAATACTATGTTCATGGGTGCGAATCGCAATCACATCCACCATACTAGAAATCACACGTGAACTATCTTCGATCGGCTCACCACGTCCAATTTGCGTGGCTTGAGCATCCAAAAACATGGTACTCCCTCCCAATTGAAACATCCCTGTCTCAAAAGACACACGCGTCCGTGTCGAGGCCTTATCAAAAATTAAGGCCAGCATTTTGCCAGCCAAAGAGTGATGAACTTCTCCCTGTTTTACTTTCGTTTTCAACTGCGCACAGCGTTGCAATAGATACGCAGCTTGTTGCTGGTCAATATCCTGCAATGTTAAAAAATGTTTCATAAACTACCCAACTGAAACAAGACTTTCCTCAAGGATCCCTAAAGCCTGTTCCACCTCTTGACGATTAACCGTTAACGGCGGCAAAAAACGAGCAACACTGGGTCCAGCGGGTACAATCAGCAAGCCTTTTGTACGACAGGCTTCTAACAACGGGCCAACATTGCCATCAAGTGATAAGCCCAGTAATAAGCCCTTACCTTTTACCTTTTGAATGCAAGAGTACTTTAATTGCAAGGCCTTCAGACCTTCTAATAAGAAAGCAGATTGTGCCAAAACATTGTCCAAAAGGTTCTCTGATTCCATAACAGAAAGAACCGTCAAGGCCGCTTTACATGAAAGAGGATTGCCGCCAAATGTCGAGCCATGTGTCCCTGCTGAAAAAGAAGCGGCCACTTTTTGCACCGCTAACATCGCACCAATAGGCACACCGCCACCTAAACCCTTGGCCAAAGTCAACACATCAGGGCGTATTCCAGCCTGCTCAAAAGCAAACATTGTGCCTGTACGACCGATACCTGTTTGCACCTCATCAAGGATCAACAGCACACCATGTGCATCACATAACTTGCGGACTTCTAACAAGTAATTTTCACTTGGTGTATGCACACCACCCTCACCTTGAATGGGTTCTAAAACAACCGCCGCAGTGTCCGCATTGATGGCTTTTTCCAGTGCTTCAACATCATCATAAGGCACATAATCAAAGCCTGCTGGTAAGGGGTCAAAACCATATTTTACTTTTTCTTGGCCTGTCGCTGTCAATGTTGCCAAAGTCCGCCCATGAAAAGAATCCACAGCACTGATAATGGTGCGCCGTTCAGAACCTTGGTCTGCATGGTATTTGCGCGCCAATTTAAAAGCAGCCTCATTGGCCTCTGCGCCTGAATTACAAAAGAAAGCTGCATCCAAAACACTTTTTTGACATAAAACCTGTGCCAACTCTTGCTGCAAAGGAATGTGATACAAATTAGAACAATGTAGCATTTCCTGCGCTTGCTCAGTAATCGCCTTTGTTAAGGCTGGATGCGCATGCCCCAAAGCATTCACAGCAATACCCGACACAAAGTCCAAATAACGCTTGCCTTGGTCATCCTCCACAAAAGAGCCTTGACCACGCACCAATGTCAAAGGGTAACGCGCATAATTCTGCATCAAACAATCCATAAAAAACCTCCATCGAGCGCAAGCATACATAAACAAACATGAGGGACACCAAAAGATAGACCTAAGTTAAATCAATGCTCTGAAATATAACGTGACAACTGCTCTTCGCCCATCACATCAATCATATTTTCTAATTGTATTAAGTGGTTACGAATCACGCTTGATTGTCTTTCAAGCACTTTATATTTCTCTAAGGCTTTTTCTTTGTTTTCTTCACTATCATTTGCAGAAGTTCCAAATAAACGACTAAAAAAAGAGGGTGTTTTTTCTGTTTTACCAAAGAGCAATACAAAAATTTGTCGGTAGGTAGTATGCAATGCATCATGCGCCGCCTCTAATTCTTGAAAACCAGGCATTTTTCTCAGTTGCTGTCCATCACCATAATACCATTGACCAAAAGCACACTCCGTGCCATTAACGGGTACTTGGCTTTTATCGAGCTCAATACCTTCAATCAAACAAAGTGGGCACTGGGCTCCAGCGATTCTCAGTCGCATATTTGAACAACATTTCTCCAGCAGAAACTTGAAGCTTTAGGCAAGTCTAAGAGTCAAGATACTTTCAAGAGACAATGCCTCCTTAATACATCCGATAGCCACAGCTGG
>JAUZRG010000208.1 GCA_030950585.1 Mariprofundaceae bacterium | reverse complement strand
GGTATCCTTAACTTTGGTGTGTTGAACGTTTGAAAAATTGAGTCACATGATTTGCCTGAACTGAAGGCAAAGGCTTTGCGCTGCCCCAAGCTGAAAAAAACGTTATTCTTGGCATAGGAAAGTGGATAGCGGGAGGAGCTGATGTTCATGCATGGTTTTGTTTTAAAGCCTTCCCCACTACACTGCGCCGCTCAAAGTGAGGTATGTGATGGAATGGTTGAAGGTTTTTCATATTGTGATGATGGTATCATGGTTTGCGGGTTTGTTTTATTTACCACGCTTATTTGTCAATCACGCTGCTTTTGATGAAGGCCCTGTGCATGATCGCCTAAGTATGATGGAAGCAAAGCTTTATCGCTTTGTCACCCCCATGATGCTGTTAACCATTATTTCAGGCAGTGCCTTAACATGGATGCAATGGACCTACCTACAAGTTGAAACATGGTTTTACCTCAAACTTGCCATTGTCCTGCTATTGGTCGGTTATCATCATTACTGTGGGTGTTTAGTTAAAATCTTTGCCCAACAACGCAATGCTAGAAGCCATGTGTTTTATCGCTGGTTTAACGAAGCCCCTGTGTTTGGACTATTGTTTATTGTCATCTTGGTGATTGTTCGTCCGTTTTAAAGCGGCTTTTCGGATACCCTCTCACATAGTGATGCCCGAATAGTCTTATCGGGCATCACCTTCAAGCACTACTTTTTTCTTTTTCAACACCGTATACAAACGGTACTGGGCTTCAGTGATTCCCAGTATTCTCGACAGGGTCATTTTTGTTAGAGTGTGGCCATGTCATCTTCCCAACAAGTAAGTTTCCCATACTGCTTAGGCTCCAAGCTTAAAACACACAAAGTTTATACGACGAAACACAATGGTATTCGCCATCTTTATAAGTGCTTAAGCCGCAAAAGCATTTTCTCCGAAACAAGGGATACTCCGATGGCGCAGCTGAACAGCTCATTGAGCAAGGTTGCAGGTGTTATTCGTGTACGGAGTGAGGGTTTGGGTTTACGAGCCACGAGACGTATTTTTGGTATCCATAAAGGAACAGTGTCAACATGGGAAACGAAGTTTTCTAAAC
>JAUZRG010000207.1 GCA_030950585.1 Mariprofundaceae bacterium | reverse complement strand
GTTTAGGGAACGTCTGGATGAGTTGAAGCCAGAAGAAATCAGGAAAGTATTCAAAGCGATACTCTCCACAGTTCAACGTGGAAAGGGGTTAGAGTCATTCCAGTTTATTGATGACAGTTACCTTATTTCTATCAATGGCACAGGCTACTTTTCATCCAAATATATTCATTGACAGACTTTCGTGTCTTTCGTTATATGGTCAATATACAGACCATATATATTCATTTTACGTGGACTGCTAATACTGATAATCAACCATGATAAATCTCTACTTTTTCATAAGGTCTTTATATTGATATCTAAGCATTCATAAGTGTTTATGTTGTTTTTTATTGTAATATTTTTTTCATGTCAAGGGAAATGGCTTGTGGTTGCATTGACAATAAAGGGATATCCTCAATAATGCTTAATACTTTTTATGATGGTCTATTTGAGATAGTTCATTTTATAAAATTGAGAGAGGGAGATATAAATATGTCTAATGCAAAAGAAATGGTTGAGTTGTTGATGAAAGTAGAGGGTGCTGTGGCTGCGATGCTAGTAGACTCTAGCTGTGGTTTGGTTCTGGCAGAAAAAACATCAGGTGATTTTGATGTAGATGTTGCTGCTGCGGGTAATACTAAGGTTGTACAAGCCAAACGTGAAACCATGAAAAGGTTGGGTTTAGAATCAGAAATTGAAGATATCTTGATCACACTTTGTGACCAGATTCATTTAATCACACCTTGGCGCAAAAACCCAGAGGTGTTTGGTTATTTGGTGATTGCTCAAGGCGGTGCTACTTTGGGCATGGCGCGCAAACAGTTAAAAGATGGTCTTGCTGTATTATCTAGCTTATAAACACTCATGTAAATGCATGGTTATAAAGAGGATGCATTGATTGGATATTCATCAATATGATGAGTGAAAGCTAGGCTGTGTTGACATTTCACCTCAAGCATATGATTGAAGCTGCAAAACGGACAAAATACATATAGTTTTTAGCGTACTTATCAAAGCGTGAAAAGACCCTTCGGAACTGTTTTATTTTGCCGACAAGGCACTCAATCAAATGTCGTTCTTTGTACAGCTCCTCCCGCTATCCACTTTCCTATGCCAAGGCTGCACTTTTCCTTTCAGGCTGGTTTCCCAGCATTCTAGGAAATTCACTTTGCAGTCAGGGTTTGATGCATTCAATGAGACTTGGTTAATGAATCGAAAGCGATCGTGTTTTCCTTTTTTGTCTGTTGTTTCATACCAAGTAACATGACTTTGATCAACTTGGTTAAAAAGGTTGTTCAGATTTTGTTTGATAATCTCATCATCTATGCTTTGATCAAACTGTAAAAGTGATGGGTATTTAAGACCAAAAATGGCAAGACCTGACATCAAACATTCAGATAACGTGATACCGCTACGGCTTTGCTTTGCGTCAGGAATACCATCAAAAAATATTGCGACACGTTTTTAGCAAGCCCTTAATCGAAAGGTCTTTCCTAAACCTGCTTTCCTTCATAGGACACCTCAATCAATTTAATAGTCTGCGAAAGACTCTTTTTGAAAACGTTACAAGTAAAGGGATTTATAGGCTAGCGGGAAGTGCTG
>JAUZRG010000206.1 GCA_030950585.1 Mariprofundaceae bacterium | reverse complement strand
GCCTTGCTTAAGGTATTCTTGGTGCTTTTCAACATTGCTTAAGAAGTCGCCTTCAATGCCACACATCGTTTCAAGCTGCCCGCCAATGCTTGCGGTCACTGTATTGGTTAAGTCATGCAAACGACCTAATGATTCAATAAGGTTTTCTAGCTGCTTCTCGGTCAAGCCTTTATCTTTATGTTTAAGCGCGTTAATAAGTGACAACGCACAACTGGCAACTTCATGAATATTGTCTTCGTCTTCGTCATTAATGAGGTGGTAAAGTGTTTCACTCATGATATTTCCCCTTTTTTTGTTCCTGCTTTTTTGTACCCATGATGTGACCAGAAAAATAAGAGCCTTGAAGATAGGTTATTCCTAAAGCATTCAGTTCATCCTTGGATAAACGCTTGCCTTCTAAGCCATGCTTAAAACCTAAATTATAATCTTTTTTGTTTTGCTTAATCATGACACACATCCTTTAGCCCTGCGGTGTTGCTTACTTTGTTTCTCCCTGCATTCATCACACCTTTTATGCCAAACAGTGCGAGCGGTGAAGGTGTTGCTGCAACCATCTTCAAAGCATGTGTACTCTGTACCGATGGCCTTTTTCTCAGTGATTGGGGCGTTCTCCTAGTCAATGTCTTCGGGGTCTATTTTTTCTTCAGTGGATTGTGCTTCAGCTAATGTTTCAACCACAGGCAAAAAGCTTTTGAATTGATCATTCATAGCTTCTTTCTCTTTGGTTTCTTCCATCAACTGGTGCTGCATCTGAATCATTTCGTTGTGGGTATATTTACGAACACGCGACCCCAGAACATGGCCAGAATAGAAAAAGAACATCGTAGTGATTAACTCTGAACCAATGGCCATGAATAAAAGCAATCGAGCTTGAAAGGTTTTAACATCCAAACCAAGCGCAAACGCAACAGAAGAAAGACCAGCATTCTCAACGGATTCAAAGCCACCTGATACTTGTTTGCCTTCCAAGCGGGCAAGGTTAGTCAAAGCCCCACGGTAGGCATTCCCTTGGTTAACAATGGATTGTTGTTTTTCAAGCTGTGCTTCTATGCTATCAAGCTCATTGGCCGCTTGGTTCGCTCGGGTTGGGTAGTTGCCACGGTTTGCGTAGTTCTCGTATGTTGATCTTGCTGCCGATGCCTGACGCTCTAAGCGTTCAATCTTGCCTTGTGCTGTGCCTACTTCGCTGGATGATATAGCCAATGATTCAACCTTGCTTGATGCGCGTTGCTTGGCGTTCTTATTATCCTGATAAGCATCCGACCCCTTCAGCCGTTCAACCTTCTGACCATGCAATAAACTGGCCATATAAGCTTGGGCTGAAATAAGAGAAAAACCAACGGTTAACACAAAAACAATGCTAAAAACAACAGCGTGAACATGTTGCTTTTTGGTCAATGCATAACCAATGATTAACAAGGATATGAGCTTAGCTAGATCAAATGATAAATATTGCCCCGCCATTGTGAACTTGCTGGCTGAATCAGTACCAAGTGAATAGCCGAAGGAAACGTTCATATAAAGCGATATAATGCCAAGAAATACGGCAATGAAGATCATCTTCCAGCCTAAACTAATATTAGACTTATCTTCCTTGCTGGTTTTTTTGATGGTGGTTTGATTTGCTAGAATACTGGCCATTGTGTGGCCTCCTGTTGTTTCTTCTAAGAAATGACACCTTACTAGGTGTCGGGCAGTTAGAAACCGTACAACAAGACGGCGTGCTGAGATTCCCCCAAAGGGTTTTGTATTCTCATTTTCGTCCACTTCAATTGCTTGAAGCTTCGCACCTACCCGAACAAGAAAGCCCTTAGGCTGGTTTTGTCCTGTAGACATAAAAAAACCACTGGATAACGGTAGTGGTCGCCGTGTTGTAAGGGTTTCTAAGCCCTGCGGCCATAGTAGCCAGCAAGGGGAAGGAATTGCAAGGGGTTTCATGTTTAGCATGGCAGACTTTTCTTTTCTGTATTTGGTGCGGTCTTAATCATTTGAATTAAACCAGAAAAGCGAACATAGACATCTTTTCCCCTTGGCCTGTCTACCATGACCCAACTTTTGCCAGTATCCGCACAAGATAAGGCTGGTATAAAATACTTTTCATACGCACCCGCCCCCTTTTCGGAATATAAAGCGTCATCACCATCACCAAGGTTTAGGTACTCAATATTCAGGGCGTTCATAACATCCAAAACATCAAAGACCCCTTCCATTTCATCACCCTTACCAATAAGCACACCTAACTTGATGGCTGGTTCTTTGCCTTGGTCGCTTAAAATGAAACAGGCTTTGCAACATAGGTTCATATTGTTCATTCAACACCCACCTTTTGAATGAGGCGCATGGTTTTATATACTTTTATCCATTCACGTTGGTGTTGTTCAATGATTTGCCTGATTCGCCGCTCGTGTCGTTTGTATTTCTTAGAAAGTTGAATGGATGTGAAGCCATTTAAAAAATAATCATCCAAAATTCTTTGTGAAGTCACCCTTGCCATCACCAAACTACAACGCGGCATGGTAAAAGATTCGCCCTTGAACTCAGCCACCACTTTTTTAGCCAACTTCACACCAATGATTTTAACTAAGTTGCTGGTTGATTCTTTCCATGTGCTTTTATCATCTTGCCACGCTCGAAAATAAACAATGTGGCCACCATAGGTTTGCGTATATTGAAGCGTTTTTTCAACACCAATCAATTCAACCATCGTTCGTGCATATTTTGGAAAGTCTTTTGCTGTTGGGTTGTATGCAATACTCACTGGATGCCCC